>CAMXOH010000007.1 GCA_947245485.1 uncultured Clostridia bacterium | reverse complement strand
GAGCGGAATAGTCTGGATTGCCGCGTTCGCGTTGCTCCCTCGCAATGACGAGTATACAGCTAAATTACTGATTATCGTAATTTCATCATAGCATAACCGTATTAAAAAAGCAAGGACTGATTATAGTCCTTGCTTTTTTAATATCTATGAAATACAGACTTCCTTTTTCAAAATATTTATTTATCGAAGTAAACGTTTTCGATATTGAACGAATATTTATCCTCTAACGTAACGAGCATTGCGCCCAAAAGTTCTTCGTCATGATAGGAAGCCTCGGAAGATTTAAGCGCATAAGCAAGCTGAACGCCTTCGTAATCGAGCGCGCCCGTATTGTTATGGTCGTGCCCGCAGAATATTGCACGGGTATTTACTTGTTTCGCCGCCTCGAAAAATCCCGTATTTTTGACTGAACAGCAAACGTCTTCTTTAAAAGTTCCCCAACCGTTCGAGGGGTCCTGTTTGAATTTGGAAACGGCTACTGCGTATTCGGGCACGGGAATATGGAAAAAGGCGAATATATTTACGGGGTCTTTTTCGCGCCCTGTCTGTAATTCGGCGGCGCGTCCCGAAAACCATTCTATTTGGTCGGGATAGAGATAGCAGTAACCTTTTTCGGGCGCGGGTGCGTCCATATTACTGTCCATAAGAAACAGGCTGTACACCGTTTTTCCGTTTGAACGTAAATTTACGCAATAATTGCCCAAGCAATCGTCGCCGCCCTCGTGTATAAATTCTTCGCCGGGGAGAAACAGGCAATTGTTGGCGGAAATAAACATTTCGCCCATCTGCGCTTTCGTCAAATTGCCTTCCGCATCGTGGTTTCCGAACACGGGCGCCCAAGGAGTGTCGAGCGCGTCCATACAAGTTATTAATTCCGCCAAAACGTTGGTGTTTGCCGGTCTGAAAACGTTGTCGCCCGTAAGTACAATTAAATCGGGTTTTTGCTCGTTTACGCACTTTGTAATTTTTACGAACTCTCTTGTGCATTCCGTTTTGGTTTCAACCTGAATATCCGCCAGCACCATTATTTTGAAATTTCTCTTAAATTCAAGATACTTGGTGTTCTTGTCGTCTTTTTCCTTGACGGGCGGTTTGGTAATTGCAGGCGGAGCGGAACTTTCGCCGTTGTCTTTGCCGTCGGAGCAGGCGCAGGCAAAACACATTCCCAAGCCGAGCGCAAACGTAAGCGCGCCGCAAATAAGCGTTTTAAAAAAATTCTTTCTCATCGTTTCCCTCGTTTCATTATGTTACGAAAATCGGTTTTTTTTCGTTCGTTAAAAGTCTAACACAGTAAAGGCGCAAAGTCAATTATAAAATTTATAAATTCATTATATTCGAAACCTTAGCGCAATAATTATTGCAAAAGTTCAAATATTATATTATAATTCAGCAAACGGATATTCAAGGTTTAAGTTTGACGCATTTAAAAGACGGAAAATACCTTAATTAAAAAAGGCGGGTTATGCGCAGTTTTAACGACAGAAAATTCATAAGAGCGGTAAAGGAGCATACTTCTATCGAAGATTGCGAATTTACGGACTGCGTATTCGAAAATTGCAAATTCGACGGCTGTACTTTTTTAAATTGCAAATTTTCGGAATGTACGTTTATAAACTGTACTCTTGTGAATATTAAATCCGAAAACACGAGTATGCTGTTTTCGGTTTTCGTTGAATGCAACATTATCGGAATGCAGTGGAATACGCTCGGTTCGGCTTTTGCGTTCCCCGTGCAAAAGTTTGAAAAATGCTGTCTTAAATACAACGGTTTCGAGGGAATGAATTTTAAAAAATTCGATTTCCTGCAATCGGAAATTTCACATTCTTTGTTTCAAAATTGTAATTTAAGCGAAAGCAGTTTTAAAAACTGCAATTTGAAGAATACCGAATTTAACGGCTGTGATTTGAGAAAATGCGACTTCCGTCAGGCGTCGGGATACAGGTTGTCCGTATCGGAAAACTTTGTCAAAGGCGCAGTGTTTTCCGCAGGCGAAGCGTTGAATCTTTTAAAAGAACTTGGTATCCGCATAGAAAAATAACAACGTTGAATAGCCGCGCATACGTTAAATCGGCGCGGCGTTTTATTTGACGGGGAGGCGAATAATGTCGGTTATAAAAGTGGAAAACCTCACTTTTTCATATTCTTCGAGCGGCGACTTGATTTTCGAAAACGTCAATTTCCAAATCGATACGGACTGGAAACTGGGTTTCGTCGGGCGCAACGGGCGCGGAAAAACCACCTTTTTGAATTTATTGCAAGGTAAATTCCCCTATAAGGGCAATATAAGTTCTTCCGTGCAGTTCGACTATTTTCCTTATGCCGTACCCGTTCAAAACGAACTTACGGGAGAAATTCTCCGCGAAGTCTGTCCCATTGCGGAAGAGTGGGAATTTATGCGCGAATTTTCGTATCTCGAAGTTTCGCCCGAAGCGCTGTACCGTCCGTTCTGCACGCTTTCCAACGGCGAACGGACAAAAGTTCTTCTTGCCGCGCTGTTTCTCAACGAGGGGCATTTTCTGTTAATAGACGAGCCTACCAATCATCTGGACGTTCAGGCGCGCGAGATTGTTGCGGCGTACCTTAAAAAGAAGAAAAGTTTTATTCTTGTTTCCCACGACAGAAAATTTCTCGACGGTTGCGTAGACCATATTCTTTCCCTGAACAAGACGGATATAGAAGTGCAGAAGGGAAATTTTTCGTCGTTTATGACTAATTTCGAAAGCCGTCAGGAGTCCGAAAGAAGGCAGAGCGAGCATCTGCAAAACGATATAAAACGCTTGCAGGAGTCGGCAAGGCAGACTGCGGAATGGGCGGACAAAGTCGAGGCGACTAAATACGGCGTCAGAAATTCCGGACTCAGACCCGACAGGGGATTTATAGGGCATAAAGCGGCTAAGATGATGAAGCGCGCGAAGTGCACGGAGGCGGCGCGGCAGAGGGAAATAGAGCAGAAATCGACGTTGCTCAAAAATACGGAAACCGCGGAAAAGCTCAAACTTTCGCCGCTAACGTACTTTAAACAAACACTACTTTCCGTTACGGACGCGGCGGTGTGTTACGGCGGCAAAGCCGTTTGCGCGCCCGTTTCGTTCTCTTTAAATTGCGGGGACAGAATTGCGCTGGAAGGTAAAAACGGAAGCGGCAAAAGCAGTTTTTTGAAACTTTTCTGCGGCGGCAATATAGAACATACGGGGTTAATATCGTTAGGTTCCAACTTGAAAATTTCCTATGTTCCGCAGGATACTTCCGCAATGAGCGGCACGCTTTCCGCGTATGCGTCCGAAAGCGGAATAGACAAAAGTCTGTTTATGGCTATACTCAGTAAAATGGGTTTCGACAGCCGTCAGTTCGAAAAAGATATTTCGGAATTTTCGGAAGGGCAGAAGAAAAAGACGGCGCTCGCAAAAAGTTTATGCGAAAATGCGCACTTGTACGTATGGGACGAACCGTTCAATTATATCGACGTATATTCGAGAATGCAAATCGAGAATTTGCTTAAAGAGTATGCGCCTACAATGATTTTCGTAGAGCACGACAGGGCGTTCCGCGAAAACATTGCAACTTCCGTTGTAAGTTTAGTTAAGCCTTAAAATAGCCGTACGGCGAAAAAACCGCCCCCGAACGCATGGTATAATCGTGCGTTCGGGGGCGCATTTTTGTGCATAAATTAATTTTTTTTAATCAAGGAAAATATTTAAAACCGCATACGTGTCCGATTTAATAAAAAAAAGTTATAATTTGGTATACATTTTGCGCTTATATTAGTGCATTAGGTATTGATTTCTGTAAATTAATATGATAAAATATAAAAAATAACCAAAAAATTCGCTCAAAAGCCGTGTAAAACGGCTTATTGTGCTACTAAAAATTATTTAAACGCTTATTTTTTCGCTTTTTTAAACATAAAACAGCAAATTTTACGGTTCTTAAAACCGTTTTTTATAAATTTTTTAAATAGGACGGAAATTGTTTTTAAATCAAGAGCAATATTTTGCCCGCTAAAAATGACAAAACGTGCGGATTTGTGAAGAAAGTGTGAAGATTGCTTCCGCGCGCTCTCTAACCGTTCCGTAAATTTTAAAAGTTTGTTAAAATAGAAATATGAAATTATAAAAGGTGAAATAAAGTAAAGGAGAATATTGTAATGTCCCGAAAAAGCGAATTGAAAAAGCAAATTGCCGCAAGCGAAAAGGAAATCGAAAATCTGGAAAAAAAGCGTATGCGTTCGCAGTCCGCGCTTATGGAAGCGCACGTGAACAACGTACCGCCCAACGCTTCGGACGTGGAGTATTTTAAGATATATTCCAATTTAATCGAACTTGAACGTAAAAATCTCCGCCAACTCAGCAAAGAGCTTGAAAAATTAAGTTGACGAATTTTTTGCATAAGTCCAGTAACGATATTAAAGTTTGAGCGACGGCGTACGAAATGTGCGACCGTCTTGCACGCGTTTTTTAATAGCTTGCGCGGCGTTTGTCCGCCGTAATTATACTAAAAGAATATGAAAGAAACTCTTATAAAAAAACGGGATTACATTCGGGAGAAGGCAATCAACGGAGGGGAATTATGAACTTTTTACACAATTTATCGTTAAAGCGCAAAATAGCGTTTGCGTTCTGCGCAGTACTCGTTTGCGCGGTACTCGTTACCGCCGCGGTACTGTCGTTCGGCATTGTTCCGAACGCGGGCAACAAAGGCGGTTCGCATTCCAAAACGGAAACGCCCGCAACGCAGACGGATTCGCCTGCGGCTACGCCTTACCGCAACTATACGGGCAGTCCTACCGTAACGCCGTACGGCGAAGAGGGGAACTATGCCGTAATTTACGACGGTAAAACCACGGTTGGAGATTTAAAGGATAATCTCATAGTAGAGTCGGACGGATTTACTCTCCTGCCCGAAGAATACGTCGTGCTTATAAACGGCAACGCGCTCGGCGACGGCGCCGTCGTTCCCGCGGTGGCGGATTTCGTATACGTAACCGTAGAGGTGTGCGGCAGAACTTCGCAATCGGTTTCCGTGGACGTTAAAGACGTAAACGAAATCCCCGAATATACTTCCGTTACCGCGACGGTGAACGGACAGCTTACCGATGATTTAAACGAGAGAACGGTTAAACGTTTTCTTACGGTTAAGGGAAAATTCAATACTACCGTGGACGGAGAAATTGTCGAGCAGGAGCAGTTAATAGCAAACCGCGAACTTTATTCCGTATTGGATTTTTCTACGGGCGGCAGTTCTTTTACCGTAAAGTGCGGCGAAGTTAACGTTACGGTTGACGCGACTTTTACTCGCGCGCAAATGACGGGCGCGTCCTTGCTCGTTAAAACGGAAGGCTACCGCAGACCCGACGTCAATGCCGACAAATACGAGTGGCTGGTAGACGGTAAATGGTATTCCGCGTTCGTCACGGGCGGGGGCATTATTCCCACGCGCGCCGACGTATTCAAACATTTGAATATTTACGCGCTGTACCCCAACTCCGCGCGCCTTCTCAACGTTACCGATTACAATTCGACGACTGTCGTAAATAACGTTAAAGATACAGAGGGCGAAGGAAATTATACGGTTAATTTCAGCGGAGCTTCTTCTTTCGAGGGCGCGAACAATAAAACTTTATCCATATCGGTAAACAATATCAACTGCGCGCTGTCGTTGCTTTTCGAAGAACGCAGTATAACGGGAATAGTTGTTGACGGAAACAATCAGGGAGATAACGTGCTTTATCCCTATTCGTCTAACTTTACAAGCTATTTTAACGGTTGCGTTTTCCCCATATATAACAACGGCGAACAAGGCAATGCGCTTGACGCGGGTTTATATACAGTATCGGGTTCACTTGCTCCCTCGGCGGATTATTTGCTTACTTCGCCCGCAGGCGGAAAGTATCAAAAAGAAGTTACCGTAACTCTCAACAATAGCACAATTTCCGCAAAAGGCAAATTAACCGTAACATGGCAAGCAATTAAAGAATTATATTCTGACAGAATTTCAAACGTAAATACCACTCCGCCTTCGCAGACAATGAGAGCGGAAGTCAATCTCGAAGGACTTTATGCTACATTGTCTTATCAAGATGCTTTATTGGGCGAACAGGAAGCGCGAGTTTATCTCGAAGATTTTAAAGGCAAAGATAACGTTAAAATTCAATTGAAAGACAGTGCCGGTAAACTTATTTCCGAAAACAGCGCCGGCGTTGTACCCGTTATAACAAAGGACGTTGCCATAATTACCGTTCAGTTCAGTTATAACCCTTCTGCGGGAAGTCCTGTATGGACGAGAGCGCAAACCTATCCGGTTGAGCCTTCGAAATACGTTCTCGAAGTTCCCGATTTCAACAGCACCACGGTTGACTACTATGAGGGAGTCAGCAAACCTCTCACGCTTCCCGTCATAGACGGTGTTTTGAGCAGTGAAAACGTAAAAGTTACGATTTTCGACACGGAAAAAGACTGCTTTGATTTAACTAAAACCGACGGCACGGATTTCGCCGAATACGACGGCGCGCTCGGAAAAGTCAATTTCCTTGCGGGCGGCATTACGTACTATATCCGCGTAGAATTGCTCAATACTTCGCTCGATAATTCCGTTCTCGACGAAGTGCGTTGGAGTACTTCGCTCGGCAACGTTATCGGCGGAACCGAACATGCGATTTATTATACAGTTACCATAAACAAAGGCGATTTCGTTCCAGTCAGCTTCGAATACAACGACGGCGAGGACGAGTGGACTTACGGCGAAACGCCCAACGCGCCCAAAGTTTACGGAACAACGGCAAGCGGACAGAGATACGACCTCGACGAAATAAACGTTTCGTATACCATAAAATATACCAATACAGTCACGGGCGACGAATACTTGCAGAAAAAAGGCAGTATTCCCAAACTTCCCGCAGGTACGTATAAAATAGTAATAACTACCGAGGCGACGAACGCCTATAACTCGGGCACTTCAACGCAGAATACTGCCGTAACCGTCGGGCAGAGAGCTATTAATCCGCAGTTGAATACGGACGTCGTATATTACGACAGAACCGTACACGACGCGGACGAGTTTTTCGATACGGGCAGTAATACGGCCAACGAGGGCATAATTTCTTCCGACAATATATCCGATGTTCTTACTATACACAGCACGGATACGGAAAGTTATCTCCACGCAGGCGATTATACTGTCTACCTTGAAATAAAAGACGCTAACTACTGCTGGGCGGACGGCATAACCACGACGCAGTACACGCCGCAAGGCAGCGCCGAAGCTGTAACGGCTTTTAAAATCGACTTCACAATCACGGCGCGCGAATACACGTTTACCGTCGAAAACAACGACGGTGCGTTCGACTTTACTTACGGCGGAACGCCCGAACCTTCAAAACTTGCGTTCAACTGGACGGATAAAAATTACGAAAGCGATAGAATTTACGCAGTAAAAGAAGAACCTAAATACTACCTTAGAGACGGCTTCAGTTTCACCGCGTCCACGGGCGCGGTGAGCGGAACGGAAGTTTCAGTAGAAAACGCAAGCGAATGGGCGGCGGGAGACTATGTAGTTTACTATGCGTCGAAACTGAGCGGCGACACGTTCGGCGGAACCGAACAAGACCGCGCGGGCGACTACAATCTTCCCGCGGCTACGGCGGAATTTACCGTTCGCCGCAAAGCGATAGTTAAAGTTACTTTCGACGCTCCCGCGGTTGATTCCGTATATGACGGAAGCGAGAAAACCGTCGCTCTTGAAAACACAAAAGACTACTGGCTCACGGGAAGCGGCGGCGTACTCACCGTTACTTATTCGGCTGTAACTCACGGCGGAGACGCGTTTACTAACGGCATAACCGTAAATACCGCATCCGAAACTTCGGACGGAGCTTTGAAATTCATAAACGCGGGCGTTTATTCGATAACCGTTTCAATAGACGGCAACCACGAATGGGCAGAAGCGGAAACAGGCAAGGAAAGGGAAGATATAACTTACGAATACACCGTTAACAGAACGGCGGTTAAAGCTGATTGGGAAACGGGGTTGACCTATATCTACGACGCTTCGGGTTTCCAGCGCGTTCCCTCGCTCACAGTCAGCAATTCCGCGGACTATGCTTTCGCTACCGACGACGGACTTACGGTTGATTTTAAAGTATATCAGGACAGTTCAAAAACCAAAGAGTACGCAAAACAGCATACCGCAAGCGATTCCGTTAACTGGTATATCGAAGCGGAGGCAGGAACTTACTATCTCGAACTGTCTTCGTTCGAAGCTCAGACAAAAGACGGTTTCGATTTGACGGCTAACTACTTCGATAATAATGACGTACATATCGAAATAACCATAACGCCTTCCGACCTCGAAGCTATTGAATTGGTTTCGACGGGCGGCGGAATTACAGTAAGCGGAAATAAAGTTACGGTAGTTTATAACGGAAGCGCTTATCATTTCAATAATTCGACATTCATTGCCAACTGGGCGGATTACGTTTACGGCGCGGCAAAATCGGAAATGCTCGTGTTTACCGTTACGGCAGACGAAAGTTTAAAACCCGAAGCTCCGTCTGAGTTCGTTCCCGTAACTGCGGGCGGAATGACGGATGTATGTACTTATAATATTTCGGTTAAACCCGCTACGAACTTCAAGTGGAAGAACAGTATAGGCGGCGCTTACGATTACGCAGTTGAATTTGTATTCGAAATAAGCAAAAAGTCCGTATCAATTGATTGGGGAAATTCCTCTTTTACGTATAACGGCGAAGAACAAAAACCGACAGCGGCTGTCAACGGTATCTGCGACAACGGAAAAGACAATGCCGAAAACGTTGCGGTGAGCGTTTCGGGCGGGCAGACTGACGCAGGCGAGCATACCGCTACGGCAGACAGCTTGACGGGAAGCAGAGCGTTCAACTACGAAATAACGGGAAATAAAACGCAGGCTTTCAGCATTGCGAAAAAAGGACTTCCCGTGCCGACGGTAAGCGTGTCCGGTTTGACTTATACGGGCGTTTCGGGTAAGGTAAACCCCGTCTATGCAAACGTTACGGGCGTTGCCGGTTTTGACTGGGATATCGTTGCAAACGGCGCGTTTACGCACGAATTCTATTTCGACGGACAGTCTTACGGCGCAGTTTCGGCTGAAACCGCTTTCACTAAAGCGGACGGCATAACTTATTCGGACGCGGGCAGATATTCGGTTACGTTCAAGATTAAAGATGCGACTAACTATTATTGGAGCGCGGACGGCGCGGCGGGAGACGATGCGGCAGTAACCGTGACCGAACCTGCGGAATTCGCCGTTGCGAGAATGCAGTTAACCGCTCCCGCGCTCAATTCCAACCGTACAATGCAGTACAGTCAGGATTCGGAAGGCAACGCGGAAATCAAGAAACCTTTCGGAACAGACGTAAGCGGCAGTATCGAAGTCGACGGACATACCGTAAACTATTCGCTTGCTTACGGCGTATATGCGGGCGATTTCGTTGACGTAATTACTTCCGCCGAACCCAACGAATACGGCAAGTATTACGTTCAGCTTAAAATTACGGGCGACAAACCTTTGAACTATATATGGGTTCAGAATACTGACGATAACGAGGGTATGTCCATTCTCACGCAGAACGGCTTGCCTTGGGGTGAAACCGTTTACGGAACGACGGCTGAAAGCGTCAGCGTCTATCTCGCTTATATGATTACCAAGCAGATACTCGAAATAGGCGTAACCGATATAGCGGATTACTTTTACGGCGCAAACGGCTTTAACGGAACAATCGCTCAAAGCGAAAATCTCGACGGCGACAGCGATTATTTCAGTCTGACGGGCAAAGATTTGTCTTACATAGAGAGTGTGGACAAAAACGTCACGTATAAGATTTATAAGGTTGCGGACAAAAACGCCGCTTCCGAAGTCGGCGCGGAAGAAGTAACCGATTTAATCAACGGCTTGCCTTGGAACGCGGGCGTCTACGGCGTATTAATCACCATAGACTTTACTTCTGTCGACACTCAGTATGAAGATATTCCTATTTGGACTACTTTCGAAGTAACCCGCCGCGAACTTACTGCGGATTGGAACGGCGGCGCAGATGCGGGCATTACTCAAACAGACGGTAAATGGCAGGTAACTTACGACGGTAAAGGGCATATACTCGTCGCGGAAATTTCCAACGCGGCTGTAAAGGCGGAGGGCGCGCCCGACGAAATTACTCTTACCGTAAACGAAGGGAATGCGGTTACGTCGGCAAATGAATATACCCTTTCCGTTACGGCAATTAACGGAGATGCGAAAGACAATTATATATTACCCGAAGCGGGCATCAATAAAAAACTTGCCGTGCTTCAAAGAGAAATAACGGTTAACGTAAATACGACGGCTTACGAACATATCTACGATAAATCGGTAGAAGAACCCGAAGATTATTGGAGCTACGCCGCAGGAAGCGCGCAGTTCGTTTCGGGCGACGACGTGAAAATTTCTTATCTGCTCGAAGACGGCGACGGCGCAACCGTTACGGAATATAACGTAGGTACATATACCCTTGTACCCGTAATCGACGGCTCGGGAAAGAATAACTACAAACTTACGGCGGAAAGCGCTAACGGAACGTATATTATTGTTCCCCGCGAAATCGAAGTCGCTTTGACGGACGCTACGCTTTCAAAGCCTTACAGCGAAAACATTGCGTTCATCGCTGGAACCGATTACACCGTAACGTTTAACGGAAGTGCCGAAAACGCGCTCATAGCGGGAGATACGGATATCTTCTCTATAACGCTCGACGGACAGACGGGCAGTGAATGGCAGTGGCTCGACGCAGGCGATTACACGGTTCTTATCAATAAGGGCGAAAATAAAAACTACACGGTAAATGTAAGCGGCGCGGAAGTTTCTTCAAGCGCAACGCTCGGCACGCTCGCGGTAACGCCCGCGGCTCTTTCGGATTTATCCGTTTCTGCGAACGAAATACCTGTTTACGACGCAGAGCAACATTCGATAATTTCAACGGGTAGCGACAGCCTTATCAAATACGCGCTCGGACTCAGCAATTCTGGTGCGAACATAGGCAGTGTAAAACTCTATTGGAAAACGGCGGAGGGAGAAATAGCTCCCGAAGCGCCCGCTTACGGCGCGGCAACCGACGGTTGGGAAGAGATTACGAACGGCAGTTTAAAGGACGTTTTCTCGGGCGAATACTGGATTTTGGCTACGGCTAACAACCATAACCCCGAAGTCAGTGCAACCGCGGTAACTACGGGCATAACGCAGGCGGAACTTAAAGTTTCGCTCAACCTCGATATTTTCTACGGCGAAACCAACCCTGCGGACAGCTATTATAAGATGAACGTTGACGGACTGACGGAAGCAAACCCGATTTATTCGTTCGACGGACTTATTTCCTCGGATACCCCTCAGAACATAGGCATAAGCGGCAACTTCTCCTATACCGTCAAAAACAGCGAAGGCGCTTCCTATCAGGCGGGCGAACCCGTGGGCGATGATTATACCGCGCAAGTGGTTATTCCCGCTGGCGGACTTACAAGCAAAAACTATAAGATAATAGGCGGGGAAAGCGTTTTAACCGTAAAACAGCTTCCCGTAACGGTAACTATAAAAGAACAGAACTCGGTAGAGTATTGGAGTCTTATAGGTTATACAGAGGAGCAAATCGTTCGGCAGTGTCTTGAAATTTCTACTGCGCAAACGGGATTTGACGGCAACGTAGTTAATATTCCCGACGGTTATACCGAAATAGTCGTTATGAGTATTCTCGACGGCGAAAAAACCGCGCTCACGTTTACGGACGGCGCAGTTTCGGCAATGGGCGGCGTAGGTTCATACGTTATTTCCGTTGTCGGAAACGAGAGCGCGAAGAGCGGCAACTACTCATTCGCGCCTCCCGCGGACGGAGCGTTCGTAATAGTCAACACGGAAATTTCCGCGGAAGATTTGCCTGAATACAAAAAAGTTTACGACGAAATTATTTACGGTTGCAACGATACCGTGGAATACGTGCTCAAAGGCAATAACGGCGCAAAAGTGTACTACTACGCCGTCAAGGGCGAACAAGTTCCCAACGAGGACTTGGACGGCGTGAGCTGGATTCTCAAATCCGATTCTTCATATCCCGAATTTATCGACGCGGGCGACTACTTCGTGTATTACAAAATCGAAGCGGCAAACCACAACGATAAGATAATATCCAAGAACGTTTCGATAACGCGCGGAACAAACTCATTTGAAACTCCGCTCGCGTTCGAAAACGCGGCAAGCTCGGCGGATTCTACGGCTGAGTTCGAAGCGGCGTGGGTATATGGCGCAAAGACGGACGAACACGCAGACGGATACTCTTCCGAAGGCAGACAAAAACTCAATGCGGCGAAACCCGCGTTCGAGCGCGCGCCCGTCGAAGATATAACGGTACGCGGCAATAACAAGGCAAAATACTACCTGTTCGAAGAATTTATAAGCGGCGAAATTAACATTTACGACGCGATTTCCGAGAAACAGGACGGGCAAACCGTCAACGAATGGTTTGCGGCGCTGTTCGGCGAAGGTACATTTAAAAGCGGCGAATACACCGTTTACTATACGGTTGAAGGCAACGACAACTACACGGAAGTTTCCGCAAGTATGTTCTTCAAAGTTGCGCGCAAAAATATCACAATCAAAGCCGACGACAAAACGGTTGTGTACGGCAACGATGCTCCCGCATACGATTTCGTAACGGAAGGACTTGTAACAAACGGCGGACAGCTTGAAACCATTGAAAACGTTTTCGACAATTCCGCGGTTCCCGTATTTACGAGCAGTTATGCCGCAGGCAACGAAAACGGCAGCGTAAAAGAGGGCGGCTACGTTATAGAACTTTCAAACAAAGCGGACTTAATGCTTGAAAATTCCAACTATACCGTCAGCCTCGAAGGCGGCGATGTAAACGGAACTCTTACCGTTACACCCCGTCCCGTAACGCTTGAAATAACCGAACGGAGCGTCAGGTACAACTTCAACGCGGCGTCTGGCGCAAGCGACACGGAAAGACCCGAGCTTACGTACATAGACGGCGGCGACAAATTCATAGAAAGCGACGGCGAAGTAATTTACCTCGTATCGAAAGCTATTGTCGACGAAACGGCTACTTTGGAAGCGGGTTTATATCCCATATTCGCTTACTATACCGACGCAAAGCATATCGGCAACTATGAAATAACTTTCACGGGCGGCGTATTCGATTCCGAAAAGGCGTCAGCCGCGGATACCAAGTACAGGAGAAAGGGCGGCGGCTATGCGGAAAATTACTACTACGGCATAGCGCAAACGCAATACGGCGAAATCAGCGCGGAACACGGCGAACTGATGCTCGGCGGAATTGACGGCGAAGCGGGACTTTTCGAAGTCACGGCGGCTTCGCTCAGCTTAGGACCGTCTGTTACGAATTACATCGATAAAGACGATAGCGTTAAACCTTATTCTTCGCTCTCGGACAGCAGATACAGTCCCAATTACTACGACGGACTCAGAAAAGTGCATACGGCGGCGGCTGACGTGCAGGGTTTCGGCGACGAAACGTTCTATGCCGTTTATTCCACAGACCCCAATGTAATTTCGAAACTCGATATAAGCGATACCGAGGCGGGTAACGCGCTCGATAAGTACATAACGGACGAAGGCGATTACTACTATAAGTTCATAGTAGATAACCCTAACTATATCTGGTCTGCAAGCCAGTATCTGCACCACGAAATAAGGAAGCGCGTGCTCGGCTGGGATATAACGGTTGACGGCAACAGTCAGGCGGCAAGCAAAACTTATTCGTCGGATTACAATTCTTTACAGCACAGTCTCGTCTATGCGTTCGGAAATCTCGTCGAGAGCGAGGAAATCACCGCGTCGGACGTTTCGGTAAGTTTCGTAAGTTCCACGCTCGCGGACACGGCGGCAAAGTTCAAAAACTTTGACCTTTCGGCGTCTTCCTCTGCGGCGTTCGGCGAACGCAATACGTTCACGCTCAACGCGCTCAACGCGGGCGACTACAAAGTAGAAATTTCGCTCGGCGAAAGTTTGCATAACTATACTTTCGTCAGCGGCGAAAGCGTTCGCGCAGACGTAAGCGGCGAAAAAATCGTATTCACTTTCACGGTAGGACGCGCAGACCACGACGTAAGGGCGCTCAACGAGTATTCCGAAATACAGTACGGTTCTCCGTATAATGCAAACGGCTCTGCAAGCGACAGATTCAACGGTTTCAAACTCGACGAACCCACCGAAAACCTTATTGCGGCGGAGGGAGCGGACAGAATAGACCACTCGGGCGTAACCTATTCGGTATTCTATTGGAACGGCAATACGGAAACGGCGTATGAACCCGCCGAATGCCGTCCTCAGGGAAGTTCTTACAGAATCAAACCCGCGGGGTTAACGGCGCTCAACTACGATTTCACTTATAACAAAGATACGGGCAATATAGGTTATCTCCGCGTCATCCAGCGCGAAATCGACGTTATTGTCAACGGCTTTACGGATATAAAGAAAACTCCTTGGGCTTCGGCGGAATACAACGGCGAAAATCTTCAACCCGTGCTTGAAAAGTACGTTCTCAATTTCTTCACTCTCCCCGACGGTTGGTGCGGCGCTACAAGCGACGATAATGATAACGCGACTATAATCTCCGCGCTTGCATTACAGCTCAGGAAAGACAACGATATAGACGCGCGCATTTATCCGCTCGAAGCAAGACAGCAGACGGCGAATACCAACTATAATGTTACGTTCTACGTCAAGCTCGGTAACAGTCAAAAACTTTTGAGCGAGGCTTCGGAAGCGGAGCGTCCCAAATTCGAAATAAGGAAGAAAGCGCTTACTGTCCGCGCAGGCTACAAATTCGCTTCCGAAAACGGCGCCCTCGATGCAAGCGACTTTATTGCGTTCAATATTCCTTACGGCAACCTTACCGTTGTAGACGGAGAATATTACTACTTCACAGTCCGTTACGACGGATTTATAGAAGCGGACGGCAATACCTACGGTTATACAACGGATAAACTCACCGATGAACTCTCGTTTACCGCGCGCAACAGCGGAAGCGGCGATTATAAGCCGTGGGAAAGCCATTCGGGAATGATTTACACCGTAACGCCTTCGGGACTCGAATTTACGAACTACGAAGTTACGTACCGTACGGCGACAATGACGGTAATTCCCCGCCTTGTCACGGCGACGACTTCGGACAGAGTATATACCGAAGAGATGAACAACGGCGAAATTAATTACAATAACGGTATTTCGGGTATCGAACATCAGGCTCAGATTGTTTTCGTCGATAACGAACCCGCGTCCAACTACGGCGGCGGAGTTATATATTACGTTTACAACGACGGAGTAATCGTAACCGACGCGCTCGGCAACGTGCTTTATAACGGCAAAGATTCGGCGGGCATAGAATACGGAGAGGGCAAACTTCCTCCCGCGCCCAACAATTATATTTCGCGCGTATACGACGGAACGGCATATAACGGCACGAAGTATACGAACAGCGCGAGCGCTCCGACAGTCGCGGGCGAATATACCGTTACGGTTACGCTCGGCGAAAACAATTCGGTAAGAGGTGAATACGACTTCAAGTTCAATACCTCGGAACAGACAAAAGTTACGGGCAAAAACGGCGTTACGGGAAATGTTTCCGAAACGCAGGTGACGTTCAAGTACGCAGTAACCAAGCAGAACGTAACGATTAGATGGAATAAGGTTTCACCCGATTATCTCAACTTCGAGGCGGGCGACGTTAAATGGCGTATAATAGAGAATTATATCAACGCCATTATGACGGTAGACAGCGTTATCAACGTATATTCGGACGCAAGCGGTTCTGTAACCGATTTATTCTCCGAAGTATTTACAAGCGAGCTTCACGGCAAAGAGTACTATATCGACGCCGACGGCAACGAGCTTAAAGTCAATATCTACGGCGTAGGTCTTTACACGGCTTCGATACGTTTCAATGCAAACGCAATGTATAACTACGCTTGGCTTGACAGCGCCAACGAACAGTTCGCTATATCGTTCAGCGTTGCCGCGGACAGCTTCGTTATCGAAATGCTTCGCCTTCAAGACGACGAAGGAAATACGGTAGACAAGTGGAGTTACGGCGACAAGGAACCCGAAATAAGCGCTCCCGTATTAAGTATTCCAAACGTAAGCATAGTTCTTACTTACCGCTACGCGCTTTTAAATAGCGTGCCCGAAATCGAAAACCTCGAATACGGAGTTATGATTAAAGACGCTACGGACAATATGTTCGAGCGCGGCGGATATTCTTACAGCTTCCCGTCGGCGGCGGGCGTGTACGTTCTCTGGGCGTATTATCCCGGAACTACCGAATACGGCACTGCGGAAGCGTTCCTCGTATTCGAAATAGAAAAGCGCATAGTAAGCGCGCCCGAGTTCGACGAACCCGAAAAGACTT
The DNA here is from genome assembly GCA_947245485.1 of uncultured Clostridia bacterium. GTDB lineage: Bacteria > Bacillota > Clostridia > Christensenellales > Borkfalkiaceae > Coproplasma. Next base: position 18,522 of record CAMXOH010000007.1, on the reverse strand, counting down.
ACGAATTCAACGGCACGGAACTCTCCAATACAATCAGCTTCGACGGCAGGGTATTCAATCCCTCGTATTCGGGTTCTTCCGTACTCGGCGACGGCAATATTACGTTGCTTGCAACCGACGCTGGCGACTACGTAATCACGTTCTATCTGATTAACCCCGAAAACTACCAATGGGCGGACGGCGTTACGACGGTAGGCGGCGGAGCCGAACTCAAATGGCACATTGCCGCGGCGACGGACAACGAAATCAATTGGAACGCAGAAAGCGTCAATTCGGTTTACGGCGCGGGATTCGCGCTCGGCGCGTCGGCAAAGTATAACGGCGAAATCGTCTATACTTACTCGTTCCGCAGCGGCGAAAACGCTCCTGCGGACGGATGGAAAGCCATTCCCGTAGACGGCGCGGGCAAATATATGCTTCCCGCGGGTTCGTATTGGATTAAGGCTGAAAATGCAGGAAACAAAAACTACAATACGGCTGTTCCCGTATCGAAAGCGCTCACAATCGATAAGGCAGAACTCAAAGTTAAACCTTACGGTTCGGTTATCTACGGCGAAGCGTTCAGCGAGGACGGCGGCTCGGCTTACGGATATGAAATAAGCGGATTTATTTACGGCGAAGAACCCGTTGCGGCGGGCAAACTCGTTTACGAACTCGCGGAAGTACCCGAAAAGCTCGAAGCGGGCGATTACGCATTGCTTTTGAAATGCACGCAGGGCGTCGTTGAAGGAATGTCGGCGGATAACTATTACTTAGTCTTAGAAGAGGGAACGTTCACCGTAGAGAGAAGAAGCGTAACCGTGATTATCGGCGAAGCGGAATGCACTTACGGCGAATATATCGAACTTTCCGAAGTCGGACTCAGTATCGTTGCAGGCAGCCTTGCCGAATGCGATAAGGACGAAGTTTTGGCGAACGTTCTCAACATAACCCTCAGCGTTGACGAGCGCGCCGACGTAGAAAGTCGGTTTAACCCCGTTTCGTCTTACAGAATATACGCAAGCGGTTACGAAAATTGCAGAAACTATGCGGTAACGGTATTCGGTTCGGGCGTTTACACGATTAACAGACTTGAAATTTACATTACGGCGCAGTCGGGCGGCGGAACGTTCGGCGACGCGGAAATCACTCCCGCAAAACTTACGGGCATTTACGCGGTAGACGGCGACGGAGTTACGGATATAACGGAAACTTTCGAAGACGCTCCCACGTTCAGCTTCCGCTACTGGGGCGTATCCAACGACGGTTTGTGGAATTATACGAGCCTTAATGCGTCGTCTTCAATCCCCACACGCGCGGGCAGTTACTATGCGACCGCCGTCGCCTCCAACAACGGCAACTACACGCTTGTAACAAGTCTCGGCACTCCCAGCGTACCGTTCACAATCGCAAAACGTACGGTTAACGAAGCGGAAAATATTTCGGCGGAAACCAAGCCTTTCACGGGCGCGGCGCAAAAGGCGGTTATAAACGACAGCGTATACGGAGCTTCGTTCTACGAAGTGGAGAACATAACTTTCACAAACGTGGGAGTATATTCGGTTAAACTTACGCTTAAAGACCCTGCCAACAACAGATGGCAGTCCGTAGAAGAAGCGGTATATAACCTTCCTTTCGAAATCGTAAGAAGCCAAAACGCGGTTACGGTAACGGAAATGAAGGGTTGGACTTTCGGCGCGTACGACGCGAACGAAAATGTTCCCGCGGGCGAAAGCACGTTCGGCGAAAAGAGCGATTATCTCTATTCGTATTCGAACGAAAAAGACGGAACTTACGCATCAAACGTTCCGACGGCGGCGGGCGAATACTGGGTAAGAATTACCGTTCCCCAAACGGATAACTACTATGCTGTAACAAGCGAACCCGTCAAATTCACTATTGCAAAACGTAAAGTCGCGGCGCCCTCGCTCGTAACCGTTTCGGAAGGCGAATCGCAGAACGTAACTTATACGGGCGGCAGACTGCAATCTCAGGTAAACGGCTTCGACCCGATGACTATGAGTATCGCTTACGACGGCGATATAACTTCGGTAGGAAGCAGCGTAACGGTATTTGCAGTCAACGCGGGCGTATACAACGTGCGGTTCATTCTCAACGATTCGGATAACTACGAATGGGCGGAAAATACTTCCTTGGAGGAAGACAACGCGGTTCTCGTCTGGACGGTAGCGCGTAAGAAGCTCGATAAACCCGTTATGAACACGAGTATGTATATGGTAAACGGAAAAACGCTTACGTTTACTCCCGTCGGCTTCGACGACAACACTATGACGATACAGGGCAATAAGACGAGCTACGGCGGCGCGTTCAAAGTAACGGTTTCCATTAAGGATACAGTCAACTACGAATGGTCCGACTCGTCAGTCGACGATATAACGTTCGACTGGATAGTAGTCGGTTGGGACACCGTGTTCGTTATAGTAACAAGCGTTCTCGGCGTAGTCGCGGGCATAGCGGCAATCGCGCTCGGCGTTCAGTACGGACTGCACGCGCGCAGAAAGAAGAGCGACGTTTTAGCGGCGGCTTCCGCATCGGCGGACGGCGCGCCCGTTGAAAACGCGGTTCAACCCGAAAACGGCGAAACTCCTTCCGAAGTTAAGACGGAAGAAAAACCCGAAAACTCGGAAAATCCGGAACACAACGACAATAACGGAGGGGGAAACAATGAATAATATTTTACTTGCCTCTTTCTTTACGCCTTCGCAAACCCTTACCGTCATAACGGTAGCGGCGGCGGTAGTCCTGCTAATAGTTCTTAATATCGTTCTCGCGTACATATTCAATAAGCGCGGCGAAAGAAAACTTTACGACAGGCTTTTACAGCAACAGCGCGAACTTTTAATGAAACAACTCGACGATATGCGCACCAACGGCGCAGACGGAGAGGGCAACGAAGAGTATAAACCGTTCTTTACGAACGAACTTCCCGATAGAAACGCCGCGGCAGCCGCCGCGGCGGAAGAGGAAGAACAGCTTGTTAAAGTCAGCGACATAGTCCCTCCCGCAGAAGAAGTTACGGAAAACGAAGCGCCGAGCGAAAGCATTGTAGAGCTCGAAGAGACGGACGACGCGGACGAATCGGTGTTTGCGGAAATGGTAGCCGCCGAGGAGAACGAAGAAGAGGTTGCCGAAGAAGTAATCATAAACGGCGTAGTGGTTCGGTATAACCGCAGTTATACTGCGCGCATAATACAGGCGTCGGAAGAACTCAAAAACAGATATTCGGAATTAAAAAATTATTTGCTTTCCTATGCGGGAGTAAAAAACAGAATAAGTTGGAAAAGGGAAAGTTTCAGATTCGGCAGAAACACATTTGCAAGTTTCGTCGTTCGCGGTAAAACGCTTTGTATGTGTCTCTCCGTTGAACCCGAAAAATTTGCGGACACAAAATATAAAGTAATCGATTTGAGAGTACGCAGTCCCAAAGCCAAACTTCCCACAATGTACCGCATAAGCAGTCCCCGCAGGGTCAAATTCGCAAAGGAAATTATAGACTCTCTTATGGACGAACTCGGACTTGCGCTTACGGAAGGTTATATCGGACAGGATTACTTGCTTCCTTACGAGCAGACTCCCGCGCTTATCGAAAGAGATTTAATCAGAATAGTCGGCGGCAATGCGCACGTTCTCGAAGAAATCGTGCTTTCGGAAATTCCTGCGCCTGCGGCGGAACTTGACGAAAAACAGCAACTCGAAGTTGCGGAAGAACAGCCTGCGGAAGTTGTGGAAGAACAGCCTGCGGAAGTTGCGGAAGAACAGCCTGAGGAAGTAACCGAGCAACCCGAGGAAGTTGTAGAAGAACAGCCTGCGGAAGTTGCGGAAGAACAACCCGAGGAAGTCATCGAGCAATCAGAAGAAGTTGCGGAAGAACAACCCGAAGAGACGCTTGTTCCGAGAGAGTTTGAAATTCTCGAAGAGGTTGCCGTCAGCGAAGTCGAAAACGTTATGAGCGACGAAGAGGCGGAAGAACTCGTCGAAGAAAAAGTAGTCAAAGTTTACAGAGCAGTAAACAAAAAGAGGGGCATAGTCAATATAGACGCGCTCTCCAAAAATTTTGAGGCAGGCGCATATATAACAATCGAAATGCTTAAAGAAAGGAATCTGATTGCCAAGGAAATAAACGTTCTCAAAGTTCTTGCAAAGGGCACGTTAAATAAACCTTTGATTGTGGAAGCGGACGATTTCTCGCTTGAAGCAGTCAAAATGATAGTCCTTACGGGCGGCAGAGTAATACGCAGAAAATTAAATTGATAACTGCATAAATCGAGGCGCGGGCAATACCGCGCCTTATTTTTTGCAATTTCAAAAATTTATGTTTAATATCTGCTTCTAAATATTGTTTCGAACAACTCTTAATGTGTTATAATGGCAAAGAGGAGGTAATTTTCGCTTTGAAAGAGATTTTAATTATAGACGACGACGTGTATATCGGCGATATGCTGGAAGAAATTCTTAACAAAGAGAACTACAAAGTTTACCGCGCGTATTCGGGTACGGAAGCGATGCTGTTTCTTTCCGGTAAAAGGGTGGAACTCATACTTTTGGATTTGATGTTGCCCGGTTTAAGCGGGGAAGAAGTTTTGGCAAAAATCAAAGATATTCCCGTTATTGTTATGAGCGCAAAAATAGATATAAACGATAAAGTCAAAGTTTTGCTCGGCGGAGCGGCGGACTACGTAACAAAACCGTTCGATACGAAGGAACTGCTTGCGCGTATATCAGTGCAGTTGCGCAGTGCAAAAACCGCGCGCTCGCCCGTGTTTGCGTTTTCGGATATTACGCTCGATACTAAGCTGCATAAAGTAATTATCGGCGACAGCGAAGTCCGTCTTACCAAAACGGAATACGCCATTTTGAAAATATTGATGAAAGAAAATCCGCAAGTAATTACAAAATCCAAATTGCTCGAACTGATTTATGAGGACACGCCCGACTGTACGGAAAGTTCCCTTAAAGTGCATATGGGCAATCTTAGGAAAAAACTCAAAGCCGCTTCGGGTAAAGAGTACATAGATTCGATTTGGGGTATCGGATTTAAGTTGAAAGAAGAATAAATCTTTACCATTTCTTTACTTATTTCTTTACCGGTTTCTTTACTTTCCAATGATAAAATCGGAGTATAACATATGGGAGGTAATTTATGGAATATGTTTTAAGAACAAATGCCGTAAAAAAACAGTACGGCAAATATACCGTTCTTAACGGACTTTCGATGAACGTACCGAAAGGCAGTATTTACGGACTTGTCGGAAAAAACGGTTCGGGCAAAACAACGCTCATACGCTTAATATGCGGTTTACAGCACCCCGATATGGGCGAAATCGAAATTTACGGCGTCGGATACAGATTTCAGGAGGCGAGCGAAGCTCGGCGCAGAATGGGCGCGGTAGTGGAAACGCCGTCCGTCTATCTCGATATGAGCGCGGAAGATAATTTAAAACAGCAGTACCGCATTTTGGGTATGCCGTCGTTTGACGGCATAGGCGAAATTTTGCGGCTTGTGGGACTTGAAAATACCGAAAAAAAGAAAGCCAAAAATTTTTCGCTCGGTATGCGTCAACGGCTTGGAATTGCGGTTGCGCTTGCGGGAGAACCCGATTTTCTTATTTTGGACGAACCCATAAACGGACTTGACCCGCAGGGCATAGTGGAAATAAGGGAACTTATATTAAAGCTGAACAGGGAGAAAGGAATAACCGTACTTGTTTCAAGCCATATTTTGGACGAGCTGTCTAAAATAGCGACGCATTTCGGATTTATAGACGGCGGTAAAATAGTAAAAGAACTGAGCGCGGAAGAGGTGGCAAACGCCTGCCGTAAATGTTTGGAAATTACCGTATCAGACGTCAAACCTTTGATAAAAGTACTCGACGCTATGAACGCCGAATACTCTGTACAATCCGATACAAAGGCTAAAATATTCGGTGAAACGGATATAACCGAATTAACGTTAGCACTGCATAAAAATAACTGCAACGTGCGTTCGTTACACGAATGCGACGAAAGTCTCGAAGCGTTTTACATAGAACTTGTTGGAGGTAAAACTAATGAATAGACTTCTCACCGCCAACTTCGCGCGCATTAAACGCAGTAAACTCTTTTGGATTTTATGCGGAATTATTTTTGTTTTTTCCGTTTTATTGCTTCCGAGCGTTTTTATCGGAAGAATCGACAGTATAGACGTTGCGATGGTTGTTTTTGTTATTCCCGCGGAAATTGCCTGCGCGATTTTTATAAGTCTGTTTTTCGGCGCGGATTACAGCGACGGAACAATACGCAACAAACTAATCGTAGGGCATTCGCGGTGGAAGATTTTTGTCGCAAACAGCTTAACTTCTGTAATATGCGCTTTGGTTTTTATGGCGTTCTACGTTGCTCCGTTTGTAATAATCGGTTTCCCCTGTCTTGGTTTGCCTACGGCAGAAACGTTTAAAACGCTGATTGTCGGAATTTTAACGCTGTTCTCGTTCTGTACAATATATACAATGTTCAGTATGATGTTCGAGAATAAGGCGGTAACCACTGTCATAAATCTTTTATTTGCGTTCATTCTTCTCATATCGGGTATTTTATTATTTTGTTTTTTGATGCAACCCGAGTTTATTCCGTCTTACAATACCGACGGCGGGTACGTAGAAATTCCAAACCCCGATTATATAACGGGGGCGGCAAGAACCGTTTTAAAAATTATCTTAAATATTTTACCCGGCGGTCAGGCAATACAGTTTATTTTCGGAGCGGTAAGTCCGCTGTATGTGTTACCGATTTATTCGTTCGGAATTTGCGCATTATGCACGGCTGTCGGAATGATGGTTTTTGAAAAAAAGAACATAAAGTAAAACGGAGTAAAAGTAATAATGATTTTTTCGGTAATTTGCCTTATATTATCTGCGGTTAACGTATTTCTTATTGTAAAGTTACTTATAATTCAAAAGGATATACGGACGATAGGCAATGAATTTGCCGAAAAACTTAAAAGCGATACCAATACGGTGATTACCGTTTCGGGCAGTGATAAATACGTCCGCCGCTTTGCGGCGGACTTAAATGTGCAGTTGAGAATTTTGCGCAGACAGCGGCTCAAATACGAGCAAGGCGATTTACAGCTAAAAAACGCCGTCACAAACATTTCGCACGACTTGCGCACGCCGCTTACGGCTATCGGCGGATATTTGGCTCTTCTTGAAAACGAAGTTACGGGCGCGGAAGCGAAACGCTATATCGCAATTTTGAAAAACCGCACCGAAACTCTCAGACAGCTTACAGAAGAACTTTTCGGATATTTCGTTAATTCTTCCCCCGACTATGGTTTTCCGAAAGAAAAAGTTTCGGTGAACGCGGTTTTGGAAGAATGTCTTGTGGGGAGTTTTTCCGCTCTGCAACAAGCGGGTATCGCCGCGGATATAAAAATGCCCGAAAATACCGTCTATTGCACAAGCAACCGTACCGCGCTCACGCGCGTGTTTTCGAATCTGATTAACAATGCGATTAAATACAGCGACGGAGATTTGAAAGTTACGCTCTCGCCCGAAGGTGAAATTTCGTTCTCCAACTCGGCTTCTAAGCTGACGGAGATACAGTTCAACAAGCTGTTCGAACGTTTCTATACGGTTGAAAGCGCAAGCGGCTCAACCGGACTCGGACTGTCGATTGTAAAAGTTTTGCTCGAACAGACGGGCGGTACGGTTTCCGCCGACTTTCAGGATTCACGACTAACCATATGCGTGCGCCTGCCTTTGAGCAGTTAAACATTTATGATATATTGAATTTCCAATAAAAACAACGGACGGCCGACTCGCCGTCCGTTGTTTTTTCAAGCGCCCGTAAAAAGACTTTTTGCGCGATTGGCTTTTCTACTTTATTATACAAAATTCGCCGCGAACATACAGATTTTTTAAACGCCGTTATAGTAGTATTAATTTCCGAGGAGTAACAAAGGAGCGTATTTTTATGACTGTTACGGGATATAGGCGCGATAAAATGCTGTACATAAATCTTGCGGGCGAAATGGACGAGTGCTCCGCGCAGGACGCGCGCGCCAAGTGCGACAAACTGATTGAAGAAAACGTAAACGTAAACAGAATAGTGATTAATCTTTCGGAAGTCGCGTTTATGGATTCGACAGGAATAGGCTTTTTAATAGGCAGGTACAAAAAGGCTTCGCGGCTGTCTGTTCCGCTTTACATTGAAAATCCAAACTTTGCGGCGGACAAAATTCTCAATTTAAGCGGGATATACTCGCTCATTCCCAAGGCTGAATAAGGCTTAAAAGGTGCTTAACGATGACAAGAAATTATCTTAAACTTCAATTTTATTCACTACCCGTAAATCAGGCGTTCGCGCGCGACGCGGTCGCCGCGTTCTGCCTTGAACTAAATCCCTCGCTTTCCGCGCTCTCCGACGTTAAAACAGCGGTGTCGGAGGCGGTAACTAACTGTACCGTTCACGCATACAAGGGAAATTTGGGCATTGTGACGGTGGAATGCGAAATAGAGGGGAACGAACTACATATAAAGGTAAGCGATACGGGTAAAGGCATACCGGACATTCAGAAAGCCGTTCAGCCTTTTTATACCACGCTTCCTTCCGACGAGCGTTCGGGTATGGGATTTACCATTATGCAGACTTTTATGGACGAATTTTCGGTTAATTCCATTCAGGGCGAAGGCACGGTAGTATATATGTCTAAAAGTTTTGAACCGGAAGTGGAGAATGCTTGACGTCGAACAGACGAACTGTTTGATACGAAAGGCGAAGCAGGGCGACGCGGGCGCGAAGGAAGAACTTCTCGTCGGCAATAACAACCTGATAAAAAGTATTATAAGAAGATACCTCGGCAAAGGGGTGGAGTACGACGATTTGTACCAGCTTGCAAGTATGGGGCTGTTAAAGGCAATAAACGGCTTTGACGAAAGTTTCGGCGTACGCTTTTCAACGTACGCCGTTCCTATGATTGCGGGCGAGATTAAAAGGTTTATGCGCGACGACGGAAGCATAAAAGTTTCCCGTGCAATCAAAGGACAGGCAAAGCGAATCAATCTGTTTATCGAAAAGTATTCCTCGGAACACGGCGCGCAACCTACCGTAAAGGCAATCGCCGAGGAGTTCGGTATGCCCGAAAGCGAAGTGGTGTTCACTATGGGTTCCACTCATATGCCCGTATCCATATACAATCAGGGCGAGTACAAAGACGAAAAAACGCAGGAACTTTTGGAAAAACTGCCCGTAGAGGACAAGCAGGAGGATATAATAGAGTCCTTGCAATTAAAGACGGCTATCGCCGAACTTCCCGAAAGGGACAGAAAGGTGATTATGCTCCGCTATTTCAGGGATATGACGCAAAGCGAAGTCGCCAATATGCTCGGCGTGTCGCAGGTGCAGGTTTCGAGAATAGAAAACAGAATAATGGAACTGTTCAGAAAAGATTTAACGGGTTAATCCTGTGGCGGGCGCGGCTTTATGCCGCGCCCGTCTATTTGTTTTTTACTTTTCTCTTGTCAAACCCCCGTTTTTGTGCTATGATATAGATAACGAACTTAAAAAGGGGCATTAAAATGTTAAACGAAACGAACGTAAAACTCGGCAAAGTCCGTTCATCTATAAGGGAGCTTTTTGAATACGGCAAGAAACGCAAAGCGGAAATAGGCGAAGAGAACGTATACGACTTTTCGCTCGGCAATCCAAGTGTGCCCGCCCCGCCCGAGGTAAAAGCCGCGCTTTCGGATTTAATCGAAAATTCGGACGCGGTTGCGCTCCACGGCTACACTTCCGCACAGGGCGACTTTAAGGTGAGGGATAAAATAGCGGGATATATCAATAAGCGGTTTGCTACTTCTCTTGACGCCGACTGTATTTATATGACTTGCGGCGCGGCGGCTTCTCTGACGATAACGCTGAACGCGCTTGTAAACGAGGGCGACGAGGTGATTACGTTCGCGCCCTATTTCCCCGAGTACAAGGTTTTTTCCGAACACGCGGGCGCGAAGTTAGTCGCCGTGCAGTGCGAGGACGAAACTTTTCAGATTGATTTTGCAAAATTGAAAGCCGCTCTTTCGGCAAAGACTAAGGCGGTTATTATGAATTCTCCCAATAACCCGAGCGGCGTCGTGTACGGCGCAGAGTGCGTAAAAAAACTTTGCGCGCTTTTGAAAGAACATTCGAAAAAGACGGGCGAACCCGTTTACCTCATTTCCGACGAACCCTACCGCGAGCTTGTATTCGACGACGGCATAAAAGCGCCTTACATAATGAACTGTTACGATAGAAGCATAGTGTGCTATTCTTACAGCAAAAGCCTTTCTCTCCCCGGCGAGAGAATAGGGTATATAGCCGTAAATAACGCTATGGAAGAATTTTCCGATGTGTACGCGGGTATATGCGGCGCGGGCAGGGCGCTCGGTTTCGTGTGCGCGCCCAATCTTTTCCAACAGCTCGTCGCGCGCGTGTACGACAAAACGGCGGATATTTCCGTTTATAAGAATAACCGCGATACGCTTTTAAAAGCTCTCGGCGAATACGGATATACAGTCGTAAAACCCGACGGCGCGTTCTACCTGTTTGTTAAGTCGCTTGAAAAGGATTCCAAAGCGTTTGCGGAACGCGCTAAAAAATATGAACTTCTGCTCGTTGCTGGCGACGATTTCGGTTGCGGCGGATACGTGCGCGTATCTTACTGCGTTTCGCCCGAAATGCTCAAACGTTCCTTACCCGCATTTAAAGCGCTTGCGGAAAGTTACCGCTAAAATGTTTAAACTTACATTTTATGTGTTATAAAATATATGTTACACGGAGGTAAACACATATGTTAAATGAAAAAATAGCAAAGCTCATAAACGAGCAGGTAAACAAAGAACTCTATTCGGGGTATCTCTATCTCGATTTCGCAAATTACTATGCCGACGAGGGACTCGACGGCTTCGCGCACTGGTATGAAGTTCAGGCTCAGGAAGAACGCGACCACGCTATGATGATGAGAAGATACCTTCTCGACAACGGCTACCGCGTGACTTTCGACGCGATTGCAAAACCCGATAAAACGTTCTCGAAACATTCCGAACCTCTCGACGCGGGATTCGAACATGAAAAATACGTAACTTCGCTCATCAACGAAATCTATTCGCAGGCGTTTGTGATAAAGGATTTCAAGACTATGCAGTTTTTGGATTGGTTTATAAAGGAACAGGGCGAAGAGGAAAAGAATGCCGACGATATGGTAAAGAAATACAAAATGTTCGGACACGACGCAAAGGGACTGTACGCGCTCAATCAGGAACTTGCCGCAAGAGTGTATACGCCTTCGGCTACCGGTCCCGCAATGTAAACAATGCTTACAGGCAATTCGATTAATATTTTGCTCAGAATAAAATCTCCCGCGCAATGCGCGGGAGATTTTTATGTGTTTTGAATTATGCCTGAAAGTTGGAAAGTTTTCCCGTTTCGAACGAGTAAGAGAAGTAAGCCGTTCTGTCGCCGTAGTTTTCGTTTGCAACCCAAAGCACGGTTTTCTTGGTTAAGTTGTATACCGCGCTGTGAACTGTACAGCCTCCGCCCCCGTTCCAGCTTCTCCTTCCGACTTCCGCAAGTATTTGCATTGCCGTCTTTTCGTTTGCGACTACGCCGTCCGATAAGCGGAGCCGGTTGTATATATGTTCGTAACGGTCATAGCCTTGTTTAGCTTCTTCGTTATCTTTGTAATAACTTTCGTGTCCGTTTACTATGAAGTTGGTGAGCCACTGGTATTTGAAGTCCGCCGTTCCGCGCAAGTCGTCGTAAGAAGAATCGGTGTTATAAGTAACTACGAGCTTGCGCGCCGCGCCGTCATTGTCCGTCGCGTCCGTGCCGTTTTCGGGCAACCATTCCAAAATTGCGCTCTTGCCGCTTGCGTCCGCAAGCATATAGTGGAAGGAAGTATTCGCCGAGTCGTGCAGATTATACTGTTTGATAAGCTCAACCGCTTCGTCCACGTCGTCCGCATAATCGAGCACCATTCGGAGCATGGTAGTGGAAGTTATGTTCATTTTATCGGCGTCCTGCTGGTTAGTCGCAACCGTGCCGTCTTCCGCGCCGCCGCCCTGATAAGACATATAAATACCGCAGCTCACTCCCGCGTCGTTGATGCCGTCGAGCGGAGCATAGGGGGAAGCGAGGCAGGTGATTTTGTTCATAAGTCCGTCTACGTCGCTGTTTATATCCATACCTACGTAATTGAGGTCTACAGTAGAAAAAGATTTGTGTCTGCCGTCGCCGGGTTCGCAGATAGTCATGCAAACGTTTGTCTTGGCAAAATCATAGTTCCTCGCAAAAAGTACGTCGCCATCGGGCGTTACGGCGGTGAAAGAGGAACAGCCTATATCCGTTTCGCCTATGTCCATTTTAATAAGACCTTTCGTAATCTTATTCGTGATAAAATTAATCAACTGTTTGTCGTTTGAAGCTCCGCCTTGTTTGAGGAAGTCGTCGAAATAAAATCCGCCGCTCACTTTCATCGAATATACGGAACCTTCGTTGTTTGCGTCGTTTCTTTGTTTAAGGTGCTTGAAACTCGTTACAGTCGAAATTTCGTTTGCCCACAGACTTACTACCGTAACTCCCAGCGCCGCCGCAATAAATACGATTACGGCAAGCACAAGACAAACTACCGTTACGGCTATGCGTTTTTTGTTTTTTACCATAAATTAAAATCTCCTTTATTTTGCAAAGAACGCAACCGCTATTGCGCCCGGACCGATGTGCGTTCCTATGGTGCTTCCGATGAGATATGAGGGCACGCTGTCGGTATGGCTCTTCCAAAGCAGTTCGCTGTCCTTTAAATATTTTTGCAGGTAAGCGTCGTTAAGTCCCGAATAAGCAAGAGTGTAAGGCATATCGAAATCTATTCCCCCGCACTTGTTTATAAGTTGGTTCAAAAGGTTGTTTCCCTTTTTGGAACCCATTGCCTTTCCCGTAAGTTTAACTTCGCCTTCAATTACGGATACAACGGGTTTTATGGAAAGCATTTCGCCCGCTAACGCCGTAACGGAGGATATGCGCCCGCCCTTTCTCAGATATTTCAAAGTGTCGAGAAGGGCAAGTAACTGAATTTTCTTCTTCTTTTCGTTCAGACATTCGGCGATTTCTTGCGCGCACGCGCCCGTCGAACGCAGTCTTACGGCGTATTCCAAAAGTATTCGTTCGCCTATGCTCGCGTTCAGGCTGTCCACGACGTAAACTTTTCCGCCGAACTTCTTTGCCGCTTTCACCGCGCAGTTGTAAGTGCCCGAAAGTTTGGAGGAGATTGTCAAAGCCAAAACTTCGCTTCCGTCGGCGGTAAGTTTTTTGAACGCTTCCTCGAAACGGTATTCGTTGATTTGGCTTGTTTTGGGCAATTCGTCGCTTTCGATTAGTTTTTCGAAAAACTCCTTGTGCGTAAGGTTTATGCCGTCGAGATATTCTTCCGTGCCGAAGCGTATCTGCATAGGCATAAGAGCTATATCTGAAATCTCGGCTTCGCGCTGTTCTATATCGGAAGCTGAGTCCACTAAAATTTTAACCATATCTTCTCCTTATATGTTGATAAATCAACGCTATTATAAAATAATATATTTTCAAAGTCAAACAAATAGTTGATTTATCAACGAAAAAATAAATGAAATTTTTCGGCGTGTAAATTTCGCGTTAAATGTTATTGACTTGCGGGCGGCGGTGTGGTAATATACGTAACGAAGATTATATAAACCCGTAATACGGACGGGTGTTTCTACCAACTGCCTTATTGTTGACTATAATCAGCGATAGAGGTCTTTTTTTTATGTAAGGAGGAATTTTATGGATTACGAAGTTATTATTATCGGCGCGGGTCCGGGCGGAATTTTTTCGGCTTACGAACTTGCGAAAAGCGGCAAAAAAACCGCGGTATTCGAAGCGGGCTGCGAGCTGTCGAAGAGGAAGTGTCCCATTGACGGGAAAAAAGTTCTGACTTGCGTGAACTGCAAAACCTGTTCGATAATGTCGGGTTTCGGCGGCGCGGGCGCGTTTTCGGACGGCAAGTACAATATAACGAACGATTTCGGCGGTAGTCTTTATAAACATATCGGCAAGAATACCGCGCTTGAATTAATGGAATACGTGGACAGAATAAACGTTGAAAACGGAGGAAGCAAAACAAAATTATATTCCACTGCGGGCACGCGCTTCCATAAGGAATGCTTGCAGAACAAACTTAATCTTTTAAACGCGAAAGTAAGGCATCTCGGCACCGATATTAATTACAAGGTTTTGGAAAATCTGTACGCACAGCTTAAAAACAAAATAGATTTCTACTTCGAAGAACCAGTCAAAACCGTTAAAAAAATCGACGGCGGATATGAAATTTATGCGGATAAAAAATACACCTGTAAATATTGCATAGTTTCGGCGGGCAGAAGCGGCAGTAAGTGGATGGAAAAAATATGCCGTGAACTTGAAATTCCCACTTCGTCAAACAGAGTGGATATAGGCGTTCGCGTGGAACTTAACGCGGAAATTTTCGAGCATATCACGGACGAACTTTACGAGAGTAAAATCGTTTACCGCACGGAAAAATTCGAAGACGACGTGAGAACGTTCTGCATGAACCCGCGCGGCATTGTCGTAAACGAAAACACGAACGGAATTATAACCGTCAACGGGCACAGTTTCGAGGGCGAGGATAAAAAGACTGCGAACACCAATTTCGCGCTACTCGTTTCAAAACATTTCTCGGAGCCGTTCAAAGACAGCAACGGCTACGGGGAAAGCATTGCAAAACTTTCAAATATGCTCGGAGGCGGAGTCATAGTCCAGCGTTTCGGAGATTTGGTAAGGGGCAGAAGAAGTACGGCTAAGCGTATTGCTGAGGGGAACGTGGTTCCCACGCTCAACGCGACTGCGGGCGATTTGAGTCTTGTTCTTCCCAAGAGAATACTCGACGGAATTATCGAAATGCTCTACGCGCTCGATAACGTTGCAAAGGGCACGGCGAACGACGATACGCTCTTGTACGGCGTGGAAGTCAAGTTCTATAATATGGAAGTGGAAACCGACGAAAACCTCGAAACAAGGCATAAAGGCTTGTACGTAATAGGCGACGGAAGCGGCGTTACGCATTCGCTGTCGCACGCTTCGGCAAGCGGAGTGTACGCGGCAAGGCGCATTATAGGCGGCTGAGTTCAAGTTACCGCCGCTTAAAAGTTGACTTATCGGGCAAATTATTTTAAAATAAAAACGTATGATAATTCTCGGAATAGACCCCGGACTTGCCACTATGGGTTACGGCGTGGTTGAAAAACTTAAAAACGATAACGTCGTCGCCGTGGACTACGGCGTGGTGCGCACGCCCAAGGACGAAAGTCTGCCCGTAAGGCTCGCAATGCTCGAAGAGGGCATAAACGCCATATTGAACAAGTTTAAACCCGAAGAAATAGCGGTGGAAGAATTGTTCTTTTCGAAAAATATAACTACGGGTATACCTGTGGCGCACGCGAGAGGCGTCACGCTTCTGACCTGCATAAAGTATTGCGGAAGACTTTTCGAGTATACGCCCAACCAGATAAAACAGTCGCTCACGGGTTACGGCAAGGCGGATAAAATCCAGATGATGCACGTAGTTACTTCGCTCTTGCGGCTTGATAAAATTCCCCGTCCCGACGATGCCGCGGACGCGCTCGCAGTCGCGCTGTGCCACGCGCACACTTCGCGTTTCGGTAAACTGTTCGGTATAAAATAATTTGTAGTTTAATTGATTTACGGCGCGGTTCAACTCCGCGCGGGAGATTTTATGATAGGTTTTGTTAAAGGTAAAATACGTTCGCTTACGCCTGAATGCGCGCTCATCGAAACGGCGGGCGGTATAGGTTTCGAAGTGGTTTGTTCGTACTCCGCTTTTTCCGCTCTTTCGGGAAAGAAAGAGGGGGAGCTGTACACTTACCTGCAAGTAAGCGAAAACGGTACTGCGCTTTACGGCTTTTCTTCGACGGAAGAAAAGAATATGTTCTTAAAGCTCATAACCGTTTCGGGCGTCGGACCCAAAATGGGCATCACCGTTCTTTCGGGAATGAACGTAGGCGAACTTGCCGCGGCGATTGCTACTTCCGACGTGAAAAGGCTTTCACAGATAAAGGGACTCGGCAAAAAAACCGCCGAGCGCATAATTCTCGAACTGCGCGAAAAAGTTTCGTTTAACGCAGGTTCGGCTCCGTCGGGCGGAGTACCCGTCGCCGCCGTGAGCGGAGCGGGGGACGAGGACGCCGTAGTCGCGCTTATGACGCTCGGTTTTCAGCGTTCGGAAAGCGAAAAAGCGATTGCGCGCGCAAAGGCGGAGGGCGCAAGCTCGCTTGAAGATATAATTATGACTGCTTTGCGCGGAATGTAAAGCCGAGGTAATTAAAAATGTTTTTTGACGATTACGAAGAAGAATACGGCGGGGAAGAGCGCCTTGTGACGAGTACCAAGGGAGAGTTCGATATTGAAGAAAACGTTCTCCGCCCCAAGACGCTCGAAGCATACGTCGGACAGTCCAAAGTCAAGGAAAATTTAAAAGTATATATGAACGCCGCAAAGACGAGGGGCGAGGTTTTGGAACACGTGCTTTTGTACGGCGCGCCCGGTCTCGGTAAAACCACGCTTGCGCACATTATAGCAAACGAAATGGGCGGACAGCTTAAAATGACGAGCGCGCCCGCAATAGAGCGGAGCGGGGATTTGGCGGCTATACTTACGAACCTCAACGACGGCGACGTATTGTTTATTGACGAAATTCACCGCCTTAACCACAGCGTGGAAGAAATACTTTATTCCGCAATGGAAGATTACGCGCTCGACATAATCGTCGGCAAGGGACCGAGCGCGCGCAATATCCGTTTTTCGCTTAAAAAATTCACTTTAATCGGCGCGACTACCCGCGCGGGAATGATAGCGAATCCTTTGCGCGACAGGTTCGGCATTATCTGCCGCCTCGAAATGTATACTCCCGACGAGTTGAAACAAATCGTCTGCCGAAGCGCAAAAACGCTCAATATAAAAATAGACGACGGCGCGGCGGCGGAAATCGCCCGACGTTCTCGCGGAACTCCGCGTATCGCAAACCGCCTTTTAAAGCGCGTGCGCGATTTTGCGACTATAAACGGCGACGGCGCAGTCAGGTTGGAAGACGCGAACTACGCGCTCGGTAAAATGGAAATCGACGGTTTGGGACTCGACGAAATCGACAGGGCGTTACTCCGCGCAATGATTGAAAAGTTCGACGGCAGACCCGTCGGACTCGAAACGCTCGCCGCAACCATAAACGAGGACGCGGGTACTATCGAGGACGTATACGAACCGTACCTTTTACAGCTCGGTTTCATTGCCCGCACGCCGCGCGGCAGAATGATTCTCCGCGGCGGGTATGAGCATTTGGGTTACAAATTAAGCGAAAAACAGCGCGCACAGCTCTCGCTGTTCGACAGTCACGATTAAAGACGGCAGAGAAAATTTATGCAGTATTTGAAAAGCGATTTTAATTACTTTCTACCGGAAGAACTCATAGCGCAGACGCCAGCCGAACCGAGAGATTCGTCGAGACTTCTCGTTTACGACAGAGCGGCGGGTAAAACCGAACATAAAATTTTCCGCGACATTGCGGACTACTTAAAAAAGGGCGACGTGCTCGTCGTAAACAATACAAAAGTTCTGCCCGCGCGTATGTACGCTCGTACCGAACACGGCGGCGCAGTCGAAGTGTTGTTATTGAAGAGAATAGATAAGGACAGGTGGGAAGTTCTCGTAAAACCGGGGCGTAAATGCACAACGGGCAAAAAGCTCGTTATATCCGAAGAACTTTCTCTTACGGTTGAAGGCATTACCGATTCGGGCGAACGGATAGTAAAGTTCTCGTACGACGGAATTTTCGAAGAGATTATAGGCAAAGTCGGTTCTATGCCCTTGCCGCCCTATATAAAAGAAAAACTAAAAGAACAAAACAGATACCAGACGGTTTACGCAAAAACCGACGGCTCTGCGGCGGCGCCTACGGCGGGACTGCATTTTACGCCCGAGCTTTTGGACAGGCTCAAAGAAAAGGGCGTTGAATTGGCGGAAGTGTTACTGCACGTGGGATTGGGTACTTTCCGCCCCGTTAAAGAAGAAATAATAACCGAGCATAAAATGCATTCCGAGTATTACGAAATAGGCGAACGTTCGGCTGAAATAATCAACCGCGCTAAGGCGGAGGGCAGACGTATAATCGCCGTCGGCACAACTTCGGTTAGAACGCTCGAAAGCGCGGCGGATGAAAAAGGTTTTGTAAAGCCGTGCAGCGGCAATACCGAAATTTTTATTTACCCGCCCTATAAGTTTAAGTGCGTCGACTGTCTTGTAACCAATTTTCATCTCCCCGAAAGCACTTTGATTATGCTCGTCGCCGCAATGACGGGCAGGGAAGAAGTATTGAATTTGTATAGGGTAGCAGTTGAAAGGGGGTATAGGTTTTTTTCTTTCGGCGACGCGATGATGATTGTATAAGCGGCGCAATACTGCGTTGAACTTGCG
>CAMXOH010000006.1 GCA_947245485.1 uncultured Clostridia bacterium | reverse complement strand
ACGGTATTCGTATCTTATACGGGTGAAACTCTCGATAAGAAAGCGCCTCTGCTTCGTTCTATGAACGCGCTCGACAAACAGGTTAAAAGAATTTTGAAGCTGTTCGGCATAGACTGCAAAAAGGTTGCTATTACCGTAGGACCCGAACAGGAGTATTTCCTCATTTCCGAGGAAGAGTATTTAAAGAGAAAAGACTTGCGCCTTACGGGCAGAACGCTTTTCGGCGCGCGCGCTTCGCGCGGGCAGGAACTCGAAGACCACTACTTCGGAGCGATTAAACCCAAGGTTAGCGAGTTTATGCGCGATTTGGACAGAGAGCTTTGGAGTTACGGCATTCTCTCTAAAACAAAGCACAACGAGTGCGCTCCCGCACAGCACGAAATGGCGCCCGTTTTCACCACGGCAAACGTGGCGGCGGATACTAATATGCTCACTATGGAGCTTATGCGCACGGTTGCAAAGCGTCACGGACTCGTCTGCCTTCTCCACGAAAAACCTTTCGAGGGGATTAACGGAAGCGGCAAACACAACAACTGGTCTATGTCTACCGACAAGGGACTCAACCTTTTAAATCCCGGCGATAAACCCGAGGAGAACACTCTTTTTAAACTTGTGCTTGCGGCTGTAATAAAGGCTGTGGACGACTATCAGGGTATTTTGAGGGCGTCCGTGGCTTCTGCGGGCAACGACCACCGTTTGGGCGCGGACGAAGCTCCGCCCGCGATTATCTCCGTCTATCTCGGAGACCAAATCGGCGCGCTTGTGGACAGCATAGTCAAGGGGCAGGACTACGTTACGGGTAAGGCGGAACACGGTTCCATAGGCGTTCCCGAAAGTCCCATTTTCCCCAAGGACGCTACGGACAGAAACAGAACTTCGCCCTTTGCGTTTACGGGTAATAAATTCGAGTTCAGAATGCTCGGTTCACAGGCGAACGTTTCCGACGCCAACATATGTTTAAACACAATCGTGGCAGACGCTTTCGAACAGTTTGCGGATGAACTCGAAGGCAGTAAGGACTTTGAAAACGCGGCTAACGCAGTCATCGAAAGGGAGTTTAAGATGCACTACCGCATTATTTTCAATCTCGACGGCTACGGCCCCGAATGGGAACCCGAAGCGGCGCGCCGCGGACTTCTCAACAACAAGAACACTGCGGACGCGGTTTCGGTATGCTATAAAGAAAATAACGTGAACGTGTATGTAAGACAGGGCGTTTACAGCAAAGAAGAGGCGATTGCCCGCGCGGATATTCGCCTTGAAAATTATATCAAGACAATAAATATAGAAGCTCTCACTATGCTTGAAATGGTAAAGAAGGACGTTATTCCCGCAGTATCGGACTTTGTGGGAGTTCTCTGTCAGAACGCGGCATCGAAACAGGCTATTTCCGCGAATTTGCCGTGGGAGACGGAAAAGGCGCTTATAACGAAACTTGCAACGCTTAACGATAAGACGAGCGCGGCGATTTCACGGCTCGAAAAGCGGCTTAAAGCCATAAATAAAGAGGACGTGCTTGCGGCTTCGCAGGCAATGGCGCATCAGATAGTACCCGATATGGAGCAAGTGAGAATGCTTGTGGACGAAATGGAAACTCTTACTTCTTCCGACTACTGGCCCTATCCCGTCTATTCCGATATACTTTACAGCGTTTAAAAAGCATTTGTTTCCGCGGCAATGCGCCGCGGAAACTTTATTGTTCGCACTCAAACATAATTTACAAAATAAGATATAAGTGATAAAATATTCATTATGATTAACGAAAAAGTCAAAAAGAATCTGCGTCTGTTTGCGGACAACGCAGTCAACCTTGTCTTAATAAGTTTGCTTACGGGAATTTTTGCGGGCGTAGTGGTTACGCTTTACAATATACTCGCTTCGTTGGGCGAAGAAACGTCCGTAAAACTGTATACGCTCGTAAGGGATAATCCCGCTTTCGTTCCCGTTCTGTTTTTGGGCCTCGGCGCGGGCGGAATAGTAATAGGCACGCTCGTCAGGTTCGTTCCGATGATTCGCGGAAGCGGTATTCCGCAGATAGAGGGCGCGGCGCGCGGAATTGTGCGTTTTAAGTGGTACGTAACAATGTGTTCGATGTTCGCCGCTTCTCTTGCCTGCATTTTTATGGGACTTTCCGCAGGAGCGGAGGGACCCTCTCTCGAAATAGGCGGTTGCGCGGGCGACGCCGTGGGACATCTGTTAAAGCGCAATCAGATGACGAGAAGGTTGCAAATAGCAAGCGGTTCCAGCGCGGGACTTGCCGTTGCGTTCAATGCGCCTATAACGGGACTTGTGTTCGCAATGGAGGAAGCCTTCCGTTCGTTCTCGCCGCAGGTATTTATCTGCGCGGCGCTCAGCGTCGTTTCCGCGCTTTTTACGCGCAACGCGATTCGTCCTCCGCTCGGCTACGGAGTGGGGTATACGTTCGATACTTTTATTTTCCCTCACGAATTCAGTTTTACATATTGTCTTTGGGCAATACCGGCGGCAATAGTCGCCTCGCTTTTGGGCGTAGCGTTCTACTATTCGGTATTTGCCGTTAAAAAAGGCTTTAAAAAAGTAACGTTTTTGAAGGGCGCGGGCAAGTATCTCGTTCCGTTCCTGTTTGCGGGCGTTTTCGGACTTATAACCGTTTACGCAATGGGCGGCGGACATTCATTTATAGAAGCGTTGGGAACGAGCGGTACGGGCAGTATATCGTTCGAAAAAGTTTTCGGACTGTCGATAGCGGTAAGTTTAATAATAATAATAGTCTTTAAATTTATAGCGGGAATACTCGCTATGAGTTGCGGCGTGCCCTGCGGCGTGTTTATCCCTATGCTTGCAATCGGCGCGGGAATAGGAGGACTGCTTTCCCTTCTGTTCGGCAAAATGGGTATGGACGCGGCGTTCGGCGACTATCTCGTCATAATTTGTATGTCGGTGTTCTTCGTTACCGTCGTGCGCGCGCCTATAACGGGCGTCGTAATGGTTTTCGAGCTGACGGGGCAGTTTACAAACTTCCTGCCCGCGCTGTTGGGAATCGCGCTCGGCTATCTCATCAGTATGCTCTTTAAAACCGAACCTATATACGAAAGAAGTCTTACGGGATTCATTGCAGAAGAAAAACTCTATGAAAACGTAAGAAAAATACGCGCGACAGTCAAAGTGCAACCCGATTCTAAAGCGGACGGAACGCACGTGCGCACCATTATTTGGCCCACTAACGGACTTATCGTGCAGGTAATGACCTCCGACGGCAACGTTGCCGTTCCCGACGGCGAAACGCTTTTAAAAGCGGGAGATACGTTCGTGTTCGAATGCGAAACAAATTCGGAAGAGGAGCTTTACGATTATCTTTACGGCATTGCCGGCAAACCCGAAAATTAAATTGACGCCGCGGAAAGTATGCGCTTCCCGCGGCGTTTTCAACGCTAATTATACTTGACTAAACGCACCGTTTATTATATAATAATAACGTTGTGCAAACCGCCGAAAGGCGTAAAAAATATTAAGAGGTAAGGAAAATGCTTACAAGTATCTGTG
The DNA here is from genome assembly GCA_947245485.1 of uncultured Clostridia bacterium. Classification (GTDB taxonomy): domain Bacteria; phylum Bacillota; class Clostridia; order Christensenellales; family Borkfalkiaceae; genus Coproplasma. The sequence continues at coordinate 31,509 of CAMXOH010000006.1, read as the reverse complement.
GAATAAACTGGGGTGACGAAGGCAAGGGCAGAATGGTGGACTTGCTTTCCGAAAAGTTCGACGTGGTATGCCGCTATCAGGGCGGAAACAACGCGGGACACACGGTTATTAACGACAAGGGAAAATTCATACTCAACCTTTTGCCGTCCGGTATTCTCCGCGGTAATGTGGTAAATATTATGGGACCCGGAATGGTTATAGACTTAAAGCATCTCTGCGGCGAAATACAAAGATTGCGCGAAGGCGGTATAGAAATATCCCCCGCCAACCTTAAAATCAGCGATAAAGCCATAATAACAATGCCCTATAACGTTTTGCAGGATATTATGGAGGAGGACAGACTCACAAAAGCCACAGGCAAACCTTACGGTTCCACGCGCCGCGGCATAGCGCCCGTCTACGCGGATAAATATATGAAAAAAGCGTTCCGTATGGGCGAATTGTTCAATACAGAGCTTCTCTATAAGCGTCTTCCCGATATAATCGCATGGAAGAATATGACTATAAAAGCGTACGGCTTCGAACCCGTTACGGTTGAAGAAATGGTTGAGTATTTCGAAACTTACGGCAAACCTCTTGCGGACTACGTTACGGATACGGGCGTTTATCTCAACGAAGCGAACGCGGCGGGCAAAAACATTATGTTCGAAGCTCAGCTCGGCGCTTTGCGCGATATAGATTACGGCATTGTTCCCTATACTTCGTCGTCGTCCACAATCGCGGCGTACGCTCCGATAGGCGCGGGCGTGCCCAACTTAAAGCTCGATAAATCAATCGGAATAATGAAAGCGTATTCGAGCTGCGTCGGCGCGGGACCTTTTACCTGCGAATACTTCGGCGAAAAAGCGGACAAACTGAGAGAACTCGGCGGCGAATACGGCGCGGCAACGGGCAGACCGAGAAGGGTAGGACCTTTCGACGCGGTTGCTTCACGCTACGGTATACGCTGTCAGGGCGCGGACGAAATCGCGCTTACTAAGCTCGACGTGCTTGACGGATATGAAGAAATAGAAATTTGCACGCATTACGAACTCAACGGCAAAATCGTGGACGACTTCCCTTTCACAGACGTTTTGGACGAGTGCAAACCAGTTTTTGAAAAAGTCAAAGGTTGGAACTGCGATTTATCTCAATGCAGAAAAGTTTCCGATTTGCCCAAAGAAGCGGTAGACTACATAAAACTTCTCGAAAAACTTTGCGGGTGCAAAATACGTTACGTTTCCGTGGGCGCGGAGAGAGACGCGTGCATTGAAATGTATTGAATAACGAGTAAATGAAAACCCGCCGCGGCATACTGCCGCGGCGGGTAAAGTTTTTTATTGTTCGCCCGAATAGAATCCGCTTTCGTCGGCTTTGCCGACGAGCGTTACAAATTCTGTTTTGTAAAGTTCGCCGTTTATATATCCGTTCAGACTTTCAAGTCTTTGCAAAACGTTTGCAATGGACGCGTTCTCTTTGTATTCGGAATTTCTGAGTATAAGACCGAATTCCGCAACGCAGGAAATAAACGATAAATCTTCGGAGGAGGGAGTCTGCAATGTAACCGTTTCTGTAAATTCAAGCGCTTCGCCGTCCGCCTTGCATTTCACTGTAACGGACGCGAGCTCGCCGTCGGGTTGCCCGCCAAGCGTTACTTCGTACAGAGCCGCAACGCACAAGTTACTGCCTATTTCGCCTGCGTCGGCTTCTGCGTTTTCAAAATCGTCCTTTGAAATAATCTTGGTATCGTAGCCTATAAGGCGGTATTTTGCAACGCTGTCGGTGAAGCTGACGCACGCTTTCGCGTCGGAAGCTACCGTTTTAAGCGTGCCGTTCAGTTCGTCGCAGAAAACTTTGCGCGCTTCGGTTTCGCTGTCGAGGTAAGCGTAATTTCCGTTTCCGCACCTTGCAAGCGTTTCAAGCAAATCGTCGCGCATATTTCCCATACCCACGCCGAGTACGGAAAGGTGAACGCCGCTTTGAGCTTTGTTTTGAATAAACTCTTTCAGTTCGTCGGTGTTTTTCATACCTACGTTGAAGTCGCCGTCGGAAATTATGATTACGCGGTTATTGCCGCCGCTTATAAAATGTTCCTGCGCTATTTTATACGCGCGTTCGAGTCCGTCGCCGCCGTTCGTCGCTCCGCTTGCTTTAAGCGCGGAAATTTTATTTCTTATATTCGTCTTTCCGCTTTCCGTGCATTCCTCGCCGTCAAGGACCGTTCTGACTCCGCTTGCGTAGGTTACGAGCGAAACCAAGTCGTTTTCGGTAAGTCCGTCCAAAAGGAAGTTCAAACCTTTTTTTGCGAGTCCGAGTCTTAAATCGCCCGACATCGAACCCGACACGTCTATTAAAAACACGTAGTTTGCGTTTACGTCCGTAAGCTCGAACTCCTGCGTCTTAACGCCCGCAAGTATAAGTTTGTTCTCTTCGTTCCACGGGCAGTCCGTCATATAAGTCGATATTTTCAGAACTTCGCCGTCCGTATCTTCGAAACCGTAATCGAAATAGTTGATAAACTCTTCTATTCTTACCGAATCAGGTTGGATTTTATATCCGTTTTCTATCTGCGAGCGCATAATGGAATATCCCGCGGTATTTCTGTCGAGCGAGAAGTAGGAAGAAGCCTGCTCGGCAACCTGTGTAAAAGGTTGTTCCACTATTTTTTCATAGTAGTATCCGTCGTCTGAATCTCCGGTTACGCCGTTATTGATTTCCAATCCGCCCGACCAGCCTGCATCGCCGTATTCGCCTTTGTAACCCGCATTGCAAGCCGTAAGACCTATGCACATTGCCGCCGCCGCGGCTGTCAAAGCAATGATTTTTTTCATACTTCACCTCGTTTAATTCGTTATTTGATATTAAAACGAAATTAAAACTGTATTTGTCCCGCTTGTTTGAAAATTATTTTACAATCATTTCCAAATATCTCAAATGGGCATACTCGTCGGCGGAAGTTACGTTGAAATAATATTTGACGCCTTGATATAAAAAGTATAGCTTTTGTTCGGGTTCGCCGTTCTCCGCAATCGTGCGCGTCAAGCGGTACGTTACGCCGCGGTATTCGTATACTACGCCGTGCCTGTAATCTTCGAGCTCTTCGTGAACGGTGTTCTCTTCGGTAAATTCAACGAAGATTTTAGTATCGTGCCTTAAAAGTCCGTTGAACAGACAGGCGTCGGCTTTAACGAGCGCAAGTCCGTCCGCGCCGTAACCCGCCGTCATTTCGTTTACGCCCGCGTTTGAAGCAACCGCCAAATTGCGGATAAAATAGAGCGAAAGTTCTAAATCGCTTGCCGCGTACGCGTTCGCTTCGCGGTATTCGAGTTCGCCGTTGCCGTAAGTTACAAGCGCGGGAGGGGGAACGGCGGAGTCGCCGCCTTTTTCGGGCGGCGTTATTCCGCCCCGCAAAATAATAATCAGCGCGGCGGTGAATACCAGCACGAAACTTGCCGCAACGGAAGCAAACTTCACGATTTTCGGCAGAACCGCTCTTTTACGGACGGCGTATTTCTTTGCGTCGTCCGTTATATTGTCGGGAGTATTCACGCCCTTGAAATACTCTCCGAATTTTTCTTCAAGTTTTTTATCTTTCATCTCTTACCTTTATAACGAATATTCTCAGTCGTTTGTCCCGCCGTCCAATAGGTTTTTAAGTTTTCTTTCCGCCCTTTCCACGGCGCGCTGTACGGCGGACTTGCTCTGCTTGTTGGCGGCGGCGATTTCGCGCACGCTCATATCGAGGTAGTATTTACAGTAAATAACTTTTTTCTCATCGGGTTCGAGCCGTGCGATTGCCCGTTCGAGTTCGAGCGCCTCGTCGCGCTTTTCGGGAGAGTAATCGAGGGAAGTGAGATTGAAAAACAGTTCGTCCGAAACTTCGGCGCGCGCCTTTCTCGAGCGCACAAAATCGAGCGCGGTATTTTTGACTAATCTCATCAGCCAGCCGTACGGGTTGTCGCGCCTGTACTTATGCGCAAACCTTGCGATTTTAATAAAGCTGTCGTGCAGTACGTCTTCCGCATATTCCCTGCCCGCAATGCCTGCGGCAACGGCGAGCATTCGTCCGCCTGCGATTTCATAAATGCCGTCAAGGCAGTCGACGTACCCGTCGGCGACGGCGATAATCAGTCTATTCAGTTTTTCGCAGTCATTTTCGTACATAACGGTTCCGCGCGTTTTTTTTAATTCTATTTTATTATAGCTTTTCGATTTGTCAATGCTTTTGTTTGCAAATACTTTCGAAACAGATTATAATATCGGTATGAAATTTTATAAAATGCACGGTATAGGTAACGATTATATTTATTTCGACTGTATGGACGGCGAAATCGCAAACCCCGAAAAACTCTCCGTAAAACTCTCGGACAGGCATAAGGGAATAGGCGGCGATGGCATAATTATGCTTTGCAAATCCGATAAGGCGGATTGCAGAATGCGTATGTTCAACGCCGACGGTTCGGAAGGAAAAATGTGCGGCAACGGCGTGCGTTGCGTCGGCAAGCTCGCGCATGACTTAGGCTACGTACGCAAAAACAGTTGCACGGTAGAGACGCTTTCGGGAATAAAAAAACTTGAATTTACGCTCGGTAAAGACGGAAAGGTTAGTTCGGTAAAAGTCGATATGGGTGCGCCCGTTCTCGACTGCAAAAGTATCCCGTCGCTGATAGGCGAGACTACGGCGGTGAACTACCCGCTCGAAGTAGGCGGAAAAACTTACGGCGTTACTCTCGTTTCGATGGGCAACCCGCATTGCGTAGTGTTCTGCGAACCCGATTCGCTCGATATAGAAAAACTCGGCAGGCAGTTTGAAAACCATAAAGTATTCCCCGACAGGGTAAACACCGAATTTATTAGCGTTACGGGCGCAAACGAACTTAAAATGCGCGTATGGGAGCGCGGAAGCGGCGAAACGCACGCTTGCGGCACGGGCGCTTGCGCGGCAGCGGTAGCGGCGGTTTTAAACGGTTTCTGCGCAAAAGGCGAGGAGATAACCGTTCATCTTTTGGGGGGCGATTTAAAAATCGTATATACCGATGAAAGCGTGTTTATGACGGGCGGCGCGGAGCTTGTATTTACGGGCGAAATAGAAATTTGACTTTTAAAAGCGCGCGGAGGTTTCCGCGCGCTTTTTCGCGCTTAAAAATATTTTTAAATATATCCGCATAATCTTGCATTCGCCCCGCCGTTGTGTTATAATATCGAAGATTACTTGAGAGGTACTTTATGACAAAATATATTTTCGTTACGGGCGGCGTAGTTTCGGGATTAGGTAAAGGCATAACGGCGGCATCGCTCGGCAGACTTTTGAAGTGCAGAGGCTACAAAGTCGCTTCGCAGAAACTCGACCCCTATATAAATATCGACCCCGGAACTATGAGTCCGTTCCAACACGGCGAAGTTTTCGTCACCGAAGACGGCGCGGAAACCGACCTCGATTTGGGACATTACGAAAGGTTTATAGACGAAAACGTAAATAAATACTCTAACCTCACCACCGGCAAGGTTTACTGGAACGTTCTCAACAAGGAGCGCGAAGGCGAATATCTCGGCAAGACGGTGCAGGTAATCCCGCATATTACAAACGAAATAAAGACTTTTATATACAACGTGGGCAAGACTACGGGCGCGGACGTGGTAATTACCGAAATAGGCGGCACAATCGGCGATATAGAGAGTCAGCCTTTCATAGAAGCAATCCGTCAGGTTGCGCGCGAAGTCGGCAGGGATAATTATTGCTTTATCCACGTTACGCTCGTTCCTTATATATCGGGTTCGGAAGAATTCAAGTCCAAACCCACTCAGCATTCCGTAAAGGAATTGCAGGGAATGGGTATCAACCCCGATATAATTATGGCGCGCGTGGACGCGCCTATGCCCAAGGACGTAAGAGAAAAAATAGCGATGTTCTGTAACGTGGAACCCGAGTGCTGTCTTGAAAATCTCACTCTGCCCGTGCTCTATCAATGCCCCATAATGCTCGAAGAGCAGAATTTTTCCGAAATTGTCTGCAAAAGGCTTAAACTCGACCCGCGCGTTATCGATTTGACCGAATGGAACAAGATGCTCGGCAGAATAGCCGCAAGGGACAAGACGGTTAAAATCGCGCTTGCGGGTAAGTACGTACAGCTTCACGACGCGTACCTTTCCGTAGCGGAAGCGCTCGCGCACGCCGGTTATGAAAACGCGGCGAAAGTTGAAATAAAATGGGTTGACACGGAAGAACTCACTTCCGAAAATATACACGCGCAGTTAAAGGATATGGACGGCGTAATCGTTCCCGGCGGTTTCGGCAACCGCGGTATAGAGGGTATGATTTTATGCGCGAAATACGCGCGCGAGCATAATTTGCCTTACTTCGGCATATGTCTGGGTATGCAGACCGCGGTAATCGAATACGCGAGAAACGTTGTTGGATTTACGGACGCCAACTCGTCCGAGTTTGACCCTCATTCCAAACATTGCGTAATCGACTTAATGCCAGACCAACACGGCGTAAAAATGGGTGGAACGATGCGTCTCGGCGCTTATCCCTGCAAGGTTATAGGCGAAATAATGAAAACTTCGTACGGGGCGGCAAACGTTTCCGAACGCCACCGCCACAGATACGAGTTCAATAACGACTTCCGCGAGGTTATAGAAAAAGCGGGTATGCGCATTGCGGGTACTTCGCCGAACGGACTGCTCGTGGAAGCTGTGGAAATACCCGCAAACGATTTTTATATCGGCGTGCAGTTCCACCCCGAATTCAAATCCCGTCCACAGTCGGCTCATCCTATATTCCGCGAATTTATCAAAGCGGCGGTAAGCTATTCGAAAAGAACTTAAAATATTCCGCATTAAGGAGTAAATAATGAAACTGAATACTCATTTCAAAGATATAAGCGAAAGCTACCTGTTCGCAGAGGTTGCCGAACGTACTTCGGCTTACATTAAAGCCAATCCGGACAAAAAGGTAATCAAACTCGGCATAGGCGACGTTACGTTGCCGCTTGCACCCGCCGTCATAAGCGCGTTGCACTCCGCCGCGGACGATATGTCCGTTCAGGAAACTTTCAAAGGATACGGACCGTACGAGGGTTACGCTTTTTTAAGGGAAAGTATTCAAAATTATTACCGTTCGCACGGCGTCGAACTTGCTCTCGATGAAATTTTCGTTTCCGACGGCGCCAAGTCCGACCTCGGAAATATTCTCGATATTTTCGACAAAGACAATACGGTGCTTGTAACAGACCCCGTCTATCCCGTATACGTAGATACAAACACTATGGCGGGCAGAAAAGTGCTTTACGCCTGCGCAAACGAAGAAAACGGCTTTCTTCCTATGCCCGACGGTAAAGTCAAAGCGGATATAATTTACATATGTTCCCCAAACAATCCAACGGGCGCGGCTTACTCCAAAGCGCAACTCAAAGAATGGGTAGATTATGCTAACAAGCAAAAAGCTGTAATACTGTTCGACGCCGCTTACGAGTGCTTTATCACGGATAAAAATCTCGCGCGCTCGATATTCGAAATAGAGGGCGCGAGGGAGTGCGCTATCGAGTTCTGTTCGTTTTCCAAAATTGCGGGATTTACTGGTACGCGTTGCGGGTATACCGTAATTCCCAAACAGCTCGGAGCAGACGGACTGAACGCGAACAAACTGTGGTACAGGCGTCAGTCGACCAAGTTCAACGGCGTGCCCTATATCGTGCAGAAAGCCGCGGCGGCGGTGTTCACCGAACAGGGACAAAAGGAAATAAACGCAAATCTCGATTATTACAGGCGCAACGCGAAAATCATTGCGGACTGTATGGATAAACTCGGCATATGGTATACGGGCGGAAAGAACTCGCCGTATATCTGGTTGAAGTGCCCCGGCGGTATGGGCAGTTGGGAATTTTTCGACTATCTTTTAAACAACGCGCAAGTTGTCGGAACTCCCGGCGCCGGGTTCGGCGCGAACGGCGAAGGCTTCTTCCGTCTTACGGCGTTCGGCAGTTACGAACTTACCCTCGAAGCCGTAAAAAGGATTGAAAAGTTATGATAGGAATATATGAAAGAGGCGCGGGCGTTCTCTGCAATATTTCATCGCTTCCGAACAAGTACGGCATAGGTTCGCTCGGCGACGAAGCGTATGATTTCGTTAGGCTTCTCAATAAAACACACGTAAAATATTGGCAGATTCTTCCGCTCGTGCAGACGGGTTTCGGGGACAGTCCCTATCAGTCGGTGTGCTGTAATTCGGGCAACCCCTATTACATAGACCTAAAAGCGTTGCGCGAAAAGGGACTTTTGGACGAGGATGAACTCAAATCTGCCGAAATGCCTTCGGGCGCAGTGAACTATTCGGCGCTTTATGAAACCCGTTTTAATATTTTGCGCCTTGCATACGCGCGTTTCAACGTAAAGGACAAGGAATTTACCGCTTTCGTGGAAAGCGGAATGTTCGACGACTACGCGCTGTTTATGTCGCTTAAATCGCGTTACGGCGGACGTTTCGATACCTTGCCCGACGCATACAAATACCGCGAAAAACTTGCGATGCTCGAATTCAAGCATTCGGTTTACAAAAGCGATTATCTGTTCTGGCAGTTCGTACAGTTCATATTCTTTAAACAGTGGAAACAGCTTAAAGATTATGCCAATTCGCTCGGTATAAAAATTATCGGCGATTTACCGCTCTACGTGGCTTACGACTCTTCGGACGTATGGGCAAATCCCAAACTTTTTCAACTCGACAGAGAATTAAAACCTACTTTTGTTGCGGGCGTTCCCCCTGATTATTTCTCGAAAAAAGGACAGTTATGGGGCAATCCGCTCTATGATTGGGAAGCTATGTCCGCCGATAATTTCGAATGGTGGGTAAAGCGCATTCAGTGGGCGCACTCGCTTTACGATATAATCAGAATAGACCATTTCCGCGGACTCGACAGATATTATTCCATTCCCGCAGGAAGCGATACGGCTGAAACGGGAGAATGGGTGCAGGGACCGGGTATGAGACTTTTCGGCGAGATAAGCCGAAGACTCGGAAATATAGATATAATTGCGGAAGATTTGGGCGTTATGGATAACGGAGTTATAAGACTGCGCGAAAGGACGGGTTTTCCCGGAATGAAGATTATGCAGTTTGCTTTCGACGGCAATCCCGAAAATCCCTATCTTCCCGAACATATAGAAAAGAACGCGGTTGTTTATACGGGCACGCACGATAACGATACCACGCTCGGCTTTATAAACGAAATGGACGCAAGCGACTTCAAACGCTTTAAACAGCAAATCCGCGAAACGTTGAAGTATGTGAACGTAATTTTGCCTATTGCGTCGAGAGAAGACACGGCGATGGCGGTTAACGTCTGCACGCTTGCTTCGAGGGCGAGAATCGCTATTCTGCCCGTGCAGGACGTAATGCTTCTCGATACTTCCGCGCGAATGAATATTCCGTCCACGGCGTCCGGCAACTGGCAGTTCCGTATGGAGGAGCTTCCCTCGCGCAAGCACTGTGCGGTTCTTAGAAAATTAATAGAAAAATTCAAGAGATAAAAAAACACTGCGGAGAACGTTGCCTGTTCTCCGCAGTGTTTTTTTGTAGGTTTTTATTTTTTATCGAAAATTCTCGTGCAAAGAACAGTCATATCGTCGTTCACCGCCGAAACGCGCGCTTTTGCGCCCGCAAGTATTTTATCCGCTAAGTTTTGCGGGTTAAGCGGTTTCAATTCCTGTAAAAATTCATAGAGTTCCGTAGCCGAGGGGAATGCAGAAGTTATTCCGTCGCTCATAAATACTACTATATCTCCGCCTTTAAGCTGTTCGGAACAGACCGTGGGTTTAAGGTTATCGAGTATTCCGAGCGGCAGGCTCTGGCTTTCGAGTACTTTGATTTCTCCTTCCCTCATTATTATTCCGGCGGGAGAGCCTATTTTTACGAAGTTTGCAAATCCCGTATTCAGGTTGACAGCGGCTATATCTATACAGGTGAAACGCTCGTCGCGGTTGAAAGATAAAAGTTTGTTAATAGTTTTAAGTACGGTGCCTTCCGGCATTTCTGCGCGGTAGAAGGCTTCGATAAGCGATATGGCGGTAGACGAAACTTTTTTTGCGTATTCGCCGCTTCCCATTCCGTCGGACAGCGCCATTAAAAAACTGTGTTCGTTGATTTTTATTACCGAATGCGTATCGCCCGAAACGCGTTCGCCGCTTTTGATGGCGTAGGCTACGCCGAACGCGGCGTCGAGTCTCGGCGGCGCGCCGAAAATGTAACAGCATTTTTCCCCGTCGTAGTTGAGTTTGTCTTTCAACAGGTATTTTCTTTTCGCCGCGTCGGAAATAATTTCGTTCATTGCTTTTGCGTTGACTTTACCGCAGACAACGGCGGAAATTTCCATATCGTCTCCGTTTACGTTGAGTTCGGGACAGGAGATACCGTGCGCGGACAGGGCGTTTTTGAGCTGTTCTTCGAGCGCCTTATATTCTCCGTGCGTCTTGCAAAGTTCCACGGCGCAGTTTTTCATAACGTCCGCAACTCCGCGCGCCTGGTCCGCAAGCAGAACGCGCCCGCTTTTTGCGTTTTCCGCCTCGGTCATATACCGTCTGTATTCGGCAAGCAATGCGTTGAGTTTGGATAGAACTTCCGCGGGACTCGAACAGTTGACGGTAATTTCCGACGGTAAATCGATTAGGTTCACTTTTCCTTTTGCACAACCCGAATCGATTAATTTTTTAAACCCCGAGTACGCATTTGTCTTTGCGCATTTTTTTGCGTTCTCGCAAGTTTTACAGCATTTTTCTTTGAGTTCTTCTAACATTCTTTCGCGCAGAGCGCGTTCGTTAACGTCGTCGTCCATAGCGTTGAACGCGCATTCAATTTCGCGGAATACTTCCGAAATTCTGTAAAGTTTTTCGCCAGTTCTCCTGCGGCTGCGCTCAACGGCTGTATCTGAAAGAACTTCCTTTACAAGCAAGCCGTTCTTTAAATCGGTGAAAAACCTGTCGGAAGCTGCCGAGGGCAACAAACAAGTGCAAAAGAGAAGCAGAGCGCGGAAAACGAGTAGTACTACCGCGCAGTCGAAACAGCCTTTTAAATAGCAGTAGCCTGCGGTAAGCGCGAGCGTGACTGCGGAGGGCGCAATGCGTCCCGCGTTTGCAAACAACAGCGCGGCGGCGGAAATAATAACGTATACGGTAAGAGGTTCGAGCGAAAGCGTGACGGCGGCGGGAGGTACGGCAAGTATTAAAGCGGCGATAATAGCCGCGGGATTTTTTGCAAGCCTTACGCAAAAAACAAGCGCGCCGAACGCCGCCGCGGTATAAATGAATTCTCCCGCAACGTTGTAAAATCCCGTGCCGAACGCTGTGAAAGTTATCGCGCAACAAACAAGTTCGTCCTCGCGGAGTTTGCACCTGAGCATTCTGTAAATTGCCGCATACACGGATTTAAAGCAAAAATAGGTAAAAATAATTACGGCTACCGCGGCGACGCCTTTGACTGCGTACTGGTTGTCCAAAAAAGGAATTTCCGCGTTTAAATTATCTGAAAAAGCTATGTAAGGAGCGAGAGCTATGGCAATGTACGCCGCAGCTTCGATTTTAATTTTTCTTCCCGAGCGGCGGTAAATGAGCGTGACGAGGCAGAGGAACGCCGCTTCGAAAAGGCTTAGTAGGCTTGTGTATAAATTCAGGTTAATAATCGTGGCAAGTATGTAAAGTACGGGCGTTATAATAAGGTTTGTTCCGCACAGGAGCATTGAAAAATACAGTCCTGCCGACAGCGGAACGCCTTCTACTGCTTTATTCATAAATACAAGTCCTGCGGCGTAAACTCCGTACAGGACAAACGTTTTTGCGTTGAGTTTTAAAGTCATAAGTAGATTATACCTTAAATTATGTTAAAAATTTTGTCTGTTCATATACAAAAAAGTTAAAAATTAAACTATAAGAGGCGTTTTATATTTTATTAATAATCTGTAATTATCCGAGCATAATAATATTGGGAATGAAAATTTTACCATTAACGATTGACATATTATGCGTTATTGTGTAGAATTGTAGATAGTTTAAAAAGGAAGGAAGAAAATGGAAGAAAACGAAAGAGACGAGAGCGGTATATCTTTAAGCGATATTTTCCGCGCGATTTTTTCACAGAAGTGGCTTGTATTGATAATAACCTTCGCAATTACTCTTGCGGGAACTTTGGGTATATATTACGGTTTGAATAAAAGCAGAAGGACTTATGAAACGACTTTTGTCATCAAACTTCCCAATTCCGCGGATTCGCCCACTTCATATTCGTATCCCGACGGAACGAGGTTCCATTTTACGGATATGGTGTCTTTTGCAAACCTTGAAAAAATCAAGGCTTCGGACGAAGGTTTTAAAGACATAGACGTTACGGAAATGGTTCAGAACGGCGGTATTTCGATAACGCGCGTGATGGTGGAAACGGCTACGGGTTCGGAGATATTTGAGTCGAGTTACACGTTAAAAGCCGATGCGAATTATTTCAAATCAAAAGAAATCGCGCGCAGTTTTTTGGTTGCGGTAACGGAAATACCTTCAAGACATCTTGCCGCAATGGACATAGATTACGATACGTATCTCACGTCCGCGGCGGAAGCGGTAACGTACGATACGCAGTTGAATTATCTGCAAAGCCAGTTGGATTATCTTAAAACCTATTATGATTCTTTCATATCGTCCTACGGCGGAAGTTTCGTAGTTAGCGGAGGCAGAACGCTCGACGCTTACAAATCTGATATTGACGTTTTTAATTCGAATAACAGAATAACCCAGCTGAAAAACGAAGCGCTTAAAAACGGATACATTAAGAGCGAACAGGCTTTGGAAGAATACAAGAGCCAGAAATTCGAGTATGAGAGACAGCTCGAAGTAGAAGAAGCTGTTTACAACGACTTTGTGAAATTATTGAAAGAGAACAATTCGACCGCGATTTTCGATAATCCACAGATTATAGAACAGCGCAGAATCATCAATAATTTATTACAGAAAATAGCCGATTTGGAACGTTATATAACGGGTAAAAAGACAAACGAACAGTTCGCTTCATCCGTTTCGGAAGTTGAAACGCGGCTCAGGAAATTTACCGAAGATTTTACCGTAGTGGCGTCTTGCGTTTATTCCAATGCCTCGTCTGTGAGTTATTCTAATTCAAATATCTTGCTTGTTTCGGGTGAATTGGGAATTACTGTTTCCATTTTGGTAAGTTTTGTTGCTGGTTTAATTCTTGCTTGTATCGTCGGATTTATCGTTGCCAAGATCAGGAAAAAGAAATCGGAGACGGCGGTGCAAACGTCCGCGCCGGTACCCGTCTTCACGGAAGCGCAGTTGCAAATTGCAGTTACCGATGAAACCGAAAATCGGGATGAAAATAAAAAACACGACAAAGAGTAAATTCAATTTTAAAAAGTCGGCGCATTTTGCGCCGACTTTTTTAACTTTTTAATAATTTTAGATATATTACGCAAAATAAATAAAAGAGATAAACAGGCTTCTTTACAATTCGACTTGTTTCACCAAAATTTTACATATTTTTAACTTAATCATTGACTTTATATTTAATGAGTGTTAAAATATTATAAATAGAGATAAAATATTCATTTTCTGGTGAACGGTTTTGAAAATCAGCGAATTATACGACTTAAATTATACGGCTGCGGCGGATTATTTAAAGCAGTTCGTCTATCCGTGGGAAGCGTTAAAGGGTATAAAAAACTTTATTGCCGAATACGGAAAACACTTGGATGAAAAGGAATATACGCAAGTTTCGGACGGCGTCTGGATTCATAAAAGCGCTAAAATCGCGCCTACGGCTTTCATCGGCGCGCCATGCGTAATAGGTCCCGAAACCGAAGTCAGACACTGCGCGTTTATACGCGGCAGCGCGCTTGTCGGTAAGGGTTGCGTTATAGGAAATTCCACCGAGCTTAAAAACGTAATAATTTTCGACGGCACGCAGGTGCCGCATTACAATTACGTGGGCGACAGTATTTTGGGATACAAATCGCATATGGGCGCAGGTTCTATTACTTCTAACGTTAAATCGGATAAAACGCCCGTCGTAATAAAGAGCGCAGAAGGCAAAATAGAAACAGGACTTAAAAAAGTCGGCGCAATGCTCGGGGATTTTGCGGAAGTGGGATGCAACAGCGTTCTCAATCCCGGGACGGTGATAGGAAAGAACACCAATATTTATCCGCTGTCGTGCGTTCGCGGAGTGGTTCCGTCCGACAGTATCTATAAGGCTCACGGAAATATAGTAAAAAAACATTAAGGAGAGCGAATTTGGGAAAATATTTCGGTACCGACGGGTTTCGCGGCGAAGCGAACGTAACGCTTTCCGCAGACCATGCGTATAAAGTAGGAAGATTTCTCGGTTGGTATTACGGGGAATTGAAGAAAAGAAGCGGCGACAAAACCGCTCCAAAAATAGTTATCGGCAAGGATACGAGAAAGTCGAGCTATATGTTCGAATACACTCTCGTCTCGGGACTTACGGCTTCGGGCGCGGACGCATATCTTATGCACGTTACGACAACGCCGTCGGTTGCTTATATTACCCGCGTAGACGGCTTCGACTGCGGAATTATGATTTCCGCAAGCCACAACCCGTACTACGACAACGGCATTAAACTTATAAATTCGTCCGGTGAGAAGATGAACGAAGAGACAACTTCGCTCATAGAGGACTATATCGACGGTAAACTCAACGTATTCGGACAAGACTATCCACGTTTACCCTATGCGGTGCGGGAGAATATCGGCAAAACGGTTGACTTCTTTTCGGGCAGAAACCGTTATATAGGCTATCTCATTTCGCTCGGAATGTACTCTTTCCGCGATATGAAAGTGGGACTGGACTGCGCCAACGGTTCGAGCTGGAATATAGCTAAATCCGTATTCGAAGCGCTCGGCGCGACGGTATACGTTATAAATGCCGAACCCAACGGCATAAATATAAATGAGAACGCGGGTTCGACGCACATCGAGGGATTGCAGAAACTCGTAAAAGAAAAGAAACTTGATATAGGTTTTGCCTACGACGGAGACGCCGACAGATGTCTTTGCGTCGACGAAAAAGGCAACGTAGTTAACGGCGACCAGATACTGTATCTGTACGGCATCTATATGAAAGAGCGCGGAAAACTTTTGACGAACACAATCGTTACGACCGTAATGTCGAATTTCGGACTCTATAAGGCGCTTGAAGCGGCGGGAATAGACTACGCCAAGACTCCCGTGGGCGATAAGTACGTTCACGATTATATGGTGACAAACGGCAGCAGGCTGGGCGGCGAACAGTCGGGGCATATAATTTTCTCTAAATACGCAACGACGGGCGACGGAATATTGACCAGTCTTAAAGTTATGGAAGCTGTGCTTGCGAGAAAGACGACGCTTTCCGAACTTGTTAAACCGATGAAGATATATCCGCAGGTACTTTTAAACCTTAAAGTAACGGATAAAGAGAAAGCTCAAAACGATAAAGACGTGCTTGACGCGGTTAAAGCGGTTGAGCAAAAACTCGGCGACGGCGGCAGAATACTTTACCGCGCTTCGGGCACGGAGCCGTTGGTAAGAATAATGGTTGAAGCCGAAAAAGAAAAACTTTGCAATAAATACGCGTCGGAAGTATCGGACGTGCTTAAAAGCAAAGGGTATTTAATTAAATAATGGCATAAATTATGTGTGGAATAGTAGGATATACGGGCGGCCGTCAGGCGGCGCCCATAATTTTAGACGGACTCGCCAAACTTGAATACAGAGGGTACGATTCCGCGGGAATTGCCGTTAAAAACAACGGCGGCGAAATGCAAATAGTCAAGGCGAAAGGCAGGCTTAAAGTCCTTTGCGAATTGACGTCTGACGGCGAAAATCTCGGCGGAGTATGCGGTATAGGGCATACCCGTTGGGCGACGCACGGCGAACCTTCCGAAAACAACGCCCATCCTCACTGCAACGACGAGAAAACGGTAGTTGCGGTTCATAACGGAATAATAGAAAACTATGCGCCCTTGAAAGCAAAACTCATGAGGCGCGGTTATACGTTTTATTCGGATACGGATACGGAAGTAGCCACTAAACTTGTAGACTATTACTATAAAAAGTACAACGAACCGCTTCGCGCAATTTCGGAATTCGCATTGCACGCAAGGGGTTCTTATGCGCTTGCTGTTATGTTCAGCGACTACGACGGAGAAATCTTTGCCATAAGGAAAGACAGTCCTATGGTAATAGGCTATACCGACGGCGGCGCGTATCTCGCGTCGGACGTTCCCGCCATACTGAAATACACGCGCAAAATCTATTATATCGACAATTACGAAATAGCGCGGCTTAACGCAAACGGCGTAACTTTCTATAACCTCGACAGGGATGAAATACAAAAACAGTCTACTTTAATAGATTGGAACGCGGAAGCGGCGGAAAAGGGCGGTTGGGAACACTTTATGATAAAGGAAATCCACGAGCAGCCCGACGTCATAAAAAACACCGTGAATTACTTTTTGCAAGACGGCAAGCTCAACCTGTCCGAATTAAAGCTCACGGACAAGCAGCTTTCGGAAATAGACAGCATAATCATAACGGGTTGCGGTTCGGCGTATCACGTCGGCATAGTCGCCCAGTACGTTATAGAAGATTTGGCAAGAATACCCGTCAGGGTTGAAATCGCTTCCGAATTCAGATACCGCAAACACGTCTTAACGGGCAGGGAACTTGTAATTGTCATCAGCCAGTCGGGCGAAACGGCGGACAGCCTCGCCGCACTTCGCGATATGAAGGAACGCGGCATAAAGACTGTTGCAGTCGTCAATGTGGTAGGTTCGTCCATTGCAAGAGAGGCGGACGGCGTATTGTATACCAAGGCGGGACCCGAAATTTCGGTTGCCACTACAAAAGCGTACAGCGCACAGCTTATTGCAATGTACCTTATTGCGCTTAAATTCGCGTCGCTCCGCAAGACGCTTACCGAGGCTTATTACGACAGCCTTATCAACGAGCTCGTCTCGCTGCCGGATAAAATTTCCCGCGTGCTTGAAAACAAATCCGAAGTGCAGAAGTTTGCTTCGGAAATGGTTGACAAAAAAGACGTATTCTTTATCGGAAGGGGCATAGACTACGCAATTTGCGTTGAAAGCAGTCTGAAACTCAAAGAAATAAGCTATATTCACTCCGAAGCGTACGCGGCGGGCGAATTGAAACACGGCACTATAAGCCTTATCGAAAACGGCACGCTTGTTATGGGCATATTGACTCAGAGCGAGCTTATCGAAAAAACCGTAAGCAATCTTAAAGAAACGGAAAGCAGGGGCGCGTACGTCGCGGTGCTTGCTACGGAGGGGAATGACAATCTCCCTGCGGATTTCCGTAAATTATCATCCTTACCCAAGGTTGACGAACATTTTTCCGCGAGCATAGCTGTAATAGTTATGCAACTCTTCGCTTACTTTTTAAGCGTACTCAGAGGAAACGACGTGGACAAACCCAGAAATCTTGCAAAGAGCGTAACCGTGGAGTAACCTGACTCAAATGTTCAATGTAAAAAACACGTACAAAAAAATTAAAGATTTTCTGATTCTCGCTCTATTAGACCTTGTGGCTTTTACGGGCGCAATGGTGCTGTCGTTATTAATCGTAAATGCGAGAATCGAATTTAATATGCATCTTTTATATTGGGTGCTGATAAATTTATCAATCGGTTACGTATTTTTTGCCCTGTTCAGAATGTACTATATAGTTTTCACTTCCGTCGGAATTATAGACGGACTGCGTACGTTCTGCGCCGCGTTGTGCATATACTGCGTAAACGCCGTATGCTGTACGTTTTTGCGCGAACCTATCGGTATAAGAGTTTGCTCTATATATTGCGTAATACTCTTTTCTCTCGCGCTGTTAATCAGATTTTCGAAAAGAATTTATATCGCCGTAAGGTATTCCATTACCCGCGGCAATAAAAACAAAGTAAGGGCGCTTATCGTCGGCGCGGGCAATGCGGGAACGACGCTCATCCGCGAAATTCAGACGACGGATAAAATCGACTATTTGCCGCTTTGTCTTGTAGACGACGACGAAGCTAAAATGAACAAGAGAATAAACGGCGTAAGGGTTATGGGCACTTCCGCCGACATAGTAAAACTTGTCGAAAGGTATTCAATCGACGAAATAATAATCGCAATGCCCGCCGCTGCAAAATCGGAAGTCAAGCGAATATTCGATATTTGCGAAAAAACAAAATGTAAAATAAAAATTCTCCCCGGCATATATCAGATTATCACGGGCGACGCAAGCGTAACTTCGCTCCGTCCCGTACAGATACAGGACTTATTGGGAAGAGACCAAATCAAAATCAACCTCGACGAGATTATGGGTTACATCGAAAATCGCACCGTCCTCGTAACGGGCGGCGGAGGTTCGATTGGCAGCGAGCTGTGCCGCCAGATTGCGACGCATAACCCCAAAAGGCTTATTATTTTAGACATTTATGAAAATAACGCCTATGAAATAGAACAGGAACTTAAACGCCGCTACCCCGAATTAAATTTACTTACGCTTATTGCAAGCATAAGGGATTTGGGGAAAATGGAAGATATATTCACCAAATATAACCCCGAAATAGTATTCAACGCGGCGGCGCATAAGCATGTTCCGCTTATGGAAACGAGTCCTAACGAAGCGGTAAAGAACAACGTTTTCGGCACCCTCAACGTTGCCCGTTGCGCGGACAAGTACAAAGCGAAAATATTCGTCCAAATCTCCACGGATAAAGCCGTCAACCCCACAAACATAATGGGCGCGACAAAGCGTATCTGCGAAATGATAATTCAGACAATAGGCAAGTACAGCCAAAACACAAAATTTGTCGCCGTAAGGTTCGGCAACGTGCTCGGCTCCAACGGTTCTGTCATACCGCTCTTTGAAAAACAAATAGCGGAGGGCGGACCCGTCACGGTAACGCATAAAGATATCATAAGATACTTTATGACAATACCGGAGGCGGTTTCGCTCGTATTGCAGGCGGGCGCGTACGCAAAGGGCGGACAAATTTTCGTTCTCGATATGGGCGAACCCGTAAAGATTTACGACCTTGCGTACAACTTGATTAAGTTATCGGGTTTGGAACCTGACGTGGATATAGAAATTCAATGCACGGGACTTCGCCCCGGCGAGAAACTCTATGAAGAACGTCTTATGGACGAAGAGGGAATGCAAAAGACTGCAAACGGACTTATTAACATTGCAAACCCTATCGAGCTTGACGAAAAATTCCTTTGGGCGACGCTTGATAAACTAAAAGAAGAAGCATATAGCGAAACTGACCATATGAAACAGCTTGTAGCTAACCTCGTCACCACATATAAACCCCAAAATTAATCAACTAAGCACCGAAAAAGCCTGCGGCTTTTCGGTGCTTTTATATAGCGCAGAATTTCGGCAGAGAAAATTGTATATGCACTTTCGCGTTGAGTTCGAGATAATAACGGAACCACTCGGTATAAACCCGTCTGTATCTCCTCAGCGCGTTATCGCTTAAATTGAATTTACAGGCAATGCCCTCGTAAGTAGTCGTTCTCTCCGCCACGTTATAAAGCGCGTTCAAAATTTCGCAGTGGTTCGTCATATTCTTGCCGTCGAGAAATCTGTAAACGTTTAAAACGCATTTAAACGCATAGTCGAACTCGTGGTTCTGACGTCTCTTTTCCAAAGTCATAAGTTCTTCTGTTGTTTGAAAGTTTTTCATTTTTTTACACCTCTTTCGTTAATTTTTTTTAATTTATTTTTTTTGCGTTTGCAGTTCAAAAAAATAGCTGAACCAGTCCGCATAGTTCCGCCTGTGCCGTCTTAACTTATTGTCGCTGAGAAAAAATGCCGCCGCAACGCCGACGTAAGTAAACTTTTTGGTTTTTGCATTATATAACGTGTTCAGTATATCGCAGTGGTTGGAGTGTTCCTTTCTGTCGATAAACCTGAAAACGGCTACAACGTTCTCAAACGCTTTTTCAAGCTCGGGACTTTCCTGCCGCGAAGCCTGCATCATAAGTTTTTCAATGGATTTCGGATTTTTCATAAAGTACCTCTTTTTAAAGTTTTTTTTAAATTCTATAAATATGACTGTAAAATCCGACAAAATGTGTCGGTTTTTTCCAATATTTTACATTTATAATTAAAATCAGTAAAAACGGCGGCTAAAAAAACCGATAAAACGCAGAGTACTTCTATATTATTTTTTATGTGTAATCGAAAATATGAAAGGAAAGAAACAAAGCAGTGCAAAAGTACTGAAAAACTTGATAAGTTATTTGCTAATCAGTCTCGAAGAACTGACGTCGAGTCCGGAAAATTCTCAATTTTCCGACGGTGAAATCATAGCGTTTGTAGAATGCCTTGAAATTACAAGCAAGTGGACAGGCTATGATAAGTGCGGCATAAAAGATATAGAACAGCGTTTTCCGGTTAAATAATTTCCGTAAAGTTTTCGCGGCGGGAAAGACTTTCCGCCAAGGCGTTCGGAATAAAGCCCCGTTGCCTATAAAAAAACGTTTAATAGGAAAGTATTGGAATTATGCAAAAGAAAAAGTTGTCTGTGAAGGAATTCAATTTTATTTTGAAGCGGGCACGTTACGATAAAGATTTGTTCGAAGTACTTTACAAATATTGCACGGAGATTATCAAGGAACACGTCATTTATAAATACGGCAGAAATAATTTTTTCAGCAACGTACCTCACGACGCTTTCACAAGATTTTATTTCGATTATCCGCCGAAGAAATTTGTAACAAGTCCGACTTCTTATCTATGTTCTTGCGCGAGGAAATTTATGTACGATATGTATAACATTAAAGACAATCAAACTTTGGTACTTTATGACGATTATCCCTATTTTCCCGAATATGAGAACAACATAGAATTTCTTAATTTGGAGTTCGAGTTGAAATGGCGTAAACTTGACAAACTTACAAGATACATTCTTTATATGAATATATTTCTCGGTTATAAACTGACTGAAATAGCAAAAATTCTTAACTTGCGCGCGGATTATGTAAGATTGAAGAAAAGCCGCGCTAAAAAAATTTTTAAATCTACTGAATAGTGAAACAAGAGGTTCCATATGAAAAAGAAAATTTTAACATTTTTAATATTTTTGGCAACTGTAATAGGCGCTTTCGGCGGAATTACCGCTTTTGCGGACGTAGATATCGAAGAATGCGATAAATGCTTCCGCGACACCGTAAACGGAATACTCGAACGCGAGGATGTGGAGGGCAATACTCTCAAAGCAACCCGCAGTCCCGTTTACGACGTTAATCTCGAACATCTCGGATTTATCTATGACTTCGATACCGCGCGCGGCTCGGGTTATGCTATAATAATTTGCGACAGGGGCGAGTACGTTGCAATAGAAATGCTCCCCCAAGCCACAAGTCCCTATGCGGACTTGAACGCGGAAGAGCAGTATGTATTCGCAAACGTAATGTCTTACTTTAAGGCAACGGACGGCAAACTTTGCCACATTGACAGCGGCGAACTGGTTACGGAACAGGCGTTCGCGCTTTTGGAACAGAACGCTATTCTCTATCAGGGCGGCGGTTCAACCGCTCCCGAAAAGGTTAATATAGTTGTAGAATTTAAGTCTATATATAGTGAAGACGATTACGAAATGAGCGGAAGATTTCCACAGTTTTGCGGTTCGGGCATAACAAGCGGTTGCGCGGCGGTTGCGGGCGGAAATCTTATCGGTTATTTCGACAGATACTATGAAGATTTAATTCCCAATCATTCCGCCGGGAAATTGGAAGATGACGATTTGTTTTATTACGGCGTGGCAAATACATACGTATATAGAGCAATCGAAGTTTTATACGAGGATATGGGCGGCACGGAAAACGGCATTTCAGAATCGAGTTTTAAATCGGGACTCGAAAAGTACTGTTCGCGCAAGGGGTTAAGAATCAGTTACTCCTCGGTTAAAAGTTCGGGCAAACTCGATTACGCTATGGTTAAATCGAGTATGAAGTCGAACAAACCCGTAGTACTGTTTTTAAGTACTTACAATATTTGCGATGCTTATTTTAGCGATGATAAAGATTATTTGGATTATTTGGTTTTTTCAGGCAATCACGTAATGGTTGGTTTCGGTTACAGAGATATAATCTATAATATGCCCGACGGCAGCAGACCTAATAACAGATTTATTCACGTTGCTACGGGGTTTGGAGACCCCGATGAGGCTTATTTCAATATAGATTTCAGAACCAACGTCGTTTCTGCTTACGGCGTAAATATCTATTGAGGTTATAATGAATTTTAAAAAATATATGAGGTTAAAAAATGACAGTCCGCCGAATGACGAACTGTCGAAAGAGGAGCGCGAACTGTTTGAAACTCTGTTGCCGCGCCTCGAAGAAAAGAAAGCGGGGAACGCCTATGCAAACAGGAGCTTTTTGCAGTGGTTTACTCCCGTAGCGTCCGTTCTGTGCGCCGTCGCAGTGGTTATGGTTTGTATGTTCGCCACAAGAAAACCAGATGAAATACTGTATAAGGACGAATATATTACAAGCAGAGAAGTGACTGTCGCGCAAATGCAGGATGATATCACGTATTTTGACGTGAACTTCGAAGTTCTTTCGGAATTGCAAATCAATTTGTATTATGATACAAAAAGTAATGATGATTTATATTATAGAGCGACAGCCATTGACGTAAAATCTTCTCTAAAAATAGTTGTAGTCATAAATGAGAATTATACATACAACGCAGACTTTAAAGTTGAAATGGTTACTGAACAGTTAACTGATTACACCGTCAATTACGGGAAAGAGAGCGACAGAAGCAAAACGTATATAAATTATCAGGGTTGGATTGAAAAGGGTACGGAAATTTTATATTTCGATTATATGCAAAAACCTGCAATGGGGGACGAAGCGTTTTTCGCTACGGTTCAGCAAATTGTAAGGGTAAAATAGTTCACTCATCATTTTCTTTCGTTGGTATAAACCAAATGGGTTTGCGGATTCCGCAAACCCATTTGGTTTAGTTTTATATCCGAAATATCTATTTTTGTCAATAATTAACCTAAAAATAAAATTAAATAAGGCATATTTTGTTTGGCAATTTATAAAATATATCGGTTTTTACACTGTCTTATGTTAAAAATCATTTGGGTTAAAGGGTTGTATTTTTCTTAAATATGTGTTACACTCGACTTTAAGCAGGTTATTTATATGACGGAATTCGAAAAACTTAAAATCTCAATAGAGCCGCATAAACAGCCGGATAAAGCCTTTTTCCTCGAACTGCTCGACGGAGAAAGTCAGCGCGATTACGAAAACCGCCGAATTAAGGCGGTAATGCTTATGCTTAAATGTCTTTATATAAATAAACTTAAAGACAAAATAGCCGAGGCAAAAGCCGAGCGTCACGCCAAAAATTCCGAGAACGAGCATTCGGCGGAAAATTACAGACGCGTTCTCGAACTCAACGCCGTAATAAAAACGCTAAACGAAAAACTTGCGTCCTATAAACCCTTTTTCGAAGAGCCGTACTTTGCGCGTATGGACTTGGAGGATAAGGCGGAAGGGTACAACAGTTACTATATAGGCAAGCGCGGCGACGAGGGACTTGAAATAGTCGATTGGCGCGCACCGCTTGCGAGAAAGTACTACCAAAAGAGCAAGACCGAATTTAAAATAAACGACTACGAATATAAACTGATTCTGCGCCGCGCGCTCCGCACCAAGAACGGCGCGGTGCTCGATATGAAAAACGAGTATCTTTCGCTTGCCGATTATCTCACGCAAGAGGAAATCGGGGGACGGGACGAGGCGCTTATTTTCGACCCGTTCTTAAAGGAAATTCTCGAAAGCCGAAAGGAAAAGCGTGAAATTACCGATATAATCGAAACCATACAGGAAAAGCAGTATGAAATTATAACCCTGCCCGAACGCTCGGAATTTATTTTGCAGGGCGTTGCGGGCAGCGGTAAGACTATGATTTTACTTCACCGCCTTTCCTATATCCTTTATAATAACGAAAGCCTGCGCCCGTCCGATATTCTTGTAATTACTCCGTCGGACTCTTTCAACGCGTTTATCGACGAGCTTTCGGCGATACTCGAACTTGAAAAAGTAAAAACTTCCACTCTCGACAATTATTTTTTAAACGTACTGCGCAATGCGGGAGTGTTCGTGACGGACAAAATCGATTTTGCCCAGAACGTACCCGACGGAATGCTGAGTTATATCTATTCGGATAAATTTACCGCTGACGTGAGAAAGAAACTTTCAAAAGTGTTCGACGGAATTTACGGTATGTTTACAGCCGACGGATGCAGTGAAGTCGCCGAAGCGGTGAGACAAGCCTGCGGCGAGCAGGAAAACGATTATTCGTTCATTAAAAACGCGAGCCTGCGCGTAAGGCGTTGCGTACTCGGCGAAATAAAGGAAAAACCCGACGGCGGACTCTATTTTACAAAACAGTTCAGGAACGCGTTCAACTGCGTTACCGACGTAAAGGAATTTATTTCGCTTATGTCGGACGAGCGTATGAAAAGCTATGCGTTCTTCTACAAGCAATTCCTTTCGTTTTATAAGTCCATAAAGTTTTTAAGGCACTATTCGGACAAAATCTGTCTGAACGCCAAAGAAGATTTGGAAGCTCTCTATAAGGCGGTAGAGAAGGAAATACACGACTTACTGCGCTATAAGACGAACAACGGCGGGCAGGAAGTTTTAACCTATGCGGACAGAATAGAAAAGCGCGAACAGCTCAAAAAAGAAATCTCCGTCACCATAGAGAGAGTGGAGCGCATACGCAATGCGTTTATACCGCTCTATGAGTTTGCGGACGTGCTCCGCGGCGACGGCGAGCTTGTCTCTCTCGGCAAGTGCGAAAACACCTACGACATAGCGCGCTATTTCTACCGCGAAACGGTTAAAAAAATCAAATACAGGTTCGGCATGCCTACAAAAAAACTTTGCCGCACCGACCCGTTTGCGCTCTGCCTTATTCTCACCGAACTCGAATTTCCGCTAACGCCCAAATACGGTTTTGTGTTCGTGGACGAAGCGCAGGATATTTCCCCGCAGGAGTACGCTGTGCTTCGTAAAATCAACGACAGGGCGTCGTTCAACGTGTTCGGCGACTTGAAGCAGAACATTACCGCATACCGCGGAATACGCGATTGGGCGGAGCTTGGGTATAAGGTTTACGATTTAAATTTGAATTACCGCAACACCAACCAAATAGTCAATTTCGTTTCGGAGCGGCTGGGCATAGATATGCAACCCATAGGTTTCGACGGCTGTAAAGTGGAAAAAATTTCGGCGCGTTCCGTCACTAAGTATCTTTCGGACAAAAACGGACTTTGCGCGGTTATCGTCACCGAGGCGGGGTTTGAAAAACATTCGAGGAAGAGTTACAACGTTCTTCGTGAAACGGGCAAAATTTCAAAGACGAAAATTAATATTATGACCGTCTACGAGAGCAAGGGACTTGAATTTACCGCCGTTGCGGTTGCCGACGGAGATATGACGGTTAACGAAAAGTATATCGCCTATACCCGTGCGCTGAAAAATCTTGCAATAATAGAGTAGCCGAAAACTTCGGGCGGCGGAAAGCCGCGTACGTTAAAAATTTTTCACAGCGGCTTATTATTTAAAAATTATTGAAAACTTAGGTAAGTCATTGTCAATAAAATAAAAAAGTGGTATAATTTGGATATGGCTAAGAAAAAGAACATAGATACAATAGAAATAGAAGGCGAACTTTTAAACGCAGTCAGCTACGCAACGTACTATTGCCGTCAGCCGCTGTTTACTTCTTTCAGAATTTTCAACCGCGCGGAAGAAAGCGTTTCGGAAATCACCGTCTGC
Organism: uncultured Clostridia bacterium; assembly: GCA_947245485.1. Taxonomy (GTDB): domain Bacteria; phylum Bacillota; class Clostridia; order Christensenellales; family Borkfalkiaceae; genus Coproplasma. Next base: position 5,662 of record CAMXOH010000006.1, on the reverse strand, counting down.
ATTACGGGTTCAACCCAGCTTATAATGCCCGCGGAAATTCCCGTTGCCGAAATTCCCCATCAAAGCAGTATCGAGCTTGCGGCGGGAAATCTTCTCAACCCTAAATATCTTGCCGATTTGGAAGAGCCTGCAACCTGTAAAGTGCAAATCAAACTTATGCAGGGCAAGGATATAATCTGCTCTCTGAACGCGGAAGTCCTCGCGCTTCCCATAGATTATTGGTGCGGACTTTCGGGCAATGCGGAAATGCTTTCTGCGTTCGTGCGCCCCAAACTTTCCGACTGTCAGAAAATTTTGGCGGAAGCGGGGTTACAGCTCAAATCTTGGGGTTATTCCTCGGAGTGGAGCGGTTACGCGGGCAACGACAGAAACGCCGTAAGAAACGCCGCGGCGTCGATTTTCTCCGCCGTGAGAAATCTTAATATCGAGCGTTCGGATTGCGGCGATATGACGGGCGTAACCCGCGCGGGCGATATAAGCTCTATTATCAAAAGCAAGAGCGCAAGTCCGCTCGAACTCGCCGTTTTCGTCGCGTCCTGTTTCGAAGCTACAAAGCTCAATCCCGTGCTGATTATCGGCAAAAACAAAGCCGCAGTCGGCGTATGGCTGTATGAAAGCTGTTTCTCTTCGCCCATTCAGGACGATATGCCGCTCATCGAAAAATACGTTGCGGACGGCGTAAACAACCTCGCCGTGTTCGACGCGGACGATTTATACGCGCATAAAAACGCAAGTTTCACAACAAGCGGCGCGCACTTCATTTCATTTTTGCGCAGTAACGCGTTCGATACCTGTATCGACGTAAAGCGTTGCCGCATTGGCGGAATTTTCCCGCTTCCCTTAAAAGTAAAAACGCACGCGGGTTACGAACTTTTAGACGACAGGCAAATAGCCTACAACGCGAAACCCGGCGAAATTATAGACGCAAGCAAGTTCGAGTACGACAGAGCGGCTTCCAAGGACAAGAACTGGCAGAGAAGGCTTTTAGACTTATCGCTGAGGAACAACCTCTTGAATTTCCGCTATAAGCGGGACTGCCTGCATATCCTTTCCGCCGACCTCGGCGCGTTCTGCGCAAGGCTCGAAGAAAAGGACAAGTATAAATTAAATCCTCTCTCTATGCCGATTAAGGACGCGCAGTTCTTCGGCGGTTCGAGCGTGAGGAGTATGGAAGAGCTCATTTCAATCGAAATGAAGTCGGGCGTAATGCGTTGCTACTCGGGGCAGGAGGGCGTTAACGACGTTTCCAACACGCTTATAAGAAAGTCGCGCTCGGCAGAGGAAGAAACGGGCGTAAAGACGCTGTATCTTGCGTTCGGCTTTTTAAAGTGGCGTTCCAAGAACGATAAAGAGGACAAGTACGCGCCCCTCGCGCTTTTGCCCGTAAACGTGAAAAAGAACAAAACTTCGGGCGTTTGGCTCGAAACGGGCGAAGAGTACGAAGTCAACACAACCCTGCTCGAATTTTTGAAGCAGGAGTTCGGCATAGACGTCCGCGGCGTCGAGGGCAAGGGACTTAAACCCGACGAAATAATCGCGGTGTTCCGCGCAAAGACGGCGAATATGCGCGGCTGGCAGGTGTACGAAGATATTTACCTCGCCCAATTCACGTTCGCGCGGTACGCAATGTGGGCGGACGTCAAGAACAATATTAACGAATACAAGAAAAATCCGCTTATCGCAAGCCTGCTTACAAACGGCAACAAACTCGAAAAGAACAAACTTACGGGCGTGAGCGAGGACGACTGCGAACCCTGCGAAATCATAACGCCGTTGCCCTGCGACAGCACGCAGTACGCCGCGGTTGCGGAATCCGCCAAGGGTACTACGTTCGTTTTACACGGACCTCCCGGAACTGGCAAGAGCCAGACTATTACGAATATTATAGCAAACGCGCTTTACTGTAAAAAACGCGTGCTGTTCGTCGCGGAAAAGCAAGCGGCGTTGCAGGTAGTTAAAAAACGCCTTTCGGATATAGGTATAGGCGAATTCTGTCTCGAACTGCATTCGGGCAAGTCCGCGGACAAGGGCGAAATTATCCGCAGTATAGAAAACACGCTTGCGCTTAAAGGCGGTACGGACGGAGAAAAGTTCAAAAGCGCGGGCGCGAACATAAAGGAAATGCGCGAAAACTTAAAAGCGCCCCTTTCCGCGCTCCACAAAAAACGCAGACTCGGCGTGTCGGTTTACGACGGCATTATCTACTATCTTCAAAACAAAAACGCGCCCGAACTCATAAACATAGAAAGCACTTTCTACGACACGCTTACGAAGAGCAAACTCGAAGAATGCGAAAAAATGCTTATGACCGCGCAGGCGGCGGCGGAAGAGTGCGGCGGCGTTTACCGTTCGCCCTTCTCGGAAATCAATCTTACGCACTGCGACAAGTCCACGCGCAGCGCGGTGCTGTGCGCTGCGGAAGTTGTGCTTGCCGAGCTTAAACATCTTAAAAACTATCTCGGCTTGTTCCTCGACACGTTCAATCAGAATACAAGCACGTTCACCTATAAAAAACTTAAAAGCCTTATCGAAATCGCCAACATATTAAAAGGCGACGATTTGAGCGAGTTTTTCGAATGCGAGGAACGCGCGTTCTATAAATTCTATAACGCAAACTTAAAGTACGACGCGGCGGTTAAACAGTGGCTGAACAAGTTCAAGGCGTTGCCCGATATTGCAAAACTTGCGGACAAGGTTGAAAACGAACTTGAAAACTGGGGCGACAACTACCGTTCGTCCAAAATAGTTTTAAACGTAATACGCAGAATAAACAAGTGCGCGTCGGTGCCTATGACGGCTAAGGAAGAGCTTGTATGGGTTCGCCGCGCCTGCGAAATGGAACATGCCAAAACCCGCATATTCGACAACACGGAGTTAAGCTCCAATTTCACGGGTATGGGCGGAAGCATAAACGACAGGAAGAGGGAGGAGTTTTTAAAACCCCTTTACCATCTCCACACGCTATGCGCGCAGGTGTTTATGGACTACAACGCGGACGCCTTCAACAGCGTGTGCGCGGAAGCTGTCGGCGGACACTTGAAACCGCTAATAACCGGACTCATCGCCGCGGCGAGCGCGTTTAACAAGAGTTGCGACAACTTCCTTAAAACCGTCAAAGCCGACAAGTCGGAAATTCTCGACGGCGATATTTTCGACTACTTCAACAAAAAATGCACCGCGCTTATCGACAATATCGATATGCTCCCCGGCTGGTGCGTGTATAAAGCTACGGCTAAAAAACTCAATGAAAGCGGTTTAACGTTTATGACGGACGCAATGGAAAGCGGAAGAATAAGCGGCAAGCAAATTCTGTCCTCGTTCCGCAAAAACGTATACCGCAATTTCATACAGACCAATATTCCCGCGGACGAAGTTCTCTCTTCGTTCTCTGCGAACGTGCAGGAAACAAACGCAGTAAGTTTTTCACAGCTTTTGGAGGAGTTCTCATCGCTCACCCGCGAAAAACTCCGCTCCGATTTGATTTCCCGCCTGCCCGCAACCGAGACGGAAGGACCGCTCGCGCTCGAACTTATGGCGTTTAAGCGCAACTTTATGGGCAATATGCGCGGACTCAATTTAAGGACTCTGTTCACCGAACTGCCCGAACTTCTGCGCGTCGTCGCGCCCTGTATGCTGATGAGTCCGTCTACGGTTTCGCAGTATCTCCCCGCAGACCCCGCGCTGTTCGATATAGTTATCTTCGACGAAGCGTCGCAGATGCCTACTTGCGAAGCGGTGCCCTCGCTCGCCCGTTCAAAGAGCGCGATAATTGTCGGCGACCCCAAACAGATGCCGCCTACAACGTTCTTCACCACAACGGGGCAGGACGAGGACAACCCCGAAACAGAGGATTTGGAATCGGTACTCGACGACTGCCTCGCGCTCGGCATACCCGAAAAGCACCTTATATGGCACTACCGCTCCAAGCACGAAAGCCTTATAGCCTTTTCCAATATAATGTATTATTCGAGCAGACTCTGCACTTACCCGTCGCCCGACGCGCTCGACAGCAAAGTCAAGTTCAGACTAATCGAGGACGGCGTTTACGACAGGGGGGATACAAAGCTCAACAAAAAGGAAGCGGACGCGCTCATTGAGGAAGTCATCAAACGCTTAAAAGACGAGAGGCTGAAAAATTCGAGTATCGGCGTGGTAACTTTCAGTATGCCCCAGCAAATTTATATCGAAAGGCAGTTATCCAAGAAAATATCGGAACAGAAGCTCGAAGACGCGGCGTACGACAGGGAAGAACCTCTTTTCGTCAAAAACCTTGAAAACGTTCAAGGCGATGAAAGGGACGTAATCCTGTTCTCCGTCGGGTACGGACCAGACAAGCTCGGCAAAATTTCGCTCAACTTCGGACCGTTGAACCAACTCGGCGGATGGCGCAGACTCAACGTTGCGGTATCGAGGGCGAGGGAAGAGATGGTTGTGTTCTCATCGATGCGTTACTCTATGATAGATATGTCGAGAACCACTTCGCGCGGCGTTGCGGGACTTAAAGCCTTCCTCGAATTTGCCGAAAAGGGCAGGACGAACATTTCGGTTAAGAGCGACGAGATAATTTTGAACAAGCAGGGCATAGGCAAATTCATTGCCGAAGAACTTGCGGCTTACGGCTACGAATGCCGTTGCGACGTGGGCGTTTCCGACTTTAAAATCGACGTTGCGGTTATAGACCCCAAGAACAGGCATAACTTTACACTTGCGGTGCTGTGCGACGGCTCGCAGAGCGCGTTCTCGGTAAAGGACAGGACGGTTTTGCAGGTTCAGACTTTGAAACGCAACAACTGGAACGTAGTCCGACTTTGCGCTTTGAACTTCTTCAATAACCCCAAGCGCGAAATCAAGAAAATCAAAGACTATCTCGACAAGCTCACTTCCGACGGAAAACCCGCGGCAATCAACTTTAAAAAACCTTACCGTTTTGTAAAGGGCGAAGCAAAGCAACAGCCGCCCGAATATATTTTAAGCGGAAACAACGACGCGGAAGTTATGCGCGTAATAAAAGCCGTGGTTACGGCGGAAGAACCCATTTCCGCAGTATTCCTCATAAAGCGCACGCTCGCGCAGTTCGGAATACAAAAGTACGGCGTCAAGCTCGAAGCAAAGCTCCGTTCGCTGTTCGACTTGTGCGGACTGTGCAAAAGCGAAATGCTCGGCTCGACTTACTACTTCAAGGCGGATAAATTCTCGTCGTTTGACAGATACCGCGTGGAAGAGGGCGCATCGATACGTTCGGCGGATACCGACTATACGCCTTACGACGTAATTTCGCTTATTAAGGGCGTGCTTATAAATAAAGTAAGTATGTATGCGGACGAACTTATTCCTATGGTTTTAAAAGAACTTAAAGTGCCGCGTTCAAGCGACAAACTCGTGTCGTTCATATCGGCGTGTATAGACGAAGGAGTACGCCGCGGAATATTTATACGCAGTATTTCGGACCGAATAACCCTTGCATAAAATTTTTAAGGCGCGGGCATTTTTGCCCGCGCCTTTTCAGTTGCTAAAAGACAATCTCCCGCTATGCGGGAGGCAAAAAAGAAGCGGAAGCGTTGCTGATTTGTCGTCATTGCGAGGAACCGTAGGTGACGAAGCAATCCGGAAGTAAATGATGATTGGAAAGAGCGGAATAGTCTGGATTGCCGCGCTACGCTCG
>CAMXOH010000005.1 GCA_947245485.1 uncultured Clostridia bacterium | reverse complement strand
GTAGGCGAAGCAATCCAGAAAAGACGAACAAAATGACTGGATTGCCGCGTTCGCGTTGCTCCCTCGCAATGACGAGAAAAGTGTATGTTACGTAAAAATAATGCATAACGTCTGGATTGCCGCGCCACCAAGTTGGCACGCAATGACGGTACCCGATGACGGGTAGCAAGATGATGCATGACTGGCAGGTGTAAAATACGCGCACTTGTGCGCAGCTGGTAATGATTAGGGCTAATTGCCCGAAAATGAAATACCTTCCGCTATGCGGGTGGATTATTATTAACCGTTAGTTTAATAAAGTTTGTACAGTTTAAATGTAATAAAAAGGGTGCACCGCAATTTTTGCGGCGCGCACTTTGCTGTTTCGCTTTTAATTTTGTTCTCCGAGCACCAACGCTTTTTTGGGGCAGAAGTTGGAGCATTTCCCGCACGCGATACATTTACTGTAATCAATTACGGGCGCGTTGAACCCGACTTGCGAAAGCGCGCCTACCGGACAGACTTTGACGGAGGGGCAGGCATGGCTTTGAGGGCAGTTGTCTTTTTTTATAAATAAGCGTTTTGACATTGATTTCGGCTCCTTATATTTTCTATAATTTATACAATATTTTTTTGCAACTCGATTTATGCGCCGCCTTTCAGTTTTCGTAGTCGGCAATGCGGAACCCGCACTGCTCCGCTATATCGAGCCAAAGCTCGCCGTTAATGAAAATCAGCGGTTTAAGTTTATACGCGTTCAAAAAGTTCTTGGGAATGTAACTTATATTGGTTACGAAAATTCCCTTCAACGCCTCGGGGCGGGTGGCGAGCGTTCCGCCGAATTCCCGCAGTTCGTGCATAGTGTTTTGCTTAGCGTTCTTATTTTCGCTCTTTTTCTGCTTTACCTGCATAAAAATCGCATCCGAACTTCCAAGCATATTGTCCTTTACTTCGATAATTCCGTCTATACCGCCGTCGTCGCTTCCGCCGCAGTGCACACCCTTGCAACCGCCTATATAGACAAACTTATTGTAGTAAGTTTCAAGCAGTTTAACGCTGTACGCTTCGAATTCTTCCGAGCTTAACACATTCAGATATCTCTTGTTTTCTTCGCGCAGACTCTCCTTCTTACGTCCGTACAGTCCGTTTGATTTCGGTATAAATGGAGTGTTGATAAAGTTGCCCGCATAGCCTTTGACGGCGTTTTTGTTGTCGTTGTGCGCCGTCAACCGACTGTGCTTTTCAAAGAAAATTTCACAAGTCTTGTCTAAAAGTTCTTCCTTTGTATAAGCGTCGTCGGCAGTAAGCGAAAGAATTATGTTTTCCACTTCTATTTTAAGGTTTACCTTGTCAAACTCTTCGTCTGTGAATTGAAGCTGTCCTCCGTCGAGTTCGCGGATGCTTCCCGCGCGGATAAGCTGATTCAACGCGTAACCCAAATGGCATTTTGCAAGGTTCAAATCTCCGCCGGAAACTTCATTCGCCGTGTCCTCTTTCGTGTATCCCAAATTAGCGACGCATTTGTTTATCAGAACTTTCCTCGCTATTGCGCCGCGCTCGTTCAGTGAAAGTATTACTTTGCGCGCCTCTTCTGCGGAAGTAATTTTCCTTTTAACCATCATTTCTCCTTATAATAGCCTTACGTAATTTAAAATATTCTCTCTCATAAAAATTTTATCACAGAAAAAGCAAAATGTAAACGGGCGGACTGAATATTGCTTAAAGTTTTTTTCATTAATGCGGAATAGTGCGGATAAGGCAAATTTTTTTAAAATTTAAATCATATTATTGACATATCTTTCGGGCGTGGTATAATATAAATATAATAAAATAAAGGAGAGATATAATGGCAAGTAGAAAAGGTGATTATTTCGGATTAAGCTATATCGTCAGTGTTATTTTAGCTATCATTCCCATTACTTCTTGGGTTTGCGGCTGGATTACGAGATTCGGCGAAGGCAAAATCGTAGCAGGTATACTGCGTCTGCTGTTGGGTTGGAACATCATTTGGATTATTGACCTTATCCTTATGATTGTACAAAAGCACATTCTTCGTTTACTTAACGTTTAATGAACGACAAAAGCGCGCCGATAAATCGGCGCGCTTTTACTTTACTTAAAACTTTTATCTTCTTCTTATTGCTTTACGGTGAAGCACTGGATTTTTTCTTATGGGAGTGCGTATAAGCAAATCGAGTTTATCGTACTGCTCGCCTTCCAAAGTCTTAAAGGTAAAGGAGCGTGCGGAATAGAGAATATACCCGCGCGGACTTTCCTCTTTCGGCAACGATACCGAACCGGGATTAAGGTGATGAAAACCGTTGGGTTGTCTTACGTTGAAAGGCAGATGGGTGTGCCCCGTTATGTAAATCGCGCCTTTGCCGAGCGCGGGAACGGCTCTGTGTCCGTGCGAAAGGTATATGCTCAACCCGTCGGTAAATACCGACGAATAATCGGAGAGGGGGAAGGGCAGAAGGCATTCGTCGATTTCCGCGTCGCAGTTGCCGCGAATGCCGATTATTTTGTCTTTGAACTCCGTAAGCATCTCCACAACCTGTTGGGGCGCATACTCCTCGGGCAGAGGGTTTCTCGGACCGTGATAGAGAGTATCTCCCAAGAGCGCGAGTTTATCCGCGCCCTCGCGTTTGAATGCTTCGAGCAAAAGTCTGCAATATTTAGCCGAACCGTGAATATCCGACGCAAACAGTATCTTCATAAGTACACCTCTTATAAAAATTCTTTTATTTTAGTTAATACTCCGTGTTCCGCATTTGACGGAACGCGGTTTTTGAATATCTCTTGAAGAGCGGGGAATGCGTTCTCCGTTACGTAAGGCTGTCCGCAAGCCTGCAAAAGCTCCAAATCGTTCATATGGTCTCCGAACGCCATACACTCGCTCTTGTCTATTTTAAGTATTTTCAAAAGCGCTTCCAACCCCTCGCCTTTGTTTGAAGTGGGAGAGGATACGTCCAACCAGTCGTAACCCGAAACAACCGTTCTCAATCCGCTTATTTTAGGCGGAAGAATAATTCCCCCGTGTTCCGCGCACGGCGGAGTTTCGTCCCATACCGAAATTTTCATTACCGTCTGCGTTTCGGCAATTTCGTCGAGATTTGCGCGCTCGACGTTAGAATAAGATTTTTTCGCAACGTTTACAAAAGGCGGAAAATCGTCTTCATAATAGGCGCATTCCGCGCAAGAAAACAGCGGATATAAACCCTTTTCCTCGCGGATTAGAGCCAGTGCGCGTTTTACGCCGTCCTTTGGCGTCGGGTTCGTAAAGACAGTATCGCCGTACCACACAAGCGCGCCGTTTTCGGCGATTATAGCTATTTTATCGAGAACGGGAGCAAACAGTTTCTTTAAATTTGGTAGCTGTCTGCCGCTTGCGGGTGCAAATAGTATGCCTTTTTCGTAAAGCCTGTCTATGACGCCGAAAGTTTCTTCGGGCAGAATTTTGCTCGGCGGAAGCAGTGTGCCGTCCAAATCCGAAGCAATAAATTTAACCATAAAAATATTATACCCTACGGCAGAGCGCGTGTCAAGTGCGTTAATCCGCAGTAGAAGTAAATGCTTTTAAAGGGATAAAAGCAGTTGCATATCCCCGTCGGAGATATTGAAATCCACGTCCGCGTTTTGGCGGATATATTCCTCGTGAACGGTTTTGGGGAGGGGAAGAAGTCCGAGTTGCAGACAGAACCTTATTCCGAGCCGGGGCACGCTCACGCCGTATTTCTTTGCTGTTTCGGCTACCGTTGCGTTGTTTTTGAGTCTGCCCGTTGCGTTGGGCGAATACGCTTCGACTAAAATATTTTCGTCCTTGCAATACTCTATAACGCCCTTGGGCACATTGCCTATGTATACGCAAATCTGGTTGACGAGCGGTTTGATTTCGCAATGCGAAAGAATATTGCGTATATCGTCGGCATTGAAGTTGGAAACGCCGAGCGCGCGTATATTGCCGGCTCTGTGTTCCTCCTCCAAAGCCTTCCACACTTCGAGATTTTCTTCGTAATAACGGTTGCCGTTGCCCCACAGTTCGTCCCACGGCGTGGGGGAATGAATGAGTATAAGGTCTATTTCCGAACCTATATAGTCGAGAGAATTGCGTATGCTCTCTTTCGCCTGTTTATACGACTTTATTTCGGCGGGAATTTTGCTTGTGACGAACAGTTCGCCGCGGGGTATTCCGCAGGCTTTGAGCGCGCGTCCTACGCCCTTTTCGTTGCAGTAAGCCGCCGCGGTGTCTATATGCCTGTAACCCGTCCTAATCGCCGCAAGCGACGCCTGCTCGGCTTGTTCCTCGCTCATTTGCCAAGTGCCCAAAGCGATTTTTGGGATTGTCAAGCCGTTGCCGAGCGTGTAATTTTCATTGAGTATCATTTGCGTTTCTCCTTAAAACATTGCAAGCAAGTTTTTACTTTTACATTATAGCAATTAAAAGCCGTCAAGTCAATATCCTGCGCCGCGGCAATTTTACGCGGTAAGTCACATTAAGGGCGCAAACAGCTTCAAAACGAACCTTTTAAATCTTTTCGTCCTTGTAAGTTTTCCCTGCGACAGACGGGAAGAAAGGCGCAAGCAGTTCCAGAAATCCCGCTCGGCGGCTTCGCAAATTTCGCCGCGGAACGCAATGCCGCATTCGTAATTCAATCTCATAGAGCGGTGGTCGAAGTTGTAACTGCCGATAAACAGGGTATCGTCGCAAACCATACTCTTGGCGTGCATAAATCCGGGCGTGTATTCGTAGAACTTCACGCCTTTCGCAGTGAGCGGAAGCGCGGACGCCTTTGAAAGCTCGAATGCATAGTTTTTGTCCGGAATATGCGGAATTATAATCCTCACGTCCACGCCGCGCATAGCCGCAAATTCCAATGCGGAGGAAAGTTTTTCGCCCGCGCAAAAATACGGGGTGAATATATGCACGCGTTCCCTTGCGGAATTAATCGCCGAAGCGTACGCATTCTCGCAAAAACCCGCTCTGTCGGGTGGACTGTCGTAGTATGGCAGACAGCGGTACTTACCGCCCTCGCTTATTTCGCTCCTGTATCCGCCTTGCCATACGGAGAGGAACATTCCGCAAAACGCTTCCGCCGCCGCGCCGTACACCGCTACGCCCGTATCTTTCCAATGCCCGAACGGACTCGACACGTTGGCGTATTCGTCGGCGATATTGAAGCCGCCCGTAAAAGCAGCCTTGCCGTCTATAACGGCGATTTTTCTGTGGTCTCTGAAATTCAGGCGCATGCAGACGAGGGGGAGCAGGCGGTGAAATATTTTGACTTCCGCGCCCGCGTCTCTCAGTTTTTTCATTTCCTTTCTGCCCGATTTAAACGCCGAACCTATTCCGTCGATAATGATTTTTATTTCCGCGCCGTTGCTTTTCGCCGTGCGCAGGGCGGAGATAAGGCGGGAAAATATTTTGCCGCGGCTTATTATGAAGTATTCGAGATACACGTATTCTTTCGCCCGCTCGATTTCTTTGAACAGCAGGTTGAAGTAGTCGCTTCCGCCCGTAAAATAAATTGCTTTGTCGTAACCCGCGCCGCATATGCCGCAGTACTCGTACGCGGCGGCTTCGAGTCCGCCTTGCGGCTGCGCGTTAGTTACGGTGAAAGTTCCGCGTTCCTTTTTTCTGAGCCTTGAAAGCGCGAATACAAGCGCGCCCGCTATGGGCAACGCGATTATGAAAAGCGCAGTAGAGCAGTTAATTTCGGGCGAGCCGCCTCTGCCTACGGCGAAAATTACGGTAATCAGAGTAATAACCCATATTATAATAAACGCCGCCGCAACGGGCATAAAGGCGGGCAAATACAGGCATAAAAAAATAATTGCGGCACATTCTGCCGCAATCAGTAATATATTCAGAAAATTGATTGAAAATATAATTTTCGGAAAATTGCGCATAAACGGGGAACCCTTTTAACGGCGCGGTTCAGAAAATCATTTTAAGTACGGTTAGTTTGCTGTTGGCTGACGAGGATATGTTTTCGCAACGTTCGGTAAGAACCCTTACAGGGTCAAACTGGCTTATAATCTCTTTGTCGAAGCAGTCTGTGTTCACCGCGCCGTGCAAAAGCATATTGATTACGGAATCCGTATAGTTTGCCGCGCTCGTCACGCCGAACACGGTTAAATCCTTTTCGAGAATATCGCGTGCGTCGAACGCGCTGTGCAATGAAGTGAACCCGCTTAAAATAAGCGACTTTTTCTTGCCGATAATGCGCGAAGGCAAGGAAATAGGCAGGCGCGAACTTGCCGAATAGACGGCGGCGTCGCATAAATTCCCGTTAGTAGCTTCCATAACGTTATCTATAATAGCGTCGTCGGCGGGGAACGCGTAGTAAATGCCGCATTTTTTCGCCTTTTCGAGATTACCGGGGTTATTGTCTATAACGATAGGTATAACCTTATGGTATTGCAGAACCTGCGCTATTATATTGCCGAGGCAATCCTGTCCCACAACGGCGACTCTCTGACCCGCGGACAGATTAAGTTTATCATAGATATTTTCGGCAATGCCGACCATTTCTATGCACAGCGCCTGCAAATTGTCCACGGAATCGGGAAGAGGCGAAACTTCCGTATATTCGCATACGACGAAATCGCGCAGGAATCCGTCGAAATCCCTGCCCGCAAGCTGTATGTCGTCGCACCTGTCGCGTTTACCGCTCTTGCAGTTGTAGCACGAGCCGCAGGATTTAGCCGATTCGAGGTAAACTCTCTCGCCCTTTTTAACGCCGTAACACTGTTCGCCGACTTCGGTTACAAGACCTACGGCAAACCTGCCGATAGTCTTGGGGTATTGCGCCGCAACGTCTCCGTTGAAAATAAGCGCGTCGAAATTGGAAATGAGAAGATGCGTAACTTTAACCTTGACTTGCGTCGGCGAAATTTCTTTCGTTTCCGCGGTTTCGTTTACAAGATTGCGTACGCCTTTGAGTACCCAGTTATCCATAGTTACCTCATTATACGCTAAATTACGGAAATTGGCAACTAAATTGCCGCATTTATTTGGTTGACAATGTGTATAGTAACATAAGGCTTTTCGGGCAAAAATAACAAAATATTATTTTTTAAATGAGTTAATGAAATTAATTGACTTGCAAGTCCGTTTTGTATATAATTGAGGGGTATTACAAGAAATTAAGTGAGGTAAAAAGTTATGAAGCCCGAAATACATCCCGACTATCACGAAGTGACGGTTGTATGCGCATGCGGAGCTACGTTCAAAACCGGCACTACAAAGAAAGTTGATACTCTGAAAGTGGACATATGCGATAAGTGCCATCCTTTCTTTACCGGTAAACAGAAGCTTGTTGATACAGGCGGCCGTGTAGACAAGTTTAAGAAAAGATATAATATCTAAACAAACGAATGTGGCTCCAATTAAATTGGGGCTATATTTATTTTCAGGACTGAAAACGTATTATTTTCCGTAATCTGATAACAAAGAAGATATAAAGTGACTTTAAGTTATGGCAAAAAAAGAAAAGAAAAAGAAAAATTGTACATACATTGGCGGGCAAGCCGTTCTTGAAGGCGTAATGATGATGGGAAAAACGTGTATGGCAACCGCCGTGCGCGACCCCGACGGCGAAATTCAGGTAGAAGCCAAAAGAATAAAACGCGGCAAACATATGTCGCGCATTCTTAAAATTCCGTTTTTGCGCGGAATTTTCAACCTTGTAATTTCGCTTGTGCGCGGAACGAAAACGCTTATGCGCTCCGCCGCGGTTTACGGCGAGGGGAGCGACGAAGAGCCGGGAAGGATTAAGAAACTTTTTGCGGAAAAATTCAAAGTCAACATAATGGACGTTGTTTCGTTTATTTCCGCATTATTGGGCGTAATTCTCGCAATAGGTATTTTCATCGTTCTTCCGCGCTTTCTGGTAGGTTTATTGCAAAAACCTTTTCCCGTTATAAACGAGTTCCACTGGGCGTATTACGTATTGCTCGGCGTAATCAAGTTAATTATTTTTATAGCTTATCTGTCTATTATCTTAGTATTGAGCGATATACGCAGACTGTATATGTATCACGGCGCGGAGCATAAGACAATCAACGCCTTCGAACGCGGCGTCGAACTTACGCCCGAAAAGGTTATGCAGTGTTCGCGCATTCACGACAGATGCGGAACTTCGTTCTTATTCATCGTTCTTTTCATCAATATAGTTGTGATTTCCGCGGCTACATGGGCGTTTTACGCGTACCTGTTACCCGTAAGTTCGGGGATACTGCGATTCTTAATAAACATAGGCATCGAATTTATTCTGCTTCCTATTATAGCGGGAATTTCGTATGAAGTTTTAAAATTGCTTGCAAAGTTCGATAATAAATTCGTAGGCATATTCAAGGCGCCCGGCAAGCTCTTGCAGAAAGTGCTGACGACGCGCGAACCAGACGAAGAAATGGTAGAAGTTGCAATCGCGGCGTTCAATAAAGTGCTTGAAATGGACGCGGATGCGACGGTTCCCGAAACGGAATTCGTCACCGACGGTATTTTGTCAAAAATGCTCGAAGCGACTAAGAAAAAATTCGCCGAAAAGCAAATAGACGCAAGCGACGCGGAATGGATATATTCGCTTGTTCTCGGCTTAAAGCGAAGCGAACTTGCCGTAGAACGCGTGATACTGCCGTTTGAGAGCAAACGCATAAACGAAATAGTTCAAAAACGCCTTACAGGCAGACCGCTTTGGTATATAATAGGCGACACCGAATTTTACGGCTGTAAAATCAAGGTTGACGAGCGCGCGCTCATTCCCAGACCCGAAACGGAAATTCTTGCGGATTACGCCGTAAAAACCATCGAGGACGGCGATAAAGTTCTCGATATGTGTACGGGTTCGGGTTGCATTGCCGTATCTATCGCCAAAAGCTGCGCGGGCAGGAACATAAGCGTTACCGGCGCGGATTTATCCGACGCGGCGATTATGCTCGCAAAAGAGAACGCGGCGCTCAACGGCGTAAACGTTAACTTTATTCAAAGCGATTTATTTACTTCCGTACGAGGAAGATTTAATCTCATAGTGTGTAATCCTCCGTACATAAAGAGCAGCGAAATTGCAGAGTTGCAGAGAGAGGTACGTGAATTCGAACCTAAAATCGCGCTTGACGGCGGCGAGGACGGACTCGATTTCTACCGCAAGCTCGCAAAGACGGTAACGCGCTATCTTGCCCGCGGCGGCGTTTTGCTTCTCGAATGCGGCGAGGGGCAGACCGAGGATATATTGAAACTATTCGAAAAGCGCGACTACGCAATGGTTATGAAAGATTTAAACGGAGTGGACAGATTTTTGAAAATCGCGTTCTGAGCGGTTTAACGTAAGAAAAAGAGGGCGAAACGCCCTCTTTAAGTATTTAAATTTGATTTGCCGAAAGTACATTACGGTTATAATGCCAACGTAAGGTTGTTATGAAAGAGAAATTTTTAGTAAAACTTGAAGCTATTTACAAACGTTACTGCGAACTGTCGGTTCGGCTTAGCGAACCCGAAGTTATTTCGGATACGGCGCTCTGGGCAAAAACGGCAAAGGACCAGTCCGAACTTGCCGAGCCTGCGCAAAAGTACGCCGAGTATGCGGAAACCTTAAAGCAGATGAACGACGCGGCGGAAGCGGCGGAGAGCGAAGCGGACGCGGAGATGAAGGAACTGCTTTTGAACGAAGTGGGCGACTGCCGCGAAAAACTTGCCGCGCTTAAAGAAGAAATTAAAATTCTCCTTCTGCCCAAGGATAAGAATGACGACAGAAACTGCATTATGGAAATCCGCGGAGGAGCGGGCGGCGAGGAAGCCGCGCTGTTCGCTTACGAGCTTTACAGGATGTATTTAAACTATTGCGAACATCACCGTCTTAAAGTCGAAGTAGTGGTAATGAACGAAACCGAACTCGGCGGAATCAAAGAAATTGTATTCAACGTTTGCGGCAGGGACGCATACAAACAGCTCAAATTCGAAAGCGGCGTTCACCGCGTACAGCGCGTACCCGAAACGGAATCGCAGGGGCGCGTCCATACCTCTACGGCGACGGTTGCCGTTCTGCCCGAAGCGGAGGACGTCGAAGTCGAAATCAAGGACGAGGATATACGCGTGGACGTTTACCGCTCTTCGGGCGCGGGCGGACAGAAAGTAAACAAGACGGAAACGGCGATACGCATAACGCATTTCCCCACGGGAATAGTCGTTACCTGTCAGGATGAAAGAAGTCAGCTTAAAAATAAAGACAAAGCGTTTAAAGTACTGCGTTCTCGTCTTTACGACTATTACAGCACTCAGAATCAGTCCGCTTACGACGAGCACAGAAAGAGCCTTGTCGGACGCGGCGACAGGAGCGAACGCATAAGAACTTACAATTTCCCGCAGGGCAGAGTAACAGACCACCGTATCGGACTGTCGCTGTATTCGCTCGATACGTTCATAATGGGCGATATTGAGGAAATGATTGAAGCGCTTGCGGTTGCCGAGCGCGAAGCTATTTTGGCGGGCGAAGAGGAATAAGTATAAATAAAAAAACACGCTTGCGGCTAAGCCGTAAGCGTGTTTTTTAAGTATTATACGTTTATTTAATTTTTTTAAAAATTTAATTATTCTGCGTCGCCCGAATTTTCCACCGAATTTTCCGCCGTTTCGGGTGCAGGTTCTTCCGCCGCTTCGGGAAGCGCCGCGGGAGCTACGGGGTTAGCCGCGCCGTTTCTTGCAAGTAAATCCTGATAGAATGCCGCAACAGCCGACTGCTCGTAGGGCATAATCCAGAACGTAAGAATGCCGAACGTAAGTATGCAAAGAAGCAACCAACCGATGAAGCTGAAATGAAGACAGAACAGTCTCCACTTATGTCCTTTCATCATTGCCATAGACTGCTTTCTCGCTTCGTTGGGGTCCATATCGGGATTATCAGCAAGTATGTAAGCGCTCATCGAATACGAAAGAGTTTTGATGATTCCGGGAACGATGAGAAGAAGCGTCCACAGAGCGATGAAAATGCTGTTAATCAGGTGTAAAAGGAATGCCTTGCCGAAGTTCTTGAAACCGTCGAAAAGATTTTCCACTTTAACGTACGCGCCGCCCCTGATTACGCGCAATCCGAGAATTGCAAAACCGAGAGCGAGAGGTCCCGAAAGAACCAAAAGCGCGACTCCGCCGATAAAAAAGAATGCAAGTCCTGCGCAAGCTCCGAGTATGAGTTCGTAAATGAGCGCGCAAAGCGCCATGGTACCCCAATTACCTTTAAGAGCTGTCCAAGCCTGATTTCTTAAATCCTTAGCTTTTACCATTTTTTTCAAATCCTCCAAATTATATAGTATAATACTACTGTTTAAGTCTACGAAATATTGACAAATTTTTCAAAAAAGTAAGGTATTAGCGTACTTATCAGTTATTAACTTACTAAAATGCCTATAATTACCGCGTATGGAAAAGATTACGAAGTTTCAGGCGAGGTTCAACGAATGGCTGAAATATTCCGACGTAAAGCAGACAGAACTTGCAAAAGCGGCGAATGTATCCAAACAGTGCATATCGGATTACAAGTCTGGCAAAAGCGAGCCGAGCATAGATACTCTGTTTCTTTTATGCCGTTATCTCGACGTTTCGGCTGATTATCTTCTCGGATTGGAAGATTAGCGTCTTGACATACCGCGCATATTGTTCTATAATTAATATTATGAAAAGAAATCAATCGTCGGAAGATTATTTGGAATGTATATTGCTCCTGTCGCGCGAAAAAGAGTTCGTGCATAGGGTTGACGTGGCGCGGCGCATAGGCGTATCACAGCCCGCCGTGCAAAAAGCCGTTAAAATTCTGCAAGCCGAACAGCTTGTAGACTGCGACGGAATGCACATTTACCTGACACAAAAGGGCGAAAGCTATGCAGAGTATATATATGAAAAACATTGCACGATTAAAACCTTTTTGCAAAATTTGGGCGTAAACGAATTGGACGCGGAGAGGGACGCGTGCGAAATGGAGCACGTTCTTTCCGAGGCAACGTACGGCGCCATCAAGCAATTCGTAGAAAAAAACAAATAAAACAGAAGATTAAATCGCTCTATCCATAAAGAATTGAGAACTATTAAATGAACGCAACACGTTACCCTGTTAATACACGGCATAATTTTAAAAGATAATATTTGCTTTATGGAAACTACGGCAACGCCGCCCTGCAAAATTTGCGCAGGGCGGCGTTTTTCAATGCGGTTGATAAGATAACTTTTTTATTTTGCGTTAAAAATTTATTTTTTGTGCAAAAAAATATTAACTGAGGTTATTTTTTGGTTGACAAATGAGTATAAATTTATCTATAATATAATAAATATTAATCAAGGTTAATTTTTTGGAGGTGTTTATGCCAATCTTTATTGCTCCCGAGGGGAGAGAACTCGAAGTGAAAAAAGTCGGCGCGGACGAAAAGGTAAAAAGGCATTTAAAGGAACTCGGCATTTCAGAGGGCAGTAAAATAACGCTTCTATCGTCAAGCGGCGGAAGCGTCATAGTAGTCGTAAAAGAGGGCAGGCTCTGCCTCGACAGACAGCTTGCGGGAAAAATTATAGTGGCTTAAAGCCGCTGAATTTTTTGCTTAAAAACTAAACCGCGGTTAATAAATCGTAAACCGAAATAAATATTTTTAAAGGAGAATATATGTTAAAACTTTTAAGCGACTTTGCCGTGGGGGAACGCGGCACAATTAAGACTGTTACGGGCGAGGGAAGAGTTCGCCGCAGGCTGTTCGATATGGGCGTGACCCCGGGCGCGGAAATTATTATGCGCAAGAAAGCGCCGCTCGGAGACCCGCTCGAAATCACTTTGCGCGGCTATGAACTCACTTTGCGAAAAACCGAAGCGGCGTGTGTGGAGGCGGAACTTTTATGAGGACTTTTGCTTTGGCGGGCAATCCCAACTGCGGAAAGACAACGCTTTTTAATGCGCTTACGGGCGCGGCGGCGCACGTCGGCAACTGGCCCGGCGTCACGGTTGACAAGCGCGAGGGCGTCTATAAGGGCGGGAACGAAAATATAAATATTGTAGACCTTCCCGGTATCTATTCGCTTTCTCCCTATACCCCCGAGGAGCTTATTTCGCGCAATTACATACTCGAACAGCGTCCCGACGCAATTATAAACATAGTGGACGCAACCAATCTGGAACGCAATTTATACCTTACTACGCAACTGCTTGAAACGGACGTGTCTGTTATCGTTGCCCTTAATATGATTGATGAAGTGGAGAAAGCGGGCGACAAAATCGACGTGCGCGGACTCGAAGCAAAGCTCGGCGTACCCGTTGTCGAAATTTCCGCGCTCAAAGGCAGAGGGATTAAACAGCTTATGGACAGGGCGGCGGCAATGCCTATGTCGCGGCGCGGTTCAACGGTGTTAAAAGACGCGCTTGGCAGACAAATCGAAACGGCGTGCGCTTTTTATAGGGAAAAACAAGTTTGCTCTCCGCTGTTCCACGCAGTAAAACTTTTGGAAAACGACGAAATCGAACTTGCATACGGCGGCGCGAAAGCGGTATTGGAAGAAGCCGCCGCGGGAGAGGACTTGGAAGCGGTTATTGCCGACGAAAGATATAAATACATATCACAAAAACTTTCCGCAATAAAAGTGAGAAAGGAAGAGCGGGGCGCGCTGACAAAGTCCGACAAGATTGATAAGGTTTTGACGCACAGAGTATGGGCTATTCCCATATTTGCGGTAATTTTGTTCTTTATATTTCATTTAACTTTTTCGGAAAATTTGTTTTTCCTGAACGGCTTTACCGAAGAAATGGCGTGGCTTCCGTCGCTTACTGAACTCGGACTTGCAACCAAAGCGGACGGCGGAATAGAGTATGAACACTTCGGCGCGGAAGTGCTTGCCGTTTTCTATGACGGCACAGTTTATTCTCCCGGCGTAATGCTCGGCAATTTGTTAAACCTATTTCTCTCGCATATTTCGGACGGCGTAATCACGCTGATGGAAAGGGGCGGCGCGGCTGAATGGGCGACGGGA
Organism: uncultured Clostridia bacterium; assembly: GCA_947245485.1. Taxonomy (GTDB): domain Bacteria; phylum Bacillota; class Clostridia; order Christensenellales; family Borkfalkiaceae; genus Coproplasma. The sequence goes on along the minus strand of CAMXOH010000005.1, from coordinate 23,776 downwards.
CTCGTCGGCGACGGCATTCTCGGCGGAATATTCGCGGTACTCGGCTTTTTGCCGCAAATACTCACGCTGTTCCTGTTCTTCTCAATATTGGAAGATACGGGATATATGGCGAGAATTGCTTTCGTACTCGATAGAATTTTCCGCCGTTTCGGACTCTCGGGCAGGGCGTTTATGCCTATGATTATGGGGTTCGGCTGTTCGCTTCCCGCGACAATCAATACCCGCACTTTGGCGGACGACAGGGAACGCACCGCCACAATCAGGGTAATTCCGTTCTTTTCGTGCGGGGCGAAACTGCCCATTTTAACCGCGGTTGCGGGCGGAATTGTCGGAGCATTCGGAATAGGCAATGCAGATTTAATAACTTTCGGTATGTACGTTTTCGGAATATGTACGGCAATAATATGCGTATTGCTTATGCGAAACACAACACAGAAAGGCGAAACGCCGCCCTTCATAATGGAACTCCCCGCATACCGTTTGCCGGGGTTCGGAAACTTAATGCTTCACTTATGGGATAAAGCTAAACATTTCGTAAAGAAAGCGTTTACTATTATTTTTGCTTCCACTGTAATTATATGGCTGTTTTCGCACCTAAGCTGGAAGTGGGAATACCTGCCCGACGAGCAGATGAACGAATCCATGCTCGCCTCTTTGGGAATGTTCCTGCAACCCATATTCACTCCGCTCGGCTTCGGCTCGCAACTCGGACAGTTCGGCTGGGTGTTCGCGGTTGCGGCGATTACGGGACTTATAGCAAAGGAGAACGTAATAGCTACTTTCACTGCGCTTGCTCTCTGCATAGGAGCATACGCGGGCGTGGGAACGGAAGAGGGTACGGAAGAGCTTGCGGCGCTTATAAACGTTATTTCCGCCGATTCGGGAATAAGCCGCGCGCAGTTCGTCGCCGCATTAATTTCGTTTATTGCGTTCAATATGACTACGATACCCTGCTTTGCGGCGGTTGCGACGGCAAAGGCGGAATTGCCCGCAGGTAAATTCAGGTTTACGCTTTTGTTTTGGCTCGCGGCAAGTTATATAGCGGGCGCAATGATTTACACCGTCGGCGCGTTTGTTTGGCCGCTCGCAATTTGGGCGGCGTGCGCGGCAACAGTTACGGTATTTATCGTTTTAAGGAATACGGGCAAGTTTGATATAATGAAGATATTTTCAAAGAGGAGGAAATGATATGAACGGAATAGATATTGCAGTAATAGTTTGCGTCTGCGTTGCGGCGGTTGCCGTAATTGCGGGGGTTATATACAGAAAAGTCAAACGCAAAGACGGCGGTTGCGGATGCGGCTGCGACGGCTGTACGCTCTGCGATAAAGGCAGAAAAAATACGGAGAAATAATTTATTAAAAAAAACTAACCCCCGTGCGCAAACGCGCACGGGGGTTATTGTCAATGTTTATTGTACATGTAGCTTGCGATTAAGATTTCTTATATCTGATAACCATTACTACTACGCCTGCCGCCGCGGCAAGAGCAACGGCAATAGCCGCAACCGCGATTATGATAACTACCGTATTATCCTTTTTGCCGTTGGCGTCGTGGTTTCCGACGTTTGCTTCGTCGTCATTGCCGTCGTTGTCATTATTGTTATCAGTGTCGTTGTCGCCGTTGTTTTCATCGTCGTCGAAATCTCCGGGTCTTACAAATCCGGGACGTTCAACTGCTTCGAGAACGACTTTCTGGGGAGCAACGTATTCCAAACCTTTATCTTCGAAACGTGCGGACGCTTCGTTGGAAATGTACTGAATATCAAGCTCGTTATTAGCCGCGAGTTCTTCGTAGGTTAAAGTAAGTTTGCCGTCTGCGCCGACTCTTTCGGAAATTTCCTTATCGTTGAGTTTAACGGAATGAATCTTATAACCTGCGTCGGGTTTAACGGTGTAGGTGTAGGTTTCGCCCGATTTAAGCGTCTTGATTTCGCCGTCCTCTTTGCTCAGCTTGCCGCCTCTGCCGTCTATGCTTGCTACGATATTTTTCGTAGTAGCCTTATCTGCGTCAACCGCCGCTACCATATAGGGGGAGAAGCTGGTAACGGTTGCAATGATACCCTGTTTGGTTACGACGCAGGGAACTTCTTCGATAATGTATTCGTCGCCCTTAATGTGTTTACGATGGAAGAGTTTGAACGTTACGCCCTCGTCGCCGGGTCCGTATCCTTCGGGGAAGCCGAGCGCGATTTTAACGTAGCTGCCGTCGGGAATCTTGGGGTATTTACCGCAAATCTGCAAGTTAATGTCGTAAGTTTCGCTTGCTTTTATATCTTCGGTATTGATGAGTTCATCGTTGCCGTCAATTCCGTCGAGCATTGCCTGTTCGGTCTTTTTATTGACTGTATCGACTACAAGCATCATCTGGCTTCTTTCCTGCTCGGAGAAGGTGCTGTTTCCTTCTTCATCCTTGAAATTCATTTCGGAAAGGTCTTCGTTGCTTATAAGCGTAGGCTGTGCGCAGCAGTTGACGTAAAGTCTGCCGTCGTAGTTGAAATATTTGGGGCAAGCGTTATAAAGTCTTCCGTAAGAAAAACTTACTGCGCTGGGTAATTTGTCGGAAGTATAATTTTCAATCTTGGGCGTGCCGTCTTCGTTATATACGATATTGCCTTTATCGTCGCGGACGGGACGGGTTCTCAGTTCGCCCGAACCTATGTTGGTGAAAGTGAAAGTGTAATGTTCCATATTGTGCTCGTACATAAGGCTGGGGCAGAATTTGAAAGATATTGTTCTGTCGCCGTCGAAATGCACAAGTTTGCCGTCTTCGAAAGGAACAAGTCTTGCATACTCCATTGTGTTCGTACGGTGCTGCGTCGAAACGGAAATGCCTAATTCTTTATCATCGTCGAGGATATGAAGTTTTTCCATATAGACGATGGAATAGTTTATTGCATGTTTTTCCGCCATTATAGGCTTGTCGCTGTTGCGGTCAAGCGTGTTGTCGTTTAAAATATTCTCCACCATTATGGAGGGAGTGGTTTTTTCGCCGTTTACGATAGGAGCCGGAACGTAAGTACCGTAGCACTCGTTTTGTATAATTTCGGTTGCCGCCGTCATTTTGTTGCCGGGTTCGTCGTTGTAGTCGTAAGCGAAATTGAACTGCCAATGGACGTATCCGTCGGGAGCCCATGCAGGTTTATCGGGATGATAATCGTCGGGGTTGTAGTTCAAATCGGGAGCTTCGTCGAATACAGCGTACTGAACGTACAGGTTGGAAGCGTTACCGGGCATAGTAACCTGCGTGCCGTCGTCATCGAGCGCGGGGAACACACCGTTCTGTACGAGGGGAACGAGAGCCTGCCATACCGTCCAGACAACTTTTTGGGTTTCTGCGTCTATTTTTGCATAGCGCACTGCAAGATACAAATTATCTTCTTCATAAAGTTTCGTAGCGCCTTTACCGTTATAGCTTACCGTTTCTCTTGTAATATAAGCGGGGTTGCCGTAGTTGTCCAATTCGCCGGAGGAAGATTCTTCGTAGTTAATGCTGTATATAATACCGTTGGAAGCGGTTTTGCATCCGTAGTTGTATTTAGCGAGTTCGGGATAGACAAGTTCGTAACCGGAAGAAGATATAATGCCTTCCGCAATGTGTTCCTTAGAGAAAGAAGAACTGCCCACAAGCATATATTTGGACGGACTTTTTCCCGTGCTGTTCCAGGTTGTATCAACCGCGTACCATGCGCCGCCTTCGCCTTCCGCGCGCGCCGCTCTCGTAGGGGTTTCGCCGTCGTCGGGGTCTTCGAGCCATACGTAGTTCCAGGAATGAGCTTCGCCCTTTTCCGTGTATTCGCCTTTGCTGTTTTTAGCTACCGAGTAGCCGCTTACTACAAGGGTGGGGATATTGAGTTTATCCATAACCGCTTTATAGCCTGTCGAATAACCCGAGCAAACCGCTTTATGGGTAATAAGACTGCCGTATGCGGTGAATATCATAGAAGCGGTAGAAGTTCCCGTCTGTTGATATTCGTCGAGCGCGCCGAAGTCGTACTCGGTGTTTTCCGCAAAGTAGTTGTTTACGTATTTTGCCTGTGCAACTTCTTTTGCCGTACCGTAAAGCGCGTTTTCGGAAGCCTTAACGGCTTCCGCCGCTATTTTGTCGACTTCGGCGTTGAATTCCGCAATAGCTTTGTTTACGTCCGCTTCGTTGGTGAAACCGTCGTCGCGGTAAATGTTAGCTTCGCGTCCGCTGTCCAAGTAAGCCTTGTAAACGCCGCCGCTGCGTCCTGCGCTTATGGTGAGTTTGTAGTAGTCGATGTAGAAAAGTTCGGGGTGGTCCGTCATATAAGCGTCGCGTCCCGCGCTGTACGCTTTGGGAACGGTTACGTCGCCGTCTTCTACCCAACCTTTGATTTGTTCGGAAGTGAGAATCTTGTCGAGGGAATATTCCACTTTGCCGTCTTTGAAGTCGCCTGTTCTGTTCATTTCGTCAAACGCTTGATAGAACTTTTTGGCAAGTGTATATTCGTTGCCTTTTTCGTCCTTCAAAATGTTGTAAAAATAAGCCTTTGCGTCGGGAGCGTTAGACGTTTCTGCGTTAGCCGTTTTAGAGAAATCTGTTGCAAGAATACCCGCGCCCGCAAAAAGCGAAAAGGCGCAAGCGGCGCTGAGACCTGCCACGGCTATACTTTTTTTAAGTGTTTTCATAAAACCTCCTATCGTTAAATTCGGTTTGCCGCACGAGTGCATTATATAATATGTAATATGCGGCGAGCCTTACGATATGTATAGTTTATATTATAACAAAGGCGATTTGTCAAGCGTTTTGACGCAATTTCTTTTTTAGTGCTTTTTGCTCTTTTTTTGTTAAAATCGGCAGTTTTGCGTTTTTTTAAGTACTTTTAACGCATTTATCGGTTTTAAATATTTGCAAATATATTGCCGTTCGGTTATAATTGATTAGAATGGTAGAATATTTTTAACACACGAAAGGAGAAGTTTCGATGATAACGGTTTCGGACAGAGTAAAGGCAATTTCGCCCTCGATGACGCTTGCGATTTCCGCAAAAGCCAACGAGTTGAAAGCCGCGGGAGAAAAGGTAATAAACTTCGGCGTAGGCGAACCCGATTTCAATACGCCCGCCCACATAGTACAGGCGGCGAAGGACGCGCTTGACGCGGGTTACACAAAGTACGTTGCGGCGGCGGGACTTCCCAAACTTAAAAAAGCGATAGTAAAAAAGCTGAAATTAGAAAATAATCTCGAATACGAACCGTCGCAGATAATTATCTCCAACGGCGCGAAGCATTCCATTTTCAACGCGATTTTCGCAACTATTAATCCGGGCGACGAGGTGCTTATACCCAAACCCTATTGGCTCACTTATCCCGAAATAGTGAAAAGTTGCGGCGGCGTTCCCGTCTACGTTATGGCAACCTACCGCCACGGCTACAAAGTGACGGCGGCGCAAATCGAAAATATGATTACGCCCAAGACTAAAATGCTTATTTTCAACAGTCCCTGCAACCCTACGGGCGCGGTTTATACCGAAACGGAAATCCGCAGAATAGCGGAGGTGTGCGAGAGGTACAACCTCACCGTGCTTTCCGACGAAATTTACGAAAAACTCATTTACGGCGGTGAGACGCATTTTTCCATTGCCAACTGCTCGCCCGCTATGAAGGAGCAGACAATCGTCATTAACGGCGTTTCGAAATCCTATGCAATGACGGGTTGGCGTTTAGGCTACCTCGCATGCCCCGAAAACGTGGCTAAGGCGATTTCTTCGTTCCAGAGCCATTCCACGTCAAACGTAAACACAATGACGCAGTACGCCGCAATAGCCGCGCTAAACGGCGATGAAAAGCCTATGCAGGATATGGTAAAAGCGTTCGGGAAACGCCGCGAAGTTATGCTACAAAAACTCGAAGCAATGAAATCGCTCGGTATCGATTACGTTAAACCCGACGGGGCGTTCTACGTAATGCTTCTCTGCGACAACGTATACGGCAGTTTCTATAAGGATACGAGAATACGCGGCAGTATGGACGTAGCCGAACTGCTTTTAACCCACAAAAAGGTGGCGGCAACCCCCGGCGTTTGCTTCGGCGACGACGACTTTTTGCGCCTTTCCTACGCGCTGTCCGAAAAGGATATGTGCGAAGGACTCGACAGAATTGCCGAGTTCATTCGTGAATGCGAGGAAAAATTTTAAAGAAATTTTTAAAAAGCTATTGAAATTCCTTCCGTTTCTTGTTAGAATATAGAAAACGAAAAACAACATAACGGAGGTTATTTTATGATTAAACTTATTTACGGACCGAAAGGCTCGGGCAAGACGAAACGGCTCATCGATGCGGCAAACACCGAAGCGAAGAACGCAAAGGGTTTAAGCGTGTTTATAACGGATACCAAACGGTATATGTACGACCTTGCAAGGGACGTGCGTTTTATCGATTTGAAAGATTGGTCTGTCGCGGGCGAGGATGCGCTCTGCGGTTTCGTAAAGGGCGTTGCGGCTTGCAACAGCGACCACGAGTTTATCTACATAGACGGCATTGCGCGTATTACGGGCAAGGATTTACAGGAACTTGCGGGCATATTCTATATGCTTGAAAAAATTTCCAATGACAACGGAATAGTCATAACCATTACGTGCAGCTGCGCCAAGGAAGAGCTTCCCGAATTCGTAGCTAAGTACGCATAAGATTTTGCCGGAATTATTTTAAACGGAGTAATTTCCGCGCTTAGACGTTGTCGCAGATTTTAAGTACGGGTTTCCGTGCCTGAAATTTCCGGCAACGTTTTTAAATTAAAAATACGGAGATTATTAAATGAAATTTGTAAGCACGAGAGGGGGAGAAAAAGTTTCGGGCGCAAGGGCGGTTGTACAGGGACTTTCCGCAAACGGCGGACTGTTTGTTCCCGAAAAGTTCCCCGCCGTTTCGGATAAGGAGTTCGACGAAATGCTCGAAATGAGCTATCCCGAACGCGCGGCGAAAATTCTTTCCAAATATTTCGACGAATACGATTCGAAAGAACTGCTTTCGGCTTGCGAAAAGGCGTATTCCAAATTCGAGGGAACGGACCCCGCGCCCCTCGTAAGACTCGACGAGGGAGTTTATATCCTCGAACTTTTCCACGGACCTACGTGCGCTTTCAAGGATATGGCGCTCACTGTGCTTCCGTACCTTTTGAGAAAGGGTTGTTCCATGTGCGGAATTAACGAAGAGATTCTTGTGCTTGCAGCCACTTCCGGCGATACGGGCAAAGCCGCGCTCGAAGGGTTCAAGGACGCGGACGGCGTGAAAATCGCCGTTTTCTATCCCAACGACGGCGTTTCGAAAATGCAGAAACTGCAAATGTGCACGCAGGACGGCTCCAACGTAAACGTTATCGGCGTTAAAGGCAATTTCGACGACTGCCAGTCGGCGGTTAAGGAAATATTCTCAAACGAAAGCTATGCGGAAGAACTGAAAAAACACAACGTTATGCTTTCTTCGGCGAACTCGATTAACTTCGGCAGGCTCGCCCCGCAAATCGCCTATTACTTCTCGGCTTACCTCGATTTGGTTTCATCCAACCAAATAGAGAAGGGCGAAGAAATAGATTTTACCGTGCCCACGGGCAATTTCGGAAACATTCTCGCCGCGTATTATGCAAAGAGAATGGGACTTCCCGTAAGGCGGCTTCACTGCGCTTCCAATTTAAATAAAGTGCTTACAGACTTTTTCCGGACGGGCGTCTACGACGTTCGGCGCGAACTGTATAAAACGACTTCGCCGTCTATGGATATACTCGTTTCCTCCAACCTCGAAAGACTGCTTTTTGAAATTTCGGGCAGAAATTCCAAACTTACCGCAAAGAGAATGGCGGAACTCAAATCGGAGGGCAAGTATTCCGTAACCGAAGAGGAAAGACAGAAAATAGCGGAAATCTTCGACGGCGGGTTCGCGGGCGAAGAGGACTGCGTGGAAGCTATGTACGACGTGTTCATAGACACTGGTTACACAATGGATACGCACACGGGTTGCGCGATGAAAGTCGCGGTTGACTGGTTTGAAAAGCATAAAAAGGACGAAACGAAAATGGTTATAGTTTCGACTGCCAATCCCTATAAATTCCCGCAGGACGTGCTTTACGCCGTGACGGGCAACGACGTTAAGGACAGCTTCAAAGGTATTAAGCGCCTGCACGCCGCAACCGCAATGGCGGTGCCTAAGTGCCTTAAAGAATTGCGCGATAAACCCATTCGCTTCACAAAGACGGCGGACAAAAGAAAACTGTTCGCGGAAGTGCTGGAATTCGTTAAAAATAAATAAAATTTCCATAAAAGTTCCGCTCGGTTTCCCTGCGGAATTTTTGGTTTTTTAAGAATATTTTTTTGCGCGGTGTGTGAATAAACGGTGTAAACGGGGGTTAAGTTTTGTGATTATACTTTTATCGTCAAAAAATTCTTTGCTTTTTACGGTATCGTGTGGTATGATTGATAAGGAGAAAAATACTTTTTAAGGTAAAATATGGAAGAAAGAAAAAAGAACCTTTATTCTGCCGTTCAGCCTACGAACAATCTTACGATAGGCAACTATATAGGCGCGGTGCAGAATTGGGTTGAACTTCAAGACGGATATAACTGTTTTTTCGCAATAGCAAATATGCACGCAATAACCGTAAGGCAGAATCCCGCAGAACTCAGACAGCACACGCTCGAACTGCTCGCGCTGTATATCGCTTGCGGTATAAACCCCGAAAAATGCGTTCTCTACCTGCAATCGCACGTACCCGCCCACGCGGAACTGTGCTGGGTTCTGAATAACTATACCTACGTCGGCGAAATGGAGCGTATGACGCAGTATAAGGACAAGAGCGCGAAGCACGCCGACAATATAAATATGGGACTTTTAGACTATCCCGTTTTAATGGCGGCGGATATTCTTCTGTATCAGACGGAAGCCGTGCCCGTAGGCAGGGACCAACGCCAGCACCTCGAAATAGCGAGGGATATAGCAATTCGTTTCAACAACGCGTATTCGCCCACGTTTGCCGTGCCGGAAGGCATCTATGTAAAAGGCGGAGCGAAAATCTGCGATATTCTCAATCCCGCTAAAAAGATGTCCAAGTCGGCGGAAAATCCCAACGGCTCGATTTTTATGTCCGACGACAGGGATACGGTTATTAGAAAATTCAAGCGCGCCGTCACCGACAGCGAAGCCGAAGTCAGGTATGACGCGGAAAACAAGCCGGGAATAAGCAATTTGCTTTCCATATATTCGGTTTTTTCTGGTAAGACAATCGAGCAGGCGGAAGCGGAATTTGCGGGCAAAGGTTACGGGGATTTCAAACTTGCCGTAGGCGAAGCCGTCGCGGATAAACTTACACCCATTCAGGCGGAACAGGCGAAACTTTTAAAAGACAGGGATTATCTCAACGGAGTTTTAAAGTCAGGCGCGGAACGCGCTTCTTATACCGCGAATAAAACCCTTGCAAAAGTCTATAAAAAAATAGGATTTATTCAACTCTGATGTTTGGCTACGTTCAACCCGACTCGCCCTATCTTTTCAAAAAGGACGAAGTTTTATATAAGGCGCTTTACTGCGGTATTTGCAAAAGCATAGGTAAAGGATGCGGACAGCTTGCGCGCACCGCGCTCACTTACGATATGGCGTTCATATCCGCGCTCGTTCATAATATCAGACACGAGGACGTAACGATAAAAAAAGAAAGATGCGCTTTGCATATAATAAAGCGCAGAGCCGTTGCACAAACTGACGATACCGCCGTTTTGCTCGGCTGCATAAATACCGTGCTTGCGTACTACAAACTTTTGGACGATAAAGCCGACGGCGACGGGAAAGGCTGTCTAAGGCACCTCTATAAAAAAGGTTTGAAAAACGCCGTAAAAAAACATCCGGAGGCGGTTAAAATAATAAGAGAGCAGATGCAGAAACAGTCCGAACTCGAAAAGTCGGGTTGCGCGGTTATAGATATGGCGTGCGAGCCTACCGCCGAAATGATGCAAAGGCTTTCCGTATATATCTTAGGCGAGTATTCGACGCCGCACACCGAAAGACTGTTTTACTGCCTCGGCAAGTGGGTATATCTCGCGGACGCGGTTGACGATTACGAAAAGGACGTGAAAAAAGGTTCCTATAACGTTCTGTATAAAGCGTTCGGAAACAATGACAGGGAACAGGCGTTCTGCGAAAACCGCGAAGAGCTTAATTTTGTTTTCGACAGTCTGTTCGCGGATATGCGCTTGAATCTTTCCAATATCCGTTTTGCGTTCAACCACGATTTGACGGACAACGTAATTTTGCGGGGAATACCCGTCAGGACGCGCCGTCTTATCGGTTGTCAAAACTGCAAGCCGCAGAAAAAAAATAAATACCGCGCAAACAGCGCGTACGGAGAATAAAATGAACAAAAAAAATCTTGAACTTTTAGGACTTACCGAGGGAGCTACCAAAGAGGACGTACAGTCCGCATACGACGCGCTTCGCGCAAAGTATCTCGAAGAACGTTTTATGGACGGTGAAGTCGGCAACAACGCCGCGAGAATGCTCACCGCAATCGAAACCGCTTACGGCGATTTAATGCGCGAACTTTCCGAAAACGCGGCAGCCGAAGACGGAGAAAACTCCTTTTCAAAGGTTGAAGAATTAATCAAAGACGGGCAGTATCAGGAAGCTCAGCGCGTCCTCGACTCGTTCAACGAGCGCGGCGGTAAATGGCATTATTTGCAGAGCGTTGTGTTCTACCGTAAGAATTGGGTGAACGAGAGCAAGAAACAGCTTGAAATCGCAATCCAGCTCGAACCCGATAACGAAAAGTATAAGGAAACTTATAAAAAGCTCAACGATAAAATTTCTTCGGATTCGCAGAACGCAAATCAGAACGGACAGACGGTGTACGAAGGACAGACTATGAATTCCGCGCCCGACAACCAGATGGGAGGGAACTTCTGCGCGTCGTGCATAGAGTGCTGTTATCTCAATATGTGCATTAACTGTCTTTGCAACAGTTGCTGCCGTTAAACGGTAATGGGCAAACGTAAATACTCGCGTTCGTTCGAATTAGCGCTTTCCGCAATCTCCTGCGCCGTCGCGGTGATTTTCCTTATGCTCGGATTTTGGAGCGACGTACTGCTCGCTTCCGGATACCTTCTCGGAATTATCGCGCTTATGGTTCCCCTCTCAAAACAGTTTTTGAGGGGCGGCTTCCTCGCGTACGCGGGTACGGTTATACTTGCGCTTATTATGGGCGCGGCGGCAAGGTTTTGGGATTTAGTCCCGTTTATAATGTTTTTCGGGTTGCACCCTCTCGTAAACTGTCTGCAAGTGCGGTTCAAAATAAACAAGTGGCTTGCGCTTGCCGTTAAAACGGTTTGGTTCGACTTAACGCTCTGGGTAGCGTATATTCTCATCTTCGACGGAGTCCTCGGCGGGGCGATGGCGGATAACGCCGTATACTCCTTTATAAACAATTACATTTATTGGTTCATATTCGTAGGTGGAACGCTTATTTTCTTTCCCTACGATTATCTTATTTTCAAAACGCAAATCGGCGTAAATAAACTTGTTTACCGCATAAGGAAATAAAGATATGGAATACGACGGACTTACGGAAGAAGAAACTCTATCGCACGCAGAACGGTTGCTCGCGGAAAACGACTTTGAGGAAGCGCAAAAGGCTTTGGACGCGGTGAAGGGCGAAAGCGGCAGAAAACACTTCTTGCAGAGTAAAATTTTCAAAAACAAGGGTTGGTATAACGAGGAGCGCAAACAGCTCAAAGCCGCGTTGAAGTTAGAACCCGATAACGGGGAATACATACTCGCCTCAAAGGAACTCGAAGAATTCCGAAAGAGCGATGAATATAAAGCCGCTAAAAAAGCAAACAAAGAAGAAGGCGTGTGCGCCGAATGTTGCTTTGAAGCGGGCGGAGAATGCTGTTTGGCAGTCTGTTGCCAGTCTGTATGCGACGGGTGTTCATAATTATGTTAATTAAAAATCAGGAATACGAAGGTCTCGTCGAGGCGCTCGGAAGCGAGGGCGAGGGAATAATAAAAACGGAAGGCACGACGGCGTTTGTGCCTTTTTGTCTTGTCGGGGAAAGAGTGCGCTTTAAAGCGTTAAAGGTTAAAGGCAATATAGCCTACGGCAAACTTGTCAAAGTAATAACTCACGCATATTCGCGGGTTAAACCCGTCTGTCCCGTCTTCGGCAAGTGCGGCGGGTGCGATTTACAGCATATGAGCTATGAAGAACAGCTCAAATTCAAAAAAGATAGCGTTTCCAACGTTTTAAGCAAAATAGGCGGCATATATGCGCCTGTGAACGAAACGGTTCCCTGTCTTGCCGAGTACAATTACAGAAATAAACTTGTATTGCCTATCGGAGAGGACGAAAGCGGAAACCCCGCCGTCGGCTTCTACGCGCGCCGTAGCCACAGAATAGTACCTATTGCCGATTGCGCCATACAGTCGCCTTGGGCAAAACAGGTGATTTCCGCAGTATCGCGCTTTGCCGAAAAGTGCGCAAACGGCGTTCTTCGGCATATAGTAGTGCGAGAAATAAAGGGCGCGTTCATTTTTGCGCTCGTTGCGTCGAAACGCATAGACTGTAAACCGCTGATAAGCGAGCTTGAAAAGAATTTCGAAAATTTCACGTTTCTCTTGAATATAAATTCCTCGTCTTCGAACGTTATTTTCGGCGAACAGTGGCACATATGCCGCGGCGAAGGCTTTTTCGCCGCCGAAGAGTGCGGTATTAAATACAAGGCGGGCGCGAATACCTTTCTGCAAGTCAACGACGAAGTACGCGGCAAACTCTACGCCCGCGTTCTTCAAGAGGCGGAAGAGGGTTGCGTTGCCGTCGATTTGTACAGCGGCGGCGGAATGCTTACGGCAATGCTTGCCGCAAAATGCGGCAAAGCGTACGGTATAGAACTTGTGGAAGAGGCTTCGCGTTGCGCCGACGATTTGAAAAAATTAAACGGCTTGGATGGCGTTATGTTCAATATATGCGGCGCCGTAGAGGAGAAAATAGACGAAGTGTTCGCGGCGTCAGAGGGTGCTAAACGCATAATAATATGCGACCCGCCGAGAAAGGGAATGGAGAGGAGCGTGGTAAAAGCCATTGCGCGCGTCAAGGCGGACAAAGTAGTTTTAATCTCCTGCAATCCCGCTACGCTCGCGCGGGATTTGGGACTTCTTACGGGGACGCTTACGGAGGAGAACGGCGCGCTCGTAAAAAGCGAACGTCCCGCTTCGGATTACGAAATACAGAGCATAACGCCGTTCGATATGTTTCCCCAGACGAAGTGGTGCGAAACGCTGGTCGTGCTGAACCGTAAATGAAACCATTTGCGGTTCTTTGATTTTAAGGTTATAAAGAGAGGTTTTATGGAAATTTTTCTTCAAATTTTGCGCTATGTTTCGGGACCGGTTCTCGGCGCGTTAATCGGATATTTAACTAACTGGCTGGCGGTGAAAATGCTGTTCAGACCGTACTATCCCAAAAAAATAGGCAAATTCCGCCTGCCGTTTACACCCGGCATAATTTCCAAACGCAAGTTCGCGCTTGCCAAGGCGGTTGGCAAAGCGGTAGGCGAACAGCTTTTTACCAAAGACGACTTGGGCGCTGTTGTCGCTTCGGACAAAGTAAAACAGGACGTCGCCGAGTATGCGGCGCGCGTTTGGAGGGAAGCGGGCGAAAAAACCGCGCAAGAGATTGTAAACCCGTATATTTCCGAAGAACGCCGCGCGGAACTCAAAGAAAAGGCGGAAAATTTTATTTCTGACAAAATTTATTCGGCGGTTAACAAAATGGATATAGGCGCGCTCGTCGCCGCCGAGGGCGTAAAAGTTTTCAATGGTAAAAAAGCCTCGCTCGGAATGCTTGCAATGTTCCTTTCGGACGAGCTCGTCTCTTCGGTTGCACAAAAACTTTCCGACGGCGTAAACGATTACGTGCGGACAAACGGCAGAAACGTTATAGGCAAAGCCGTTAAAACCGAGCTTGAAAACGCCTTGAACGCGCCGCTTAAAAAACTTACCGAAAGCGTTGACGAAAGCGCGGTAAAAACCGCGGCGGCGGCGGTGTACGAAACCGCCGTTAAAAAGGTTTTCGAAGGTTTTGCGGAAAGCATAAACGTAAGCGCGGTAGTCGAGGAAAAAATGAACGCAATGGACGTTAAAGAACTTGAAAAGTTAGTGCTTTTCGTAATGAAAAAAGAACTGAACGCAATCGTCAATCTCGGCGCGCTGATAGGGTTTGTGCTCGGCGTTATTATGATTTTTATATAAAGGCGGGCGTTTCGGGCGCGCTCGATGAGGAGACGGGCGAGAGAATAATCGGACTGTTGAAAGAGATATCGGAAGAAAGTCTTGTAATAGCGGTGACGCATAACAGGGAATACGCGGAGAAATACGGCGACAGAATAATAGAAATGTCGGAAGGAAAGGCAATAAAAGACAGTAAAGCCGAGTACCGAGCGGAAGAGGAAACAGGCGAAAAGAAGAGAGAAAAGACGGGTATACCTATAAAAACGGCTATTAAAATCGGTTGCGCAAACTTTAAGTATCATCCTTTTAAGATTTCGATGATAATACTGCTCTGCGTAATTGCGCTGTCGTCGTTTTCATTTTTTCTTACGCTCTCGTTTATGCGCCCCGACGGCGCCGACGAAACAAAAACGGATTTATTAAAATACATGTTTTTATTCTGTTCAATCGTGTTTTTGGTAATTTCTATGTTTACGACGGCGTACTATTTTTCTCAGGAAATAGTCGATAAGAGAAATACAATTTGTATAGTAAGTTCGCTCGGATGCAGCAGAATAAACATATGCAAAATATTTTTAAGCGAAATTGTATTTACGGTTTTAATTACGCTTGCGGTTATTGTATCGTAAATTTTTTGCTTACGGTTACGCTGTTCAATATAGCCGCGTTTATAATATTTTTGAAAGTGTTCGCCGTGCTTGTAGCCGCGGAAATGTGTTTTTCGCTTTTCACGTGCGGACTGTCGCTTTTAAAAGTTTTAAATTCTAAAATTACTCTGAACGGAGATTAGAATATTAATCGTTCAACGGAAAAGTTTTGCCTTTGCTTATGCGAATAAAAAAAGCGGGCGAGGGCATACTTACAATATGGCAAAGAACAGAAACAATAAACTTATAGACGAACTTTTCGAGGAGAGCGTCAGCGCAAACGAGTGCACGGGATTGTACCAGAAAGTCGCGCTTGACACGAAAGAAATAGCAAAATTCCGCAAACAGTTTTTGGAAGAGGAAAAAGAGGAGAACTGAATCTCCTCTTTTTTATTGTGTAAACGAAAACCCCGCCATAGTGGCGGGGTTCTGATGAGGCTACTGCCTGTGAGCAGAAAATCAGCGAAAAAGAAATTTAAATCGTGTAAATTAACGAACGTCATTGCGAACGCAGTGAAGCAATCCAGAAAAGACGAACAAAATGACTGGATTGCCGCGTTCGCGTTGCTCTCTCGCAATGACGAGTATTCGGCTAAATTACAGATTAACGTTTGTATTAACTTGGCGTAATATTATACACGAACCGTCATTGCGAACGCAGTGAAGCAATCCAGAAGAAACAACTATAAACGAAAGTGTTTGTTACGTAAAAATAATGCATTACGTCTGGATTGCCGCGCCAACAAGTAGGCTCGCAATGACGGTACCCGATGACGGGTAGCAAGATGATGCATGACAGGCAGGTCTAAAATACGCGCACTTGTGCGCAGTCGGTAGTGATTAGGGCTTATTGCCCGAAAATGAAATACCACCCGCATAGCGGGTGGATTATTATTTATTCTTTAAATATTGTTTATACGCTCTTTCGTCGGGTTTGCCGTCTTTTATTATGTAGACGGTTTTCCCCGATTTTCGGCGGGTGCCCGCCCGTTCGGCATAACCCACTTCGGTATAAGCCGAGCCTCTGTCGTAAAGACGGCAGAAAGTTACGCACAGTCGTGTTTCTATTTCGTTCAGAATACTTATTTTACGTAGTAGCGAAAGTTTGCCGAGCGGCGTAAAATCGAATACTATTTTTTCCTTGTAGTTATTTACTTGCAAAACTATTGCGTTTCCTTCCATAGCTATATAGAAAGTAATGCTGTTTTTTTCTGCGCGGAAAGAAGCCGCGTTTTCGATGCAGACTTCCAATACGTAGTCCTTAACGGCTCTGTCGAGCGCGCCGCCGAATTTCAAACTGCAGAACGCGGCGACTATAATGCCTGCGATAAGAAGTATAGGCGCGGAAATCAGCGCGGCAAGTTCGAGAGCTTTTATGCCGTTGAGCCGACCGACCGTAAAACATACGGCAAATAAAATAACCGTTATTCCGCAGTAAACGGTTGCGAATACCCCCGCAAGTTCGCCCCGCTTCCATTTTTTTAAATCGCCTTTTAATGTAGCCATATCGATATTTTAATCCTTTTTACCGCCGACAGTCAACTGTTTGCGCCCATTTTGCCTTGAACGGGAACCGACTGTTTGCCGAAATCGCGTTTTTAACGTAATTCGTTCGGTTTATTTGCAAATACCCCCTTGAAATATCGTTTGCGTTCGTGTATAATCTGCTTATGAATGCTAAAAGAATTTTGAAAATTACGGCGATTTCGCTCGCTTCGTTAATTGGCGCGGCGGTACTGCTTGTCGGCGGTTACGTCGGGTACGTTGCGTGTCAGTATTACAGAATCGACGACGGTATTACGCTCGAAGTATCTGGCGCGGAACAAAAAACCGTTGCCGCCGGCGAAACTCTGTCGGTAATGACTTACAATCTCGGTTTCGGCGCATATTCTCCCGAGTATTCTTTCTTTATGGATACGGGAGTTATGGATACGGGGGAAGAAGTGGCGGGCATATACGCCAAAGGGATGAACAAAGCCGACGTGCAAAAGAACGTGGACGGGCAGATTTCCGTTTCTAAAAATGCAAACGCGGACTTTTATCTCTTTCAGGAAGCGGACGAAAAAGCCGACAGAAGTTATAAAATCAATATGCGCGGCAGCATAGAACAGGCTTTTGCGGGTTATTCTTCAACGTATGCGGAAAACTTCCACACGGCGTGGCTGTTATATCCGTTTAACGACCCTATGGGCACGACGAAGGCGGGCATTGTCACTCTTTCGAAGTATGCGGTTGAAAGCGCGGTGCGCCGTTCGTTCCCGCTGACTGATAAGTTCATAGATAAACTGTTCGATTTGGACAGGTGTTTTTCGGTGCATTATCTGCCCGTTGAAAACAGCGCAAAAAAACTTGTGCTCGTCAATCTTCATATGTCGGCTTACGACGAGGGCGGAACAGTCCGCGCGCGCCAACTCGAAATGCTCAACGAAGTGTTTGCGGCGGAATACGCAAAGGGCAATTACGTGGTTGCGGGCGGCGACTTCAATCACTGCCTTATAGCGGATTATTTCGAGAGCGATGAACAGGCTTTATCGCATTTTGAAAGTAAGCAGAAAACGCCCGATTGGGTAAAAAATTCGGTTTTGCACAACAGCGACCTTGCCGCGGGACTCCGCCTTGCCGCGGATAAAGACGGCGCAACCTGCCGCGGCGCGGATATTCCGTACGAGGAAGGCGTGAACTTTACGACTACAATAGACGGGTTTATCGTTTCCGATAACGTGGAAGTGGTTTCCGTAAAGACGACTGAAACGCACTATGCGTACAGCGACCACAATCCGGTTGTAATGCAGTTTAAACTTAAATAATAATGAAGCGCCGTTTCCGCGGTTTGCCGTAAAGTGAGCGGAAACGGCTTTTCTTTTTTTAGCCTTTGGTTTAATAGAGAACGGATTATGAAACTTGATTTCGAACTTGTGCCCGACAGTTGCTGGTACAGTAATTTAAGAAGCATTTTAACTCCCGCGCAATGGGATGCGGTAAGGCGCAAGGCTTATGCCCGTGCGGACGGGAAATGCACGGTTTGCGGCGCGCCGTCAAGACGGCTCGAAGCGCATGAAAGATGGGAATACGACGAGAAAAACGGAGTACAGAAGTTAAAAGAAGTTTCAGCCGTTTGCAGAGACTGTCACGAAGTCATACATATCGGCAGAACCCAGCTTTTGGGCGGAGAGGCGCGCGCTTCGGCGCACTTTATGAAGGTTAACGGCTGTTCCTATGCGGAGTACAGAAAAGCGTTGGGCAGAGCCAACGAGGAACATAGGCGGCGCAACTCGGTTCCCGAATGGAAACTCGATTTGAGCGAACTCGGAAAATTCATTTAAAAGTAAGGCGGCAACGAAAAACTCGTTGCCGCCTTAAAATTTTAATTAAAGCATCGGAGAGAACAGATTGAGAACGGAGTTTATAAGCGAAGCGATAAATCCCATTTTAAAATTGTCTTTGGTTATTTTTTGCGAGAGCGCGAGCGTTTCGTCGAAATCGGTTTTGATATCCTTTATGCAGGGCGTTCCGAAAAGGGTTACGCCGCATTCGTAATGGTGAACGAGACTGCGGTAATCGAGGTTTACCGTTCCGACGAACGCTATTTTTCCGTCGGCGACGGCGGTTTTGGCGTGTATGAAACCGGGAACGTATTCATAGATATTTACGCCCGCCTCGGAAAGATATTTATAATTCGAGCGCGTCATATTGAAAATGATTTTTTTGTCGGGGCGGTGCGGCGTAATGATTTTAACGTCTACCCCGCGCATAGCCGCGTTTCTCAGCGCGGAGATAAGCGTGTGGTCGGGTATCAGATAGGGAGTGGCGATATAAACATAGTTTTTTGCGGAATTGATTATATTAAGATAATTGTTTGCGCCGACTTGCTCGGTATAAAAGGGTTTGGGTCCGTCGCCGAACGGGTGTACTATTCCTTCCCCGCCGTAAACTTCGTATTCCGCGCCGAGATATTTTCCGTAATCCTCTTCATAACCCTTTGCGGAATCGAACATCTGTAAAAACATTTGGGTGAAGTTGCCCACGGCTGAACCGCGTATTCTTAGCGCAACGTCTTTCCAGTGCCCGAACCTCTCAACTTCGTTTATATATTCGTCTGCTAAATTGATGCCGCCCGTGTAAGCGGTTTTTCCGTCTATGACGGTTATTTTTCTGTGGTCTCTGTTATTGTGTATTCCCGATACGACGGGGCGGAAGGGGTTGAACTTGCGGCAGATTATTCCCTCTTTTGATAGCTTTTTGTGGTAGTTGCTTTTAAGCAGTCCCGCCGTGCCTATATCGTCGTACATTACCCTGACTTCTACGCCCTCTTTGACTTTCCTTAAAAGAATTTCCAAAATGCCGTCCCACATCTTGCCGCGCTCTATTATGAAGTATTCCATAAATATGAATTTTTCGGCTTTTTCAAGCTCGGAAAGAAGGTCTGTGTAGAACGCGCGTCCGTCGGGGAAGTAAACCGCTTCGTTGCCGCGGTGTCCGCGCGTGAAAGAATTTCTTCTTAGGTAATTTTCCGCGCCCGCGTATTCGCCGAGCTCTTCGAAAATTTTCTTGTTTTCGTTTTGCGTAAGCTCGGCGTACCGTTTACATCGGCAGGCAATGGCAACCATTCTTTTGTGCTGTCCCGTAGACATTTTTGAGTTGGCGAACATACAGTACACCACCAACCCGAAGAACGGCAGAACCAAAATTATAAACAGCCACGGCAGTTTGAATTCGGGACTTTCTTTCTTGTTTATAATTCCGACGACGACAAGCACCGAGAATACCGCCGAAAAAATCTGAAATACAGGAATATATACTTCGAAAAACAGCAAAACGGCTATAAACACGCCCGTCTGGAAAAGAAGCGCGAGCGCGGATACGAAGATTTTGCTGAATAACAGTTTGAATATTTTCATTATACTTACAGTTTAGCATTAGCGCATAGCATTGTCAATCGGGAGTTTGTGAAATTAATTTGCAACTTAAAGCGCGGCATACGCTTTATTCGTTAATTTATACTAAAAATTTTCACTTTTACGCTCTTTTGTTTGTTTCGTTCATACACAATATGTGGTGTGACAGTTAAAAAATAACATACAAGATATTGTGCCGCAAAACTTGACTTTACCCGTGCGTTGTACTATACTTGGTATCGTTGTCGTTATAGAAGATTGTATTGAGTTAAGTAAAATACACAATATATAGTGTGTTCGGTGTTGACAAACCACAAAATATATGGTATTATAAAAACCTACCCACGGTAAACGACTTTTCGGAGGATGAATATGAAAGTAATCAAACGCGACGGTTCTACGGTACAGTTCGATAAAAGCAAAATCGTTGTGGCTATTAAAAAAGCCAACGAAGCGGTAGACGCGGAAGACCGCGCTACGGACGCCCAAATAGACGAAATCGTCAACGATATAGCTTCGCGCCGCAGACCCCGTATTCTCGTTGAAGCGATTCAGGATATGGTTGAAGAAAAGCTAATGGAAATGCAGAAGTTCCAGCTTATGAAAGCCTATATTCTGTACCGTTACGAGCGCGCGCTCATCCGTAAAGCGAATACCACGGACGAGAGCATTCTCGCGCTCATTAAAAACGACAATAAGGACGTAATGGAGGAGAACTCCAATAAAAACGCGCGTACGGCTTCCACCCAGCGCGACCTTATTGCGGGCGAAGTTTCCAAGGACTTGACGCGCCGCATTCTTCTGCCCGAAAAAATATCCAAGGCGCACGACGAAGGTATTTTACACTTCCACGACGCGGACTATTTCCTTCAACCCATTTTCAACTGCTGTCTTATAAATATTAAGGATATGCTTGAAAACGGCACCGTAATGAACGGTAAAATGATTGAAAGTCCCAAGTCGTTTCAAACGGCTTGCACCATTACCACGCAGATAATAGCATCCGTTGCTTCTTCCCAGTACGGCGGACAGTCGGTAAATATCGCGCACCTCGGCAAATATTTAAGGCGCACCAAGGAAAAGTATATCAGCCAGTGCGAGGAGCAGTTCGGCGATTCTTTGGACGCGGCAACGAAGGCGCGCTTCGTAGATATGCGCCTTATGGAATCCTTGAAAGCGGGCGTGCAGACGATACAGTATCAGATTAACACGCTTATGACGACTAACGGACAGTCGCCGTTCGTGACGCTTTTCCTCTATCTCGACGAAAAAGACGAGTATATCGAAGAAAACGCTATGATTATAGAGGAAATTTTAAAACAGCGTTACGAGGGCATAAAGAACGAAAAGGGCGTATACGTAACGCCTGCGTTCCCCAAACTCATTTACGTATTGGATGAAAACAACTGTCTTAAAGGCGGAAAGTACGACTATCTTACCAAACTTGCCGTTAAATGCTCGTCCAAGCGCCTTTATCCCGACTATATTTCCGCTAAGAAGATGCGCGAAAATTACGAGGGCAACGTGTTCTCGCCTATGGGTTGCCGTTCGTTCCTGTCGCCTTGGAAGGACGAAAACGGAAATTACAAGTTCGAGGGCAGATTCAATCAGGGAGTCGTTTCCATAAACCTTCCCCAAATCGGCATTATCGCAAACGGCGACGAGGCTCAGTTCTGGAAACTTTTCGAGGAGAGATTACAGCTCTGCTTCGAAGCGATTATGTGCCGCCACTACGCACTTAAAGGCGTTACGAGCGACGTTTCGCCCGTCCACTGGCAGTACGGCGCGATTGCAAGACTTCAACCCGGCGAAACAATCGATAAATATCTTTACGGCGGCTATTCGTCCATTTCGCTCGGCTATATAGGACTTTACGAAGTTACAAAACTTATGAAAGGCGTATCGCATACCGACCCTAAGGGAACGGAGTTCGCCGTCAAGGTTATGCAGACACTGCGCGAACACTGCGAGAAGTGGAAGAAGCAAACCAATATCGGTTTCGCGCTTTACGGCACCCCCGCAGAGTCGCTTTGCTACCGCTTTGCGAGAATAGACCAAGCTAAATTCGGCACCATTAAGGATATAACCGACAAGGGTTATTACACTAACAGCTATCACGTAGACGTGCGCGAGGATATAGACGCGTTTTCCAAATTCACGTTTGAAAGCCAGTTCCAGAAAATTTCTTCCGGCGGCGCGATTTCGTACGTTGAAATTCCCAATATGCGCCACAATCTCACCGCAATAGAGGACGTCGTCAAGTTCATTTACGACAATATCCAGTACGCGGAGTTCAACACCAAGAGCGATTACTGCCACGTGTGCGGTTTCGACGGTGAAATTATCATAAACGACGATAACGAATGGGAATGCCCCGTTTGCCACAACAAAGACCAACGCAAAATGAACGTAACCCGCCGCACGTGCGGTTATCTGGGTGAGAATTTCTGGAACGTCGGAAAGACCAAGGAAATTAAATCCCGCGTTCTCCACTTATAAACCTAAACAGCGTATATACTTCGCAATGCTTTGTCAAGCTGCGTTTTTCACAAGTCGCGTACTTTTATGTACGCTCCTTCTGAAAGTACTCGCTTTCCTCGCCTTGCTTGTATCTACGCTGTTTACCGTATATGCTTCGCAATGCTTTGTCAAGCTGTGTTTTTCACAAGTCGCGTACTTTTGTGTACGCTCTTTCTGAAAGTACTCGCTTTCCTTGCCTTGCCTGTATCTACGCTGTTTAAAAATTAAAATAATTCTTAATTTGCAGTTCCGAATTTTCCAAATTAAAAATTGATAAAGAGGAAATTATATTGAATTACGCTAAAATCAAATGGTTTGACGTGTCCAACGGACCCGGCGTGCGCGTGTCGATGTACGTAAGCGGATGCCGCAATCATTGCAAAAACTGTTTCAATCCCGAAACTTGGGACTTCGGCTACGGCGAACCTTTCACGCGCGAAGTCGAGGACGCGATAATTAAGGGAATGCAACCCGAACACATAAAGGGTTTTACGCTTTTGGGCGGCGAACCGTTCGAACCCGAGAACGCCGCGGTGCTTGCGCCGTTTTTGGAAAGACTGCGCGCACAGTACCCCGACAAGTCCATATGGTGCTTTACGGGCAACGACTATGAGGCGGACTTGCTTACGGGCAAGAAGTGCGAAATAAAGACGGTAATGCGTATGTTAAAGACGCTTGACGTTTTGGTGGACGGAAAATTCGTCGAAGAACTCAAAGATTTAAATCTTCTGTTCCGCGGTTCGTCCAATCAGCGCATAATACTTATGAAACCTACGCTTAAAAAGGACGAATTGGTTCTTTGGGACGAAAAAACCGTAATTTAAAAAGGAGTACGCTATGAAAACGGCTATGAAAGTTGCGTTCAAAAAACTAAACGCGGGCGCGGTTGTGCCCTCTTACGGCAGTGAATTTGCCGCGGGCGCGGACTTGTACGCTTGCCTTGACGGCGATTTGGAAATTCAGCCGCATACTACGGCGGTTATACCTACGGGCATCGCCCTCGAACTGCCCGTCGGTTATGCGGGACTCATTTACGCGCGCAGCGGGCTTGCAACCAAAAAGGGACTTGCCCCCGCAAACAAAGTCGGCGTGGTTGACTGCGACTATCGCGGCGAAGTAAAAGTCGCCCTTCATAACCATTCCCAAATTCCGCAGACGGTTTCGGCGGGCGAGAGAATTGCACAGCTCGTCATTGCGCCTTACGTTACGGCGCAGTTCGTTTTGTCGGACGAACTGTCCTCGACGGAGCGCGGCGCGGGCGGTTTCGGCTCCACCGGCAGTAAATAAAAACGTTAAACGCGCTTCGGCGCGTTTTTTTAATCTTGACAGAACGGCGGACAGCGGTTATAATAGGTATATAAATAACGAATAAGGGGAATTTTATGTCTTTATATATAGGTATAGACGTAGGCGGCACTTCCATAAAGGGTATTTTAATCGACGAAAACGGTAAACTTTACGGCGAGGACAGCGTGCCTACGCTCGG
>CAMXOH010000004.1 GCA_947245485.1 uncultured Clostridia bacterium | reverse complement strand
ATTGCCGCGCTACGCTCGCAATGACGAAAGAATGAACGCATTTGCGGTACCGTGCTTTTTTAGGGTTTGTGCATACTACGTGTTGCACACGTAGTTATGATTTCGGGTGCGAAAAAACGGTTTTTTAAATTTTAACAAAAAATTAAATACGAGCTGTAAATATTTAACAAAATTTGAAACTACTTATAAATATCATATTGACATTCGCGCGAATGCGTGATATTATATAAAAGACGAAAATCGTCATTTTTTTTGGATAGTTCGTACAACTTAATACGGCGTTTCCGTCAAAGAGATTTTTTTGGAGGGAATATGAGCAAAAACAAACTGGCAAGACTGCTGTTCGTTTTTTTAACGATTGTAGCGTTGTCCGTATCGGTTTTCTCTGCCGCTTGTAAAAAGAACAAGCAGCCTGAGACTGTCTATTATACGGTAACGTTCGTTACGGGCGAAGGCAGCGCCGTTGCCGCACAGCAGATTGAAAGCGGCAAAACAGCAACAAAACCGGAGAACCCCGTCTATAACGGTTATACTTTCTCGTCATGGTACACGGACGAAGGCTGTACAGACGGCAATGAATATGATTTCGGAAAGGCAGTCACGGGCAACCTTACTTTATATGCAAAGTGGGTAAAAGTTCCCGTAACTCCCGAGCATACCCATACGCTAGGCAACTGGGTGAATACCGACCCCGAACAGCACTATAAACTGTGTACGGATTCGGCTTGCCCTGCGCCTACGGAAAAACACGAAGCGGCGGCGCACGATGCGAGCGGAACGGACGGCGCATGCTCTGTCTGCGGTTATAAGGAAGAGGGCGGTGAAGTTGTTCCCTCCGAGTGGAAAAAGACGCAGGCTGACTTTACCGACAGCTCGGTTTCGGCTTTCAATTCGAGCGCAAACAAGACCACGGCAAACATAACCGTCGGCAAGTTTACGTATGAAAAGGGCGTTTACTTCGAAAACGAACAGAACGGACTTAAACTCGAAAAGGGAAATATAAGTCTGCAAAAAGAAAAGACAATTTCGTTCTCTCTCACGGGCGAACAGAACGCTGTCAGTTTTATAGCGAAGAGCGGTGCGAACAGCTCAATCGTCCAAGAGGGACAAATAGGAACTATAAGCATATATAAAGAGGGTATAGCGGAACCCGTTTATACCTATGTATTCAAGAAAGGCGGAACGGAAAAAGAGACGCTCAAAGTGGGAGTCGGCGGCGACGCGTCTATGTACGATGACGACTATACATTTGTGGAAAAGACGCTCGAAGCGGGTAATTATTCCATAAAAGCGTCCGTACAGACTATCAGAGTCGGCGGCGTGTTCGCGTATGAAAAGAATCCTTCCGAACCCGTAGACCCTACCGTGGAATACACCGTAACTTTCAATGCGGGCGCAGGCGCGATTTGGACGGACGGCAAACTTGCTTCGCAACTCGTCAAAAAGAACGGCAAAGCAGTCAGACCCGACAACCCCGTAAAGAACGGACACAGACTCGAAAGTTGGCTTAAACCCGACGGAACGGTATATAATTTCGAAACGGAAACAGTTACGGGAGATATAACCCTTACGGCTAAATGGGTTGCAGACCCCGAACAGGTGACGAAGTACGAAGTTACTTTCGTTACGGGCGAGGGCGCAAGCAAAGTTCCCGCACAGGAAGTAATGGCGGGCGGAAAAGCAGTGGAACCCGCAGACCCCGTGCTTGACGGTAAGCTGTTCGACGGTTGGTATGCGGACGGAGCGACTTCTCCTTTCGATTTCGAACATACCGTTATAACCTCCGATATAACCCTTACGGCGAAGTGGAAAGAACCCGCGCCCGAAGTCAATAAATATACCGTAACGTTCGATTTGGACGGCGGCGAATTCGAAAATCCCGAAATGCAGGCGCAGCTTATAGCCGAGGGCGGAAAAGCCGTTAAACCCGCAGACCCCGCGCGCGAACACTATACGTTCGTCAAATGGGTTGATGCGGACGGAGCGGAATATAATTTCGAAACTCCCGTAACGGCTGATATTACGCTTACCGCGCAGTGGACGCTGACGAATCCCGACGAAGTGGTTTACAGGGTAACTTTTGTAAACGGCGAAGAGGAAATCGAGTCGGAAGACGTTATAGAAAACGGAAAAATAAGCGCCGCAGTCATTGCAAAACTCAACGCGCTGAACAAAACGGGACACACGCTTCTCGGTTGGTTCAACGGCGAAGAACAACTTACGGAAGATACGGTAATCACCGCGGACGTAACCTTTACGGCTAAATGGCAGATTAACGAATATACGGTAACGTTCGACGTGGCGGGCGGAACTCCCGAAGCAGAACCCGTCAAGGCGAAATACGGTTCTACCTTAACTTTACCCGCAGTACCCGCAAAAGAGGGTTACATTTTCGACGGATGGTATAACGGAAGCGTGAAACTTACCGAGGATACGTTAGTCACGGAAGACGTAACTTATACCGCCAAATGGATTTCCGACTCCTTGGTATTCTGGAACGTAACGTTTGAATCCGAGGGCGAAATCGAAGTAGAGCCGTTAAGAGTCGAGGACGGAACGACTATTGAAAATATCCCCGCAGTTACGAGGGACGGTTACGCTTTCGACGGTTGGTACGACGGCGAAGATAAACTTACGGAAGATACGGTAATCACGGCTGATACGACTTATACGGCTGTATGGACTAAATTGCATAAAGTTACTTTCTCTAAGGGCGAGTACGAAATTACCGTTCCCGCCGTTCAGACGGTGCGCGACGGCGCATATATGAACGCGCCCGCGGCTCCCTCGCTCGACGGATACGAATTCCTCGGTTGGTTCGCTGAAAACGCGGATTTAGCTTACGATTTCGAAAACGAAGCGGTTACGGCTGATTTAACGTTGACAGCCAAATTCCGCGAATTACACTATGACGACTTAGTATTGGATATGAGCAAGGTAGCGGTAGGAACGCTCAGCGACGGCGCGGTTATTGCGGACGGCGTTAAAGCCGTTGGCGCGCTGACTGTCGAAAACAACTCCAAATCGTTCGTATTCAACGGACAGACGGTAAACGCGACGAACCGTTTGAAACTTAACAGTTCGGGCAGTAAGTTCTTGCAGGTTGAATTGGCGGCTAAGGCTAAAATTCTCGTTTACGCATACAGCGGAACGG
Organism: uncultured Clostridia bacterium; assembly: GCA_947245485.1. GTDB lineage: Bacteria > Bacillota > Clostridia > Christensenellales > Borkfalkiaceae > Coproplasma. The sequence continues at coordinate 41,433 of CAMXOH010000004.1, read as the reverse complement.
ACGGCGTAGAAGTTACTATGCGTCTGATGAATACGGATAAAAAGACGGTAATCGATTCGAAACCTCTCGGGTGCGGCGGCGTGATAATAGGCAAAAACGAAACGGGAACAAGTAATAACACCGTATCGAAAATGGGCGTTGTACTGTTCGAAGCCGATAAGGGTACTTATCTTATAAACGGCGACAAGAGCGCGAACGTATTCTATCTTGCAATAATTTACAACGAGTTCGAAGAAACTTTCGAAAAAACGGAAGCTACTGCGGCAGGTTGCGTTACTGCGGGCAATATCGAATGTTATTACTCTAACTACGGCAGATATTCGTCTACCGCAGACGGTGCGAATATCATTACCGCAAGCTCTACCGTAACTCTTCCCGTGGGACACGACTACGTTACCGACGGTGAAAGTTTAACTCTTCCCACCGCGTCGGATGAAGGTTCGGTAAATCTTGTTTGCCGTACGAATGCGGCGCACGACGCGCTCACGGTTACGCTTCCCGTTCTTGGCGACGAAAGATATTCCGTTGACAGTGAAACGCAGGAAGGTAAAATAGCATATTCGTTCGAATATAAATACGACTATATCGTAGACAGTAAAAACAATGTTATAGCAACAAAGAATTTGATTGTCGGTTTCACTATCGATTCATCTTCAATCGAATACGTTTCGTTGGAAATAAACGATATGGGAGGTAATTTGCTTACAACAGTCGGGCAAATTTTGAAGGGCGGCACGGTCACTGCCGAACAGTTGACAAAGACGCTTAAAGACAATGGTAAAATACCCGAAGGCAAGCGTGTAAAATGCTACTATATGGACGACGGCGCGACTGCTTTCCCGTTCGAGGACGCATTGAACGAGGAAGTAACGGTTGCGATAGTTGAGTTCGAAGATTTGCCTAACGAGGTTACAATAGGTTTCAACAGCACAAATATTGATGCAAATCTTACTGCCGAAAATTTCAGAACAAAGAGTTTTAACGGCATAATTAACCTGAATATCGGGCACGGGAGCGCGGCTATCAAATCTGTCGGAGGAGGCTTAGGCAACGGCGTAAGTTTGGGCGGTAAAACGACGGCTACGACTGCCGGCACGCCCAACTACATAGAAATCGATTTGACGGGCGTTTCGGGTGAAGCTACGGTAAAATTTGAAATGGCTTCCGGTTCGACGGGAAGAAGTATGTTTATTGCGACGAAAACTACAAACAGTATTACGGACGCCTCCGTTGTCGGCGGTTCGGTAGCTACTGCGACTGTCGTCAAAACTTTAAGTACTGCGACAGTAACCTTAACGGGCGGCGTAAAATATTATCTGTGCACGGATAACACCGTTTATCTTTACGGTATCGAAGTAACTTATACGCCTTAAAGCATTTTAAAAAGATGCTGACGGATTGGATTTTTTTGGATGATAAGGGGAAAATTTAATGAAAAAAACATTTGCCGCCGCAATCTCCGCCGCCGTTATAGCCGTTTCGGCTTTCGGCGGGGTTGCGGGCGGATACGCCGGTACGGCATATGCCGCCGACGGGCATACGCACACGTTTTCGCAGGTTTGGTCTAAGGGCGAAGTCAACCATTGGCATTCTTCCGAATGCGGCGATAATATCGTAAGGGACATTGCTCCGCATACGTACGGCGCGGATAATGCCTGCACGGTGTGCGGGTACGTCAAACAGGGCGAACATACCCACCGTTTCAATACGAGCGCTTGGGTAAACGACGGACTGAATCACTGGCACGCCGCAGTTTGCGGACACGACGTGGTTACGGATATAGCAAGGCATGAATACGATTCCGACGGACTTTGTTTCTGCGGTTTCGTCCGCCCCGAGGGAAATCACAGACATATATTTTCGCACGAGTGGTCAAGCGACAAGTTAAACCATTGGAAGTCTGCCGAATGCGGGCATCAAATCGTTTCGGAAATGGCGGCGCACAACGTAGACTCAAAGGGCGTATGTTCAGTCTGTAAAACGCGGGTTACGGAAGAAAAGCCGATTGAGTTGCCCGAGAATATTTCGGCGGCGGGCGGTTATTCCGAAAGCCTTTACGCCGAATGGAAAGCGGACGGCATTAAAGGCGTCAAAGCGTACTATCGCGAGAGCGGCTCAACCAAGTGGTTGGAGCTTGACGAAAATCTCATACGTTTTAACGGCGGCGTTGCCCGCGTAGACGCGGTAGGACTTAACGAAGGAATTTACGAACTTAAAATAACAAACGGCAATTCGGATATGCTCGTAAAGAACATTTCGGTAGCCGCCTATGACCGTTCGGGTTATGCGCATTTCAATTATTCGGACGGAGTGGGCGCGTATAACGACGACGGTTCGTTGAAAGACGGCGCGCTCGTCATATACGTTACGGACGCGAACAAGAACGATATTTCGGATTACGTTTACAAGAATACCGAAAACGGTTTGGTAAAGGAAGATATTTCGCAATATCTTTGGAACGGGCATAAGGGAATAGGCTATATCCTCAACAACAGGGGATACGAGAACAACGCGGCAAGAGAAAATTACGGCATTCAGAAACTCAGTTTTACTTACGGCGCGGTTGCGGTGCGTATTCTCGACAACGTTAACGCGGAAGTTTCGCCCGCAAAAGAGGACGCGGGCAAGAGTCTTATCGAGGGACTTACCGCATACAACTCTACCGAAAACGGCGGTTCTGTCGGCGATAACGGCAGAATGGCGCGCATAACTAACGCTAAAAATCTCACTATCGAGGGCATAGGCGAAAGCGCGGGTATGTACGGTTGGGGCGTGCATTTCGTTTCCAACGACAATCTCCATAAAACAAATTACGAAGCGGGCAAAGGTTTCGAGGTGAGAAATATAACGTTCGAACATTATCCCGAGGACGCAATAGGTATGGAGGGCACGCAGGGTTCGAAGGTAGACCCTAATACGGGAAGCATAACTTCGGGCGACGCAGACCCGTCTTCTCCTCTCGTTTCGCCCGTACAGAGGTGCTGGATACATAACAACGTATTCAAACCCGGGTATTGTAAAGACCCCGCCGAAAGCGATAAGGCGGAGGGCGACGGAAGTTGCGATTTCAAACGCGGAAGATATTATACGCTGTCTTACAATTATTTCGCCGACTGTCACAAGACGAATCTTGTAGGTTCTTCGAAGAGCTCCGTTACGTACGACGTGACTATGCACCACAACTGGTGGAATAACTGCGGCGCGCGTCAGCCGCTTGCAAGGCGCGCAAACATTCATTTCTACAATAACTACATTTCGGGCGATATGTCGGCGACGCCGAAACCCGCTTTAAGCTACGTTACTTCTATGAGGGCGGCAACCTATATCTTTATGGAAGCCAACTATTACGACGGCTGTAAATCGGTTGTCGAGGACGGCGGCGAGGGCGGCGGCAGTGCGGCTAAGTCCTGGAATAACGTTTATTACGCTTGTTTCAACGGCGACGCGTCTACGCATGTGAACAGCAGAACCGAAACGGTTGCAAACTCCTGCAAGTTTATTGCGGAGAATATCGATTACAGTAAGTTCGATACGGACCCTGCATTGTTCTACTATGACAAAGTAAACCAAAAGAGCGACTGCGAGCTTGACGACGCGCTAACGGCGAGAGTCAAGGTTATGCAAAACGCTGGCGTGAACGGCTTCGGCAAATCCGCCGAAGAGATTGCTTTTAACAAGTACGTTCCATCTAAGGCGATTCAGCTTGCCGAGTCGGGGGAAACTGTTATTAATCTTCCTGCCGCCAAAGACGATACCGAAGTGAACGGCGTGCTTTTCAGGGGACTTACGGGCGCTTCGGGCGGAACGGTAAAGGGCAAGGGACAAATAATCACCTTTACGGTTCCTGCGGGCGGAGCGGTTGTCACGGTGACTACGACTTCCGCAAGCGGAGACGGCGCGCCCGAATTCGTAGGCGCGGACGGCAAAGTGTGGGCGTCGAAGTTTACTGGCACTTTCGTTGCGGAACTGCCCGCGGGCACTTACTTTATAGCTTCGGGGCAGAAAGATAAAGAGTCTATAATTTCCGCGCTTTCGTTTGCGTCTACTGCGGAATCTTCCGCGCTCCGCGTTCAGGCGGCAATAGACGCCATCAGCGCAATTCCCGAAAACGTTACCGTCGAAAGCGAGGCGCTTATTCATGAGGCGCAGACGGCGTACAGCGGATTACTTGAAAGCGAGAGGGCGAATTTCGACGCCGCGCTCAAAGCAAAACTCGAAACAGCAGTAAATACGCTCGATAAATTAAAGGCGGACGCGGTTATCGCACTGATTGACGCGCTCGGCGAAATAACGCAGGAGTCGGGCGACAAAATCACGGCGGCGCAAAAAGCATACAATTCGCTCTCAGCCGAACAGAAAGCAATGGTAACAAACGTTGAAGTTCTGTTCGCCGCGGAGAACGCTTATGCGGCGTTTGCCGTAACAAACTTCAAAAATACCGTGGACGCGCTCGTCGACGTTTCGACGCTCGGCGTTTCGGACAGGGCGGCGATAGAAAAAGCGAAACGGGATTATTCGGCGGCGTATGAAACGTACGAAAATTTCGGCGAAGAACGCAGGGCGGAAATAGAACGTTCCTACGTGGAAAAACTTGAAAGCGCGCTTGAAAAACTCGCCCGGTACGAAAAATTGTTTGAGTTTAAGGACGCGCTCGGCGCGGTTACGGCTGAGAACGTGACTTTGACGGACGGCGCAGCGCTTCAAGGACTTTACAACGGTTTGGACGGGGAGCAGAAAGCCGCGCTTTCAGAGGAAGAAAATGCTAAGTACGCGGAACTTATGCATGTATACGAAGAAATCAAGAAAAACAATATAACCTGCACTTTCCTCGGCGGTACGCCTTCGAACGAAGTTTTCGTGAGCACGGGTACAAAGCAAAATCAGGACGGCTCTGCGAAAGTTGTAAACGCGTACGGCGGACAGCTTGCTTCGGGACTTAAACTCGAAGACGGAACAAAAATAGAGTTTACAATACAAACCAAAATGGTTTTAAAGCTATATCTCAAAGACGCGGGCAAAAAAGTGAAGATAGGGGGCGTCAATTACACGAGCGCGCCCGAGGGCGGAGACAACGTAATAACCGTGGAACTCGAAGCGGGAACTTATGCAATCGAAAAGAACAACCCCGCAACCCTATATTTTGCGACGCTTTCGCCTGCCGCTTAAAAATACCGCATTTTACAATAATATATAATGCAATAAATTCCGCCCGTTGCTTCGGCAACGGGCGGAATAACCTTTTTCTGCTAATTTTATTAATTTTTAAAATCCCTTGACACTTCGGTTGAAAAAGTGATAGAATAAACTCGAAATATTGTCTTTAACGCCTTGCTCGGCAAATCGGGTGATTTGCGCGGCGCGGCGCGCATTACAGCAATAAGGAGAAACTGCCCATGAGAAAGAAATCTTTTACGGTCGGCGGAAAAATCGCCGCGGTACTTGCCGCGCTCCTTTCCGTTTGCCTTGTTTTCGGACTTTGGCTATTCACTTCGCATTCAGTCTATGCTGACGACGCGGCTTTGCCGCGCGTGGACGAAGCGGAAGAACCTACCGAACCCGCTCCCGAAAAGGCGGAAAATTATTGGGAGATAACGCCCAACCTCGTAAGCTGGAAGTGGGGCGAATTCGACCCCGCAATAAACAGAATTTCGGGTAAGGCGGCTTACGGCAACGAAACGCTTAAATTTATGCTCTGGCACCTGACTGACGGAAAAGGAAACAAAATCGACAAAGAAATACTTTTCGACGATTACGAAGGTTTGCCCGTCGGCGGTTCTAATACCGAAAAGAATAAAGGCTTGTTCGCGCTTGACGAAGACGGAAATATGCCCGAACAGGTAATTGCAAAACTTAAAACTCTCGATTACGGCGTTTACTCGCTCATTCCTTTCGTTTCGGAAACGGACGGAGCTACGGGACTCGGCAACGGCGTAGACCCCAACAACGGATATACTTTCAACGTATTGAAAGGCGAAAACAGATGGACTGTTTCACCTTACATTATCCCTTGGAACTGGAACGAATACCGCCAAAGCTATAACCTCATTTCCGCTGTCCCCGCATTTTTCGGCGAGGGGGAAAAGGTTGAATTTACCGTTTATGCGGGCGCAAGTTTCGCGGATTCCCGCCTTTCCCGTTTCTACACCGTCAACGGATTGATGGCGAACGGCGCGGCGGAACAGACTGCCGCAGAGGCGCTTGCTTCGCTTGACGCGGGCAATTACTATCTCCGCGCATACGTGGCGGGTACGGAAAACTACGACGCGCTCGACACCCGCGTGCAGTTTACCGTAAGACAGGTTCAGAACCATTGGACAACGGCTCCCAACATAGTACAGTGGACGTGGGGCGAATACGACGCGGAAGTAAACGTGATTTCTGCGGTTCCCGCATACCCTGCGAAAAACGCGGTGGTTGCGTACGGACTGTATAAGGACAGGGCGTGCAGGATTCCCCTCGACGATACGGGACTTCTCGAAAACTTTACGGCAGTAACCGAGGAAATGGCGGAGATTATATCGAAACTCGACGCGGGTACTTACTACCTCGAAGCGGAGACGCGCGACGAGAGCGCGAATTATTCGGATTTATCGTCCGTAATTTCTTTCACTATCCATACGACGCGCAATAACTGGACTACCACTCCCAACATCGTGCAGTGGAGATACGGCGAATACGAACCCGAAGTGAACGTAATCTCAGCCGTTCCAAGATATTCCAACGGCTCGGTAACGTTCGGCATCTATAAGGACGCCGCTCACAAAAACGCGGTTGAAGGACTTGAAAACTTCACGGAAGTAAACGCAGATATAGCCGCAAAACTCGGCAGTCTGCCCGCAAATACATATTACCTGTATGCGCGCGCGGAACAGGCGGGTAATGCGGGTTCAACGCCTAACTTCGCTATGCTCGAAACGCAGACGGCGGTTCGGTTCAGCGTACTCAAATCGCGTAACTACTGGACGGAGACCCCTTCGGCGTTCGGCTGGGCGTACGGCGGTTACAATAAAAACGTAAATCTCATTTCGGCGGTTCCCGCGCTCGGCGGTGCCGCGGATATATCCGTCTATGACTCGGACGGTATGCCCGTCGGTTTCGTGAACGGAGAAAATACGGTAACTTCGTTTAATCTTATAGAGGAAGAAAATTCCCTTACCGTCCCCGCATACGTGGAAAAAAGACTCGGCGGACTTGCGGCGGGAACTTACTATATGCTTGCAACCGTCAAGGGCGGAGACAACTATACGGGACTCAACGAGTACACTTCGGCTGAAGACATAAAGGAACACGGCATAAGGTTCGAGATTACAAAGGTTGCCAACAGTTGGGCGGAAATTCCCAAAGTGCTTAGCTGGAACGAAGGACGGTTTTCCGACTCGAACAAGATTACGGCTAACGCGGCTTACGGCAACGATACGATGACCGTAATCGTCTATGATTCGGACGGCAAAGTCGTAACTTCCAACCAAAACAAAACACAGCTGGACTATGATAAAATCTCCAAACTCGGGGTTGGTATTTACAGAGTAACTTTTGCGGTAGCGGAAACGGGCAATTACTCGGCGCTCAACGGCGAAATCCAGTTCTCCGTAATGGAAGACTCGGTTTCGCTCAGCGGAATAATCGGCGTAACAATCGCGTTCGCGGCGCTTGACGCAATCGCCGCAGGCGTGTGCATAACTCTTATGATTATCAGAAGAAGAAAAATAGAACAGCGGTTCCGCCAGATGGTTCACAAAGAACTGCACGGAGGTAACAAATGAGAACGGCATTATTGATTTCGTCGGCTTACGGCTGGTTTGCGGGACTTTTGGCTATTATGCTGATTATGGCGGTATTGTTCGTGTTTATAGTGCTTTTTGCGCTTAAACCCATAAAGATGGACGATAACGTTCCCGAACAGCTCGCACAGAAACTTTTGGAAAAGCGTCAGACCGAGCTTACTATCGAACTTCTTAACAATAAGGAAAACAAGGAAGCGGCTGAAAAAGCCGAACAGGAACTCCGCGACGTTTCGACAGCGCAGAAAATAGTATCCGAACTTCTCGCAAAGGAACTCGGCGTTTCCGCGAAAAAGACTTACGGCGTGGACAGCGGACTGACCGCAGCGGAAGAGGAGAGCCTTGAAAAAGGAGAGAAGCAGGCAATCGAACATACTTTCGGCGAAGCCGCGCCTGCTGCGGGCGAGGACGGAATTAAAAAGAGTTTTACCGCTAAATTGATGCAGGCGGGCGACGACGTAAAAGTCTGGTATTTCGAACTTAAAAACTGTCTGCTCTGTTACGAAAAGACCAAAGCGAGAATGCACTGGAACTACGAAAAGTTCTACGTTGGTAAGAACAATGCGGCAACGCTGACGATGCGCGGTAAAGTACTCTGTCTGTATCTTGCGCTCGAACCGCAGGAATACGCGGGCAGGTTCCCCGTAAAAGCGTCGCAGTCGGAAGCGTTTAAACAGGTTACGCCCTGTCTGTTCCGTATAAGAAACGAGAAAGGAGTTAAACTTGCGAAGGAACTTATTGCGCTTCTTATGTCGGATTACGGCGTATTGTACGTAAAGACGAACCACTCGATTTACGCGCTCCCCTATGAGGACGACGATGCGCTTGTGGCGAAAGGACTTGCAAAAAAACAATAAAATAAACCTGAAAATAAATTCAACCCGCCGTCCGAGTTTCGGACGGCGGGTGATTTTTTATAAACCGCTATTCGTCGCCGCGGAAAAATGTTCCGCTTTTTTTGCGCTATTTACAAAAAATTTCCAAAATAAATACTTTACAAGTTACTTTATATATTGTATAATCTTGAATGATATAATGTTTATATTGGATAATTGCCTTTTGCGGGAATTATTACGATTATCGCATGGAAAAAATCTTTAAGGAGTCAATTATGACAAGTTTAAGAAAAAAGATTATGTTTGCGCTTCTTGCGTCGGTGGCTGCGGTATGCCTTTCGGCAGGCATTTTGTTTGCGGTACCCGTCCGCACGTTCGCACAAACTCCGCCCGCTTATGCGGCGGAAACTCCCGTCGTCGAAATCAGCGGGGCGGACAGTTTTACTTATTCCGACAACGACAAAAAGACTGTAATTACAGGACTTTCGGAAACCGCGCTTACGAAAATAGGCGAAAATAACTTTTCTATGGTTATACCCGCGACGGTTGAATCTATTGCTTCGAAGGCTTTTCTCAACAAGAAACAGCTTACAGAAGTAAGATTCAGCACTTCCGCGGCTTTAAAAGAAATCGGTTCGAACGCTTTTGACGGCTGTTCCAACTTAAAAACTCTTATTCTGCCCACAAGCCATTCTGTGAACGGGGAATTTTTGCATATCAGGTCGTTCGCATTCGCAAATTGCGGCGCGCTTGAAAACGTTACTATTCCCGGACACGTAAAAACGCTCGCTAACGGCGCGTTCTCCAACGCATCTTCGCTTAAAGAGATACGTTATAACGCTCTTGACTGTAATCCCGTATCGGAAAGTCCTTTTGCGGGGTTGAACGCTTCCAACAACGTAAAAGTTTATATAGGCAACAGTTCCGCAAAAATTACTTATATACCTACTTCTTTATTTAACAGAACCAATATAAAGGAAGTAAAGATTAATAACGTTACTCTTACGGAAAACGGATTTAAAGATTCGATATTTGCGGATTGTAAATACCTTACGAAAGTAAATTTCGAAAGCTGTTCTATAACGACAATAGGCACGGGCGTTTTTAACGGCTGCTCTTCGCTTGCCGAAATTAATCTCGGCGATTTGTCGAACCTTACGACGATAGGCGAAAACGCTTTCTATCAGTGCGTTTCGCTTTACAAAATTACTGTTCCCCAAAACGTAAGTTCAATAGGTTCAAACGCTTTCCTCGGCTGTCTCAGGCTTGTAGAAATAGACAACCGTTCTAATTTGAATATAGTTGCGGGACAGAACGCAATTTCAAATAACGGCGCTAACGGCGACGTAGCGGTTTCGGTATTTTCGCAGAACGCCGTGAAGTACGTCTATAACGGCGGCAACGGCGAAAGTACCCGTTTATCCGAGAACGGCGACTATATTTTCTATAACGACAACAGCGCAAATCCCCAGCTTTTAATAGGCTACACGGGCACGGCGACGCGTCTGGAACTTCCTACCGGTTTCAACTACAATATCTATAACAGAGCGTTTTTCAACAAAAACAACATAACTTCCGTTAAGATACCTTCCAACGTTATCGAAATTAATCAATACGCTTTCGCGGGATGTACCGCATTGACGGAAGTGGTTTTTGCCGAAACAATTTCGACTTCAACCCTTTCCGACTATGCGTTTAACGGTTGTTCTTCGCTTATTTCTATTAATATTCCCAAATCGGTTACGAAAATCGGACAGCAGACTTTTGCAGGTTGTTCGAGCCTTAAAACCGTTCAATTTACGGACGATTCAAGACTTAAAACTATGGACGCGCAGGCTTTCTTAAACTGTAACTCCCTTGAAGTGTTTGAAATTCCCGAAGGCGTAACGTCTTTCGGTGCGGACGTATTCAAAGGCTGTACCAAGCTCTCCATAGTTTATCTTTCGAAATCTCTTTCAAACTATGACGTAAGCGGCTTATTCGATACCGATACGAAAAATAACCGTTTGCTTATCGCTCCTTCCAACGAGTCGTATGATAATTACAGCAAAGTATCTGTGTGGAATACATACGGAACGCTTACGTTCGAAGTTCCCGTATATCTCGTTTACGGCGATTATAAAGTGGAAAGCGATACTGCGGGCGAACACCATATAGAATATAAACTCTTCGGTCTCGATTATACATATACGAAAAACGACAACGTCTGGACGAAAAACGCCGAAGCGGGTATGCCCGTACAGCACGGCTATTCGAAATCGGTTTGGTATAGTGATGGCGAAATTACGGTAGGAGAGGGCGTTGTAACTGCCACCGAGCTGAACGAGATGCTTAAAGAGTATGGTATTATAACTCTTTATGCGCGTTACTACGATTACAAAGATTTGAGATTCGAACTTGCCAATGGCGTAATAACTCCCAATTCGCCCAACACTCCCATGGGCGCGATTAAAGCCGATTCCTGGGAAGACGCAGAAGGAAAACTCAATTCTTCGCAGTACGGCGAAAGATATGCCGTGGAAATAGCGGGATATACGCCGGTAGCGGGAAAAGCAGACGAATTGCCTGAAAAGTTGCAGAATGCGGGTACTTATATAATAAGAGTAAACCTCAACGCAAAATACGGCAAATGGGACGTCAATGCGGTTGACGCGGCGCAGTATATTCAGAAAGATTATACTGTCGAACCCGTTATGCTCGACTTGAACACTGAAAATAATCTTACAGATATACTGAATTGGGGCGTTATCGGCGGAAATCCTCTTACCGGTGGACAGAAACTGTATATCTACGGAAATACTCCCTATTTACAGGAACAGGATAATCCCGACCTCGGAACGCCTAAGATTGTGAACGTTTCGGCTTCCTCTCTTATGTATAACAATAAAGGTTGGTCTATCGAGCTTTTGGTGGGTTCGGATTATCTCACAGCCATTAAGAGTTACACGGCTGACGATAACAGTAGCATCGTTACCGGCGAAAACGGCGTAAGCGTCGGCGTAAAGGCAACAAGCGCAGGCGTTTACACGGCAAAGGCAACGTTCATTGCGGGTAACAATTACAGATTAAAATACGTAACTCCCCAGGATAATCCTTACGGCATCAAAATATCCGAAACGCGCACGGCGGAAGGCTACGAATACGTAGTGGAAAAAGTATGGTACATAGTTACTTCCGACGCGTCCCAGCTTATCGACGGAGATAACGGCGGTATTTACGATTTAACCGACGGTTGGACTTATGGCGGTAAGGCGCCCGGCAAACCTGTTCTCTCTTCATCCGTTACCCACGGTATGGAAGAACAGCTTATAACTTTCACAATCGAGAACGAACTTATCTTCGGTACGGAAGCTCCCAATGTTTATAACTATGCTATGTACGGAGAGATAATAAACTCATCTATGCCTGCAAGCGTTTATACGCTTACGATTTATATTGCGGATTACAAAGACGTGCCGGGTAACGGCGAAAACGGCGTAAGCTGGACTTTCGAAGTTAAGGAATGCGGCATAGAAGAACTTGTAAGAAGACTTAAATCGGAAGGCAAGATTAGCGGCACAAACGATTTATGGGGCAACCTCTATAACAATATGGCGGTTAAACCTTCGTTCGAAGTCGAATATATGCCCGGCATAGTGCAGTTTGCAAGCACGGCAGGCGTACCAGCTCTCAAACTCAACGAAGAAACCATTCAGGGCGAGCGCAAGGGTATCTGGGCAAAGCCGCAGTACGACAAATATTACGGCAGATTGACAATGCAGTATAACGTTGAGTCGGCTAAGAACGGCAGTTTGAGCGGCAACACGTATTATACGGCGGAAAATTACGTGAACGGTCCCAACGCCGCAGGCAGATATACCGTTTACCTTAACGTAACCGCGAACAACTATACGAATCTCGTCAATATTAACAGCGAGTCCGTAAGAAAAGGTTACTACTACACCTTATATATCAAACACTATATCGACGTTGCTACTTTAAACCTCGGCGCGGCTAAATATACCGGAGAACCCGTAAGGTTTGCAAACAGCGATATATTCAAGATACTGTACCTTGACGGTTCGGCTCCTTTGAACGACGTTGAAACGCGCAGAGCTACTGCTCTTTACTGCCGCGACGGCAAATTGCAGAATTATACGAACGCTTCCGACGAAGTATTTGTAGCGCTCACTTTCAGAGAAAATTTCGCCGACAGCTACGGCTGGAAGAACGCGGCGGTAGATACTTCCGAAGGACAGGGATTCATAAAATTCACGTTCGCAATCGAACGCGCCGACAACAGCACTACTATACCTCTATATCTCAGAGATTGGGAGTGGGGTAAACAGTCGGAGTTCGAAATCCGTTGGGGAACCGCGTTCGGCAGTGAAGAACTGTATACATACACCTTGCAGTCGGTTAAGAACGCAAGCCTTGTATATCACTACAAACCTGTCGGAAACCAACAAGGTTTCGACAAAGCGGACGCAGGCGAATACAAACTCATCGCTACGGTTGTCGGCGGAAAGGGTTATAACTGGAATACATACACGGAAGAACGTTCGATAATAATCGCAAAATCCAACGCGACGCTCGACAATACTCCGTTTATCGAAAGCTGGAAGTACGGCGATTTCGAAACGATGTACAAAGCGCCCGTTCTCGAACTTTCGGGCGGATTCGCGTCGCTCGCTTCCGACGTAAAGAGCTTCATCACGACGCTTGCGCACTATAAGGCTTATCTCGAAGGCGGAATGAGCAAGGAAGATATGACGGCTTGGCCCACTATAAACGAGATGCTCGACAGCAACGGCGAAGTGCCCGCGGGAAGTTACGTATACGTATACGGCCTCGACGAAAACGGCAACTACGCTGAGTGGGAATACGCAATTAACTTCTCCGTACTCCAAGTAAACAACTATTGGGATATTACTCCAACCGTTCACGACTGGGTATACGGCGATTACGCAACCCGTGATATAACAATCAACTGCCAGCCTCATTTCGGCAACAAGAATTCGGTTATTTACTACTACCGCAACAGTTACAGCAGCTGGGTTACGGAAATTCCCGCAGACTGGCTTGACAGAAACAACGAGCTCGAAGTAGGCGAGTACCAGTTCCGCGCTCACCTGCAAGGCGACGCGAACTATTCGGACCTCGACACATACCTTTCGTTCAGCGTAACACCTGCAAAGAACGCGTGGAAAGAGGACGGAGTTCCCGGAGTTAAGAGTTGGAGTCAGGGAAATTGGGATTCCAAGGGAAACGCGCTCACCGCGCAGGCTAAATACGGCACGGTAGTATTCGAAGTATACAGCGCGTCCGATAAGGAACATAAAAACGCATTGGATATTAAAAACCTCAATTCGCTCGGCGTAGGTTCTTACGTATTGGTAGCGAGAGTAGAGGGAACGGGCAACTACGCGGAACTTATAGGCGAATCCACGTTCGCGGTATTCGAAGATTCCGTCGGTATGACGGGTATCATTGCCGCAACCGCGGTATTTGCAGTCGTAGCAATCGGACTTGCAATCGGCGGAGTAGTACTGCTTATTCTCAGAAACAAGAAAATCGAAGAAGAATTCCGTAAAATGATTAAGTCGGAATTGAGGAGGAAATAATATATGTCAAACGCGTTATTATTATCACCCGCATACGGCTGGTTTATCGGTCTGCTCGTGGTCATGATTGTAGTTACGGGATTATTCGCGTTAATTCTCTTTATCGCGCTCAGACCCGTTAAAAAAGACGTTGCTATCGAGGACGTTTCCTATGCGAAAGCCTTGCTCGGCAGACGCGAAGCAGAGCTTACAATGGAAATTATGAACAACAAGGGCAACGTTGAGGTTATGGATAGCCTTATGGCAAAACTCCGCGAGGTAGCGGCGGCTGAAAAACTCATCGACGAGCTTGCGGACGGCGGCGATACTCCGTCGGCGTCATCGGCGCCCAAAGCGGCGGCAAAACCCCAACCCGCACCCAAAGCGGCGGGCGCGGCGAAAACACCCAACGCGGCGGCAGCGCAGAACGCGCCCCGTCCCGCGGTAAGACGCCCCGCGGCGCCAGTAAATCCTTCAAAGGCGGCGCAAGCGCCCGAGAGCGCAAAAGACGCCGAAAATAAGTAAAAAACATAAAACCGAACTCGTAAAAGGGTTCGGTTTTTAATTGCCTTTTTATTGTCACACACGCTGTTTTCGGTACGGTTTACAAGTGCCAATTTTTGGCGTTATGTGAAATTTTACCTTTGCAAAAGAACAAAAACTACAAAAAAACTTAATTTCAACGAACTTTCGGGCGCAAAAATCAGGCAAAACACAATATATTGTGGTAATGGGGACATATTAATACTAATATAAAAATTTTGTCAAAAAGGCTTGAAAATATAAATTCTAAATGCTATAATAATATAACCAAAATAGGGATAGTGTCTTATTATGCCCTTTTTTAACCGTACGGAAATATTATTTAATTTTTTTACTTAATCTTCGCGTACCGCACGGTTTTGGAGAAATATAATGAAAATTTACAAATTGAAGGCAACTAAAAATTTATTTT
Source organism: uncultured Clostridia bacterium (assembly GCA_947245485.1). Taxonomy (GTDB): domain Bacteria; phylum Bacillota; class Clostridia; order Christensenellales; family Borkfalkiaceae; genus Coproplasma. The sequence goes on along the minus strand of CAMXOH010000004.1, from coordinate 26,279 downwards.
TGATTGCGCTATGCGCAGTGCTTTTAAGCTGTCTTATGTTCGGATATTCACTTTTCGGAGGTTCGGCAAAAGCGGCTTCGTCAAGCACGACGGCGGTTTCGGCGCTGTACGATTTCAATAAGTACTGTTATGACGAAAGTTCGTTGGACAGTCTTGCGGCAAGAATACTCGGCAGTAACAAAAATATAAACGACCTTATTCAACGCGCAAAAGACGCCGGTACGGCGGGAACTTCGATTTCAAACAGAGAAATAACAGTCGAATACGGCAGATACCGTGCTTCTACCCAGAGTTCGTACAAACCTCTTGTATGGATACCCGTTTATCTTTCGCGCTCCAATTCGGGCGACGCGGTACTGACGCTGTACCTTGCGGAAACGGTGTCCACGAACGGTTCTACTTCCGCGCAGGAAATTTATCAGTTCTCCCATGCGGGTTCATATGTAACGGCAACGGGTTGCAATGCGCCTACAAACTCATACGGAACAAGCCATATGCGTTCCGTAACGCTCGGCAACCTCGGTAAATATGCGGTTTACAATACAAGCCTTAATTCTTTGCAGAGTCTTGCCGACCCTACCGAACCCAAATCTTCGAAAGAATTCAAATTCAAAGATTTTATAACAACGGTTGACGGCGTTGCAGGTTATCTCACCGACGATTTGGTTACGCCTTCCGATATAGCGTGGCAGAAGAACGAAAGCGCAATGAACCTCATTGACGCGAACGGCACGTTCTATGACGCGTCTACTTCTGCCCAAGTAAATATCAATACTTACAGCTGGCCAAACGAAGCGTACGGCACGCCCTCTTCTATAAACTACTATCAACCCGGATATTTCGATTATTCGCAGGGCGATACGGCAAGCGCGAGAGACAAAGAAAATTACGACGTATGGAAGAACGACAAAGTATGGCTTCCCAGTCTTTCCGAAGTCGGAACGGGCAATCTCGACGGTAACAACCAGGGATACCTCGACGGCATTTGGCGTCTCGACAACGAGCAGAGGGGAAATAACATCAAATCGTGGTTGCGTACGGCTTGTACCAACGTATCGAGGGGTTCGAATAGTTACAGCACGTATACTATGTTTGCTACCGACAGGGACGGTACTATTACCACTGCGGACGCAAGCGAAAGATGCGGTATCCGTCCCGCTATACACCTCAACCTCAGCAAAGCGGCAAAGAAAACCATTGCGCCCATCAATCTTCCCGATGAAATCGTTACTACGTACAACGGCGAAGGACAGGTGATTTCTTCGACGGGCGGAACTACCGTTGACCCTTCACAGCTCGAAGGCTGGTGGAGAGACGACGGTACTATGGTTGTATCTTTCTACGTTTACGAAGAGGATAATCAGACGGAATTCAATATTCCCGTTGCGCCGTTGGACTCGGGGCAATACTATATGGTTGTAGAGCTGTTAAACGCCAACCTGAATTTTCTCGGCGAACCGAATACTACGCGATGGAAAGCGACTAAATTCACCATAAAGAAAATACAGCTCGACGTAGTGTGGGAGTACGATATATTAAACTACAATCAACCTAAGTCGGTTAAGTTTGTAGACGAGAGTCAGATTCTCGACAGAGATATTCAGGCGGGGTTAAAACCCGAACTCGGTATGCTGTACAGTTACTATAACGGTTCCGGCTTACACGACAGTCCCGATTTCCCCGATTTAAAGGGCGAATACTACGCTACGGCATGTATCTTAAACGACAATTTATATAACTATAACTATGAAATAGCGAGCGGTTCGAAACGTTCCCAAGTCTTTACCGTCAAGGAAAAGAATATCGAAGTGCCGTATTTCGCAGAGGGGGACAGGGACAGTAAGACACTGTCGCTTACGTATAGGGGCGCGCAATATATTCAGATAGCCAACGCTTCCAAATATGTAAAGATAGAGGTTTCGTCCGTCCTGTCTTCCGATACCAATGCAAGAGATAAAGTACAGGATTTAGGCGTCGTCAACGATATTCATACGTTTGTAGTGGAATCGGTCGGTTCGTATATTTTCAAGGCGTCGCTACCGGACCCCACAAATACGCAGTGGGCGACGAGTACCGAGAACAATAAAGATACAGAAGACGTATTGCTCGAACTTGACGTCGGGCGTGCGGAAGTTACCGTTTCTTTCGAGGGACTGCCTTCGAGTTGGGATACGAGTACCGCGGTTTCGTTCTCTCTTAACGTACTCGGCGCATACGAAAATACAGAGGTAGCGTTCCGCGTTTACTATCAGGGCACGCAGAACAGCAGTCAGATAAACGTAAATTACAATGCGGGCACGGGAAAGTACGAAATTCCAGCGGGCGTTCCCGTTGACTCCTACAACCTGTTCGCTTTGGTTCAGGGACAAATCGGCAGTAACTACTATATGAAGAACAACTTCGCTTCGAAGAAGTTCAGGGTTTACCAGGCGGTTGCCGAATTCGGCGCGGCAAGGGCAAACTGGCAGTACGTTATGGGCAACGGCAGTCCCGTAAGCGCGGGCGCGTACAATACCCACAATACTCCCGAAACCGCTCTCGAAGTGGAAAATACGGGCGAGATTTACAAGTTCTCGATGGTGTGGAGCGAAACGAGATTCACGCAGGAAAACCTTAAAGCAACGTACACGGGCGACAAAGCGGTTAAAAACGCGGGACTTTACTGCGTAACCGTTGTAATTTCCGCATACAATAAAAACGTTTCGTTCAACGACGAAACATATTCGATATATTTCAAAATCAAAAAGAAAACGCTTGACCTTTCCGAACTTAAATGGGATTACGACGGCAATCCGTTCACCTATAACGGCAATCAGAAAAGCGTCGGAATAACGGCGGAATCGCTTGCAAAATATCCCGGACTTACAGTTGAAAAATATACAACCAACGGCAACGGAATAGACGCGGGCAGTTACACCACTTCCGTAACGTTCAGTATTTCGGACGTCAATTATGCCGTACCCGCAGAATCCGATGAGGACTCGTTCACAGGCGAGTTCGAGTTTACCTGTAACTGGGCGATTTCTCCTCAGGAAATCATAGTTGTGTGGACTACAGACAGCTCGTCCGCAAACGTTACCTTTATTCCTACCCTTCAAGTCGGGCACGGCTACGTAACTTATTCGTACGAGCATAAAGTCGGCAGCGACTGGGTGCCTTGCACTTCGCTGACTGCGGAAACCGTTACGGAAACGTACCGAGTTTCGGCAACTTTGAAACCCGAATTTGCAAACAATTATACCCTTATAGATAACGAACCGCAGGAATTCGACGTCGAATCGGGCAAAGAACCGGTAGTTCTCAGCTTCGAAGTGAACGATGAGGCTTGCGACAACAATGCGGAATTCACTTACACCGGCAATGCTTTCAACGTTAAACCCGTAATCGATTCCGCAACCGTTAAAATAAGCAGTTTCACCGTTGAATACTTTACGGTAGTCGGCGGAGTGAAGGGTACGAGTCTCGGCACAACCGCTCCCGTAAACGTGGGTTCTTACTGCGCGTCCGTTTCGGTTACGTTCGAAGGCGGATACCTTGCGGACGGAAGCGCTACCGAACTCTACTTTGAAATAACCAAAGCGGATTTGGATATTTCGGGACTGCGTTGGACTTACACGCATACAAAGGTTGTCGGCACGACTACGGTTGTAACGGCAATCGAGGCTTACTTCGATAAACAGCAGGGTAAGTGGATTGACGCCAACACGGGAGAAGAAGCTAAATTATCTTTCGAGTACGACGGTACGGAACACAAGTTCTCGCTTGCGGGCGAAGCCGATTACGCAAGCATAATCAATATTTCGGATATACGCGGTTTAACGGGCGTTACGGCGGGCAGCTATCAGATATCCGTTAACTACACCTGGTCCGACAACTATAACGACCCCGAATTCCCTCTTACGGTAAGTTGGGAAATCGCAAAAGCGGATATAAGTTTCGATAACGTGAAATGGGGTTATATAGACGAGGACGGAAACGAACACGAGTTCGATTTCGACGAGGAGTCGTTCGTATATACCAGAGTCGCGGACGGCGATTCCAGCCGCGAATACAAGTATACCGTAGGACTGATTAATCTTCCCGAGTATCTCAAATCGGGCGTAAAATATTTTACGACTCCGCAGACGTCGACAAGCGGCACGGAAACCGAGGGCAATTCGTATTCGGCAATAGATACCTATCATACGAGATTTACGTTCTCCGGTTATGCGGGCGACGCAAACCATAACGCGGTTGCAAACTTCCCGTCCACAATATCGTCTTTCGTATTCTGGGAAATCGAGGAAAGAGAACTTACGCGTCCTTTCTATAACGACAACTGGACGCAATTCGACGATAAGCCGCACAACCTTTTAGAGCTGTGCAATATGCCCGAAGACGAGCTGTTCTATTTCCATATCGATATTACGTTCAAAGATACGGAAAACAATATTACCAAGAATTACGACGGAAGCCAATATTTCGGCAACGACCCCGAAGGCGAAAATTTCGGCGGCAAATACTTCGGTTATCACGCGGGCGCATATACTATCGACTTCTCGCAGATAATGGAAATCGACGGCGTCGAGACAAATATATTCTTCGCGCGTATCGACATAACGGTTGATAAGCAGGTTCTTTCCGTCGTATGGGATACCAACGGTACGGTTCCCGCGGCAAGAGTCAGAGGCGTATACATTTCGGACATCATCGAAACCATATACACCAACGAAAACGGCGGTATAGTTAAACTCGACTATATCAAGACAACGGACGGAGTGACCTTCTACGCACAGCCGCAGGTTTCGGAAAAATATTCCAAGAATATTTCATTTGAAATGGCGGACGGCGCGCTCGATAAAATTAAATTCGTTTCATACAAGTTCACGCCGGGACCCGCGTCGGTTCAGCTTGAAAAACCCGTATTCGAAAACGAAGGCAGACAGGAATACACGGGCGATAAGCTCAGTTTCTTCATCGAGCGTTGGTATCAGCAGTATGAGAATTACCTCTATATTTCCGACGGCGAAGATTTCGACAATACCAGGGGCGAGGCTTACGCTACCGAAATAGGCGATTACTTTATAGCGTTGAGTTTTAAAAGGGAAGCGGATGCTTACTGGATAGGCACCGACGGAAACAGAGATACGATTTATCTCAAATTTACAGTTACAAGACCCACGAGGGTTGCGCTCGAATATCCCGTATTCAACCAGTACAGCACGGATTATACGGGTTCGCCAATCGAATTCAAGATTACTAACTGGATGGTTCTCAACGAGTACCTCGATTACGAAGTATTCTACGCAGGTACGAGTCTCGGCAAAAATATCGAACTCGAATTTGTGACGGCGGGTATTTATACAATTAAATTCACGTTCAAAACGGGCGGAGAAGTTTCCGGTTATTGGAAAGTCAGCAACGACGACAGCGAGTACGAGTTACAGCTTGAAATCGTAGACCCCAACAACAAATCGAACGTCATACTCAATCCCACGCTCGATAAAGTTACTGCTGAATACACCGGCGAAGCGTTACAGTTCAACGTAAACAACTGGGAAAGCTACTACAACCGTTATATAGAACTTGTTTGCAGTAACTCCGGCGTGACCATTTCCGGCGGAACGATAACGGCTACCAACGTAGGCTCGTATACAATCGTTGCAAGAATAAAGAGCGGTTTGGATTATACTTTTGCAGACCTCAGCAAAGAATACACGTTTACCGTTGTAATTACTCCCGGCGCGGGAATTGACGTCGAGCTCGAAAAACCTTCTTTCGTTGCGGGCGAACAGACTTACACGGGCGGAGAACTCGAATTCAAGCTCTCGGCGTGGGATACGATTTACAAGAACTATCTCGAAATTTCTTGCGATAACGCAAACGTAACCATTGAAGACGGCGTTATAAAAGTAACGGCGGTAGGCAAATACACCCTGGTTATCACTTTCAAGGACGGAGTAAGCGCAACCTGGGTAGGCGGCGGCACGGAATCGATTTCGCTTCCTTTCGAGGTGAAAGCGCCTGTAATCAACCCCGACGAACCGCAGAAACTCGCGCTTCCCACGCTCACTTTCCTGGAAAGGGAGTTTACGGGCAGAGGAATTACTTTCGTCATAAGCAACTGGGATATGCTCAAACAGTTTGTATCCATTCTCGAAGGCGAAGAACACCTCACGCAGAAAGCGGTAGGCAAGTACACGCTTACGTTCAAGATAAAGAATCCTTCGAAGGACAGCTGGAACGGATTCGAGGGCGACACCTATACTCTTCATTTCGAAATCAAGAAAGCGCATCTGACTTTGAGCATAGGCGAAGACGGCAAACCCCACGCGGTTAACAAAGACGGTGAAGAAGTCGATATCGACGATTTCTTTGATATTCATTATTATGACCCTGTAACCAAGGAGGAAGTAACAAACCCCGAAGAGGGCAAGGAATACGAAGTCAAGTACACCGAAAAGAACGAAGAAGAGTTCAATAAGAGTATTGAAAACTACGAAGAAGTAAGAAACGAAATCACGAACAATACGTATATAGTCAAATACGTATCGCCTGAGAAGAAAGGACTCAGCTTAACGCTGATAATTACAATCGCGGTAATTTCGTTTGTGGTATTGCTCTTCCTCGTACTCGTTATAGTAATAGCAATCAGAAGGCGCAACGCAACGTATTATTACGACGACGATGAATATTACGACGACGGTTATGACGAATACGACGATTACGATGAATACGACGATTATGACGAATACGACGACGAATATTAAGGAGTGATAAACTATGGATAAGATAAAACAATTAATAGCAGATAACGTGCCTTGGTCGTATGTTATAATTGCGGCGGCTGTATTCGCGGTATTTCTGATTATAGTTCTCTTAATCGTAGCGACTTATACGAAGAAAATAAAAAAGAAGAGGGCGCAAAACCCGCACGCGCATCCGCCCAAGGCAAAGAGACGCCCGCCCCAAAAGCGCCGTCCGCCTAAGGGACGCCGTCCCGCGCCCCGAGGAGCTAAGACGAAAACGCGCGTCAAAGAAAGAACCCGCGTAGTCGTCAAAAAGGATAACAGCGAGCTTGCGCGCGCCAAAGCCGACGCGGAGATAGCAAAGGCGAGGGCGGAGGCGCAAGCCGAAACCGAACGCATACGTTCACAGGCGCAGATGGAAGTCGAGCGCGCTCGCGCAGACGCCGAAATAGCAAAAGCAAGAGCGGAAGCGAACGAAAAGAAAGTCGTTCATCATGAAGCTCCCGATAACTCCGCGCTTATCAAGGCGCAGGTAGAAGCCGAACTCGCAAAAGCCAACGCCCGCAACGAGCGCGACAGAGCGCGCGCGGAAGCCGAAATACGCAGACTCCGCGAAGAAGCGGCGCGCGCGGAAAAAGCAAACCGCAAAGACAGGGCGCGCGGCGAAGTTCCTCCTGCAACCCCTCTTGCGGCAGACCCCAAACTTTCCAAGAAAGACGAAGCGGCGCGTAGAAAGGAAGAGGCGGAGCGTCAGCGCATTCTCGAAGAAAGACACAGAGCGGAAATGGCGGCGGAACAAGCCAAAAACGACAAACAGCGCGCGAAAGCCGAAGCGGAAATCGCAAGGCTCAACGCAATGCTTGCAGCGCGCAACCGCCAACCCGTAGTTCAGCAACCGCAGGTTGACAATTCCGCGCTCATAAAGGCGCAGATGGAAGCGGAGCTTGCGAAGACGCAGGCAAAGAACGAAATCGAACGCGCAAAGGCGGACGCGGAACTCGAAAGAATTAAATCCGAACTCGCCCGCGCACAGCAAGCGGCGCAGTTGGCGGCGCAACAGCCCGCGGTTCACGCGGACAACAGCGCGGTTATGCAGTCAAGACAGCTCGAAGCGGAGCGTCAGCGCATTCTCGAAGAAAGACACAGGGCGGAACTTGCGGCGGAGCAGGCTAAAAACGACAAACAGCGCGCGAAAGCCGAAGCGGAAATCGCAAGGCTCAACGCAATGCTTGCCGCGCGTCAGCAGGCTATGCAACCCCGCGCGCCGCAGGTTGACAATTCCGCGCTCATAAAGGCGCAGATGGAAGCCGAATTTGCAAAAGCGCAGGCTAAGAACGATATTGAACGCGCGAAAGCGGATGCCGAACTCGCGAGAATCAAAGCCGAACTCGAAGCGGCGCGCAATCAGCAGAACGCTGTACCCGCGCCCCAATCCGACAATTCCGCGCTTATCAAGGCGCAGATGGAAGCGGAACTCGCAAAGGCGCAGGCAAAGAACGAAATCGAACGCGCAAGGGCGGACGCCGAACTTGCGAAAATCAGAGCGGAGCTTGCGGCGCGAAGCCGTCAGCCTATGCACCCGCAGTTCGACAATTCCGCGCTCGTCAAAGCGCAGATGGAAGCGGAACTCGCAAAGGCGCAGGCAAAGAACGAAATAGAACGAGCGAAAGCCGACGCGGAACTTGCAAGAATTAAAGCCGAGCTCGAAGCGGCGCGCAGTCAACCCCAAGCGGCGGCTCATACCGACAGCGGCGCGCTTGTAAAAGCGCAGGTAGAGGCGGAACTCGCCCGCGCCCGCGCCGAAATGGAAGCTGAACGCGCAAAGGCGAAGGCACAGCAGGAAATAGAGAGAGCGAAAGCCGAAGCGGAAATCGCAAGGCTCAAAGCGCAGGCAATGGCGGCGCAACCGGCAAAAGCGGACAATGGAGACCTTGTAAAAGCGCAGGTAGAGGCGGAACTCGCCCGCGCCCGCGCGGAAATGGAAGCCGAACGCGCAAGAGCGCAGGCACAGCAGGAAATAGAGAGAGCGAGAGCGGAAGCCGAAATCGCAAGGCTCAAAGCTCAACAGGCAATGGCAACCAAACCCGAAGGACAGCAGGCGGACCCCAACGAAGTCAGGGCGCGCATAGAAAGGGAGGTTGCCCGCGCACGCGCGGAAATGCAGGCGGAACGCGCAAAAGTTCAGGCTCAGCAGGAAATAGACAAGGCGAAGTCGGAAGCCGAAATTCAGCGGCTTAAAGCGCAAATCGCCGCGAACCCCGTTCAGGTTCAGCCGCAGTTCGATAACTCCGCGCTTGTAAAAGCGCAGGTAGAAGCCGAACTCGCAAAAGCAAGAGCGGAAATGGAAGCGGAGCGCAGTAAAGCGGCGGCGCAGGCGGAAATCAACAGAATAACCGCAGAAGCCGAAATAGCAAAACTCAAAGCGGAAGTCGCGGCGGCGCGCAGTACACCTCAGCCGCAGGCGGCGCAACAACCCGCACAGCAGGATACCGAAGCGCTCGTCAAAGCCAAAGTCGAAGCGGAACTCGCGAAAGCGCAGGCTAAGAGCGAAGTCGAACGCGCGAGAGCGGATGCGGAGCTTGCGAAAATAAAAGCGGAACTCGACGCGGCGCGCGCAAGCATGCAACAGCAGGCGGCACAGCAACCCGCACAGCAGGATACCGAAGCGCTCGTAAAAGCGAAAGTCGAGGCGGAGCTCGCAAAAGCGCAGGCTAAGAACGAAGTTGAACGCGCGAGAGCCGACGCGGAGCTTGCGAAAATCAAAGCGGAACTCGACGCGGCGCGCGCGAGTATGCAACAGCAGGCGGCACAGCAACCCGCACAGCAGGATACCGAGGCGCTTGTAAAAGCGAAAGTAGAAGCAGAACTTGCGAAAGCTCAGGCTAAGAGCGACGTAGAGCGCGCGAGAGCGGACGCGGAACTTGCGAAAATCAAAGCGGAACTCGACGCGGCACGCAGTCAGCAAGCTATGCAACAGCAGGCTATGCAACAGCACGCACCGCAGTTTGACAATTCGGCGCTTGTAAAGGCGCAAATGGAAGCAGAGCTTGCGAAAGCTCAGGCTAAGAACGATATAGAGCGCGCGAAAGCGGATGCCGAACTTGCAAAAGTCAAGGCGGAACTCGAAGCGGCGCGCGCAAGTATGCAACAGCAGGCGGGCGTACAGCCTCAACCCGTGGATAACGACGAAGTTATAAGGGCGAGGGTGGAAGCCGAGCTTGCAAAAGCGAGGGCGGAAATGGAAGCGGAACGCGCAAAAGCACAGGCTCAGTCGGAAATCGAACGAATGAAAGCGGAAGCGGAAATAGCGCGGCTCAAAGCGGAAGCGCTTGCTTCTAAACCTGCCGAAACTTCTCAGGACAGCGCGGAACTTATAAAGGCGAAAGTCGACGCCGAGCTTGCAATGGCAAGAGCGCAAATGGAAGCCGAGCGCGTAAAAGCGCAAGCGCAAGCTGAAATCGACAAAGTAAAAGCCGAAGCGGAGATAGCGAAAATGAGAGCAGACGCATTTGCATCAACCCCTACGTCGCAGGGCAAAGACAACAGCGACCTTATAAGGGCACAGGTAGAAATAGAGCTTGCCCGCGTAAGAGCGGAAATGGAAGCAGAGCGCGCAAGGGCGCAGGCTCAGCAGGAAATCGAAAGGGCGCGCGCGGAAGCCGAAATTCAGCGGCTCAAAGCGCAAATCGCATCGTCGCCCGCGAATACGCAGATTCAGGCGGACAATAACGAGCTTATAAAAGCCAAAGTAGAAATAGAGCTTGCAAAGGCGCGCGCGGAACTCGAAGCCGAGCGCCTCAGAATGCAGGCTCAGCAAGAAATAGAAAAGGCGCGCGCGGAAGCGGAAATAGCGCGTATGAAAGCCGAATTTGCCGCTCACCAGCAGGCGCCGCAACCTTACGGAATGAACCCGTACGGTATGCCCCCTTACGGAATGAACCCGTACGGTATGCCTCCATACGGAATGCCTATGCAACAGCAACAGCAGGACAACGGAAATCTTGCAATGATGAAGATGGAAGTAGAGCTTGAAAAGATGCGCGCAGACCAGCGCGCCGCGCAGGAAGCAAACCGTGCGCAGGCGGAAATAGCGGCGGCAAACCAACGCGCCGCGCAGGAAGCGAGCCGCGCGCAGCAGGAAATAGCCGCGGTTAAGATGCAGGCGGCGCAGGAAGCGAGCGCTATGAAGATGGCGAACGAATTTATCAGAATGCGCGCGGACCAGAATTCCAATCAGAATCAGCAAAATCCTTACAATCAGCCTTACGGAATGAACCCTTACGGGCAGCCTTACGGAATGAATCCTTACGGGCAGCCTTATGGAATGAACCCTTACGGGCAACCCGTACCCCCCGTACAGCCTCAGGCGCAGCAGTTGCCTTCGCCGCAGGTTCAACCCATAATCATAAATACGGGCGTGCAGGAAGAACCTGTAAAAAAAAAGAAAGTGATTGAAGCGGACGCGTCTAATTACAGATACGCGCAACAGCCTCAGCCTGTTACCGCTCCGTCTACGCCCGATTGTCCGCCCGATTCGGTAATGACTACCACTACGACTACCACGACGCGCGTCGATAAGACGAAAAACGTTCCCCCCGCGCAGACTATAATCGATAGCGGTAACGATTTTTACGACATCGACGGCTTCTATGACGACTATAACGGCAACAAATAACAAATTAAGAAAGAACGCGGTTTTAAACCGCGTTCTTTTTCGCTATTATATCCGAACCGTCATTGCGAGCCGTAGGAGACGAAGCAATGCGGAAAAGACGAACAAAATGACTGGATTGCCGCGTTCGCGTTGCTCCCTCGCAATGACGGGAAAAGTGTTTGTTACGTAGAAATAATGCTTTAACGTCCGGATTGCCGCGCCAACAAGTTGGCTCGCAATGACGGACCGGATTGCCGCGTTCGCGTTGCTCCCTCGCAATGACGGGTATTCGGCTAGGGCGTAGAGTTCGGGGTGAAATGTTTAGCGAAAAAGCGTGATAAACAGGTTGTTTCGTGGAGTAAAAACGGCGCACAAATCGGTTGCGGAACAGGAACAAAACGGGGAAAAAGCGAATTAACGGAAATGGCAAAAACTGTTAGGTGTGAACATATAAGGGTGAAATAATAAATGACGATTAAACGTTGACAATAGTTGCGGCGTATGCTATAATAAGCGATGATAGAATAGGATTTTAATATGCGATACTGCCCTCTGAAAGAAAAATAGGGCAAAAATGCGTATAAATCCAAAAAAAATCACAAGAGAGGTACGGTATGAAAATTACGGGTACTAAAAAATTATTGATTATTTTCCTGACGCTATTCTGCGCATTTGCAGCGGCTGTCGTAGGCGTGCTTTTCAAGAGCACGTCAGTCGGCGCATACGCTCAAACCGAAACTTCCGTTCAGGCGGTTGAGGACGGCGCGCAAGACGGAGAAGAGCAGAAGTCGGGAAATGCTATCCTGACGGAAGACGAAGGGAATAACGGCGAAACCGCGGACGGAACCCAAGAAGAGGACGTAGCGGAAGAACCCGAATACGACGAAACTTATGACGAAGGCGAACTTCTCGCCGCGTCGGAGCGCACGGGTATTTCATTGGAAGTACTCGAACTTTTCGCGCACGTCTATGAAATCCCCTCGCGCCTTATACGCGAAGACGCAGAAAACTATCCCGAGGAGTTAATACAAACTGTAAATACGTTCGTTGAGTCCTATTCAAAGGGCGAAATTTACAGTAACGACGGTTCCGTCGAAGACGAGGACTGGTTTATTCCTCCCGACGAAGTAAGCTCTTACAGTTATCTTGTTGGCTTGCAGACGGAATGGATAGATTATTATTCGAGCAAGACGAGCGTAACCACGGACGACAGATATTGGGGCGTCAGCGGTTTTACTATGGGCAACTATTGGCGCCATTCTCCGCCGAGAAATACTTCGGCTGGCGAACACTTCTATTATACCTGGGCGTGGGTCGACGAGGGCGAAGATTATGAATTCGGTCTCAAATCCCACTGTGCGTACAGTTGGGTACGTACTTATGCGCAGGACGCGGGCGCTTTCTTTAACCAGTATCTTAAAGGTTTTTGGTTTACAGCCGATTCTTCCGCCGCGGGCGGTTACGTCGGTTCGGACCCCGACTCTACGTCGTATAACCAGTATCTGGAAGATTATTATACCGATATTGCGCCCAGCACGGCGTATATGAAGAGTACTACCCATCCGGGTACAATTACCTCGGGTTCAAGCGGCGTAATAGGTACGAACTATACCAACTCCGGCGACGGCTACGACATCAAGATGAAGATAAGCGCGGACGCGCCTACCGGCGTCTATAAGATGAGATTCTATGCTTTCCATAACAGCACGTCTTATTGGATTACAACTTATGCCCATCTTAGAGGAACTTCTAACACTTCCGGCTCTTGGGACTGGGGTCCTTGCAATTCAGCATTCGGCGATACATCTACGTCATACTATTGCGACTATATCGTAGTTTTAAGGCGTATGCCCACTTCCGAGCTCGAAGTCGAGCTTGACAGCATAAACGTTTCCAACGACAGACTGAGCAAAACCGAAGAGTACACGGGCGAACCTCTTACCATAAGCCTTGCTAACGACTGGGGCCCCGGTCTCATCAATTACAGCCTCTTTACAAGCGTAACGGACCCCGTAACGGGCGCAGTTACCGTTCAGCCTGCAACGAGTACCGACATTTGGCTCGAAAGCAGACCTCAACTCGGTTCGGGTACAAAGGGACTTATGACGTTCAAGGCGAAGGAAGTCGGCGAGTATATCATAAGGGTACGCTCATTCAGGTACGACTCCTCTACCGGTACGGACGAGTGGTTGGGCGGAAGCACGCAAGAACTCGAATTTAAGTTCATTATAACGCCTATTTACATACAGAAGCCGTCGCTGTTGGAAGAGGCGGGCGTCAACGGCAATACAAAATACGTCAACGATACGGGGCAGACGCAGTATATCTATATTCACCCGATTTTAGAGCCGTATCTCGTGGTTACGGCAGACCAGGGTATGACGATGAACCCGTACTCGGAAGACGGAATGTTTACCTGTTCCGCCACTCAGCAGGGTACGTATAAAATCACGGTTTCAATCAGGTATCCCGCAAACATTTTCTGGGATAACGACAACGACCCGCCCTCGCAGGAAGATTTATACTTCTATTTCACAATCGGACCGCAACTTATAGACGTTCCCGATATTATCGACGACGGCGGAATTACCGGCAACAGGAAGCAGGTAGTTTACAGCGGTACTACGCAGACTATGAGCTTTATGCCCGTCAGGGACAATCAGGTTTCCGCATCAGCGGAATCGCTGACTTTCAAGACGACGGGAGCTTACAATACGGTTACGCCCGAAAATCCCAATGCGGGACCCGACGTAACTACAAGCATAGCAAGTAATACTCTTGCGGTAGTTGCGCAGAACGCGGACGTATATTACATTTATCTTAAACCCATCAACGGCTACGGCTGGAAAGATACGACGGGTATGACTATTCTGCCCGACCCGAATATAACCGACCCTGCGTTGCAGACGCTCGTATTCGAGTTCGAAATCACGCCGATGGAGATTACCGCGCCTTACCTCGAACACGAGGGGCAGGTGACGGACTACGTTGAAGTAACTTACGGCGGCGAACTCGACGAAAACGGCAAGACCTGGGTACAGAGACTTTACTTCTATAACTGCCGCGAGGAACGCGTCAACTATAAGACGATGTCGCTCAGCAAAGTAGACTGGGGCGACGAACTTCTCATTCTTTCGGGCCGCGGCGCGGGCGAATACGAAGTTACTTTCGAATGCAGACGCAACTACAAGTGGGCGGACGGCGTAACACCCCCTGTCGTCAGACTCAAAATAAACAGACTTGCGGTTGATAAACCGTACCTTATTACGGACGACGGAGACACTACCCCCGATATTAAGTACGGCACAAATTCCAAAACAGTTCCTTTCGATTTCAAGAACCATTTCATAAGCATGATGGCGGGTAATTCTGCGGCGATGAACGCCGAGTACGACCAGACTCTCGCGCGCGAATGGGACAATTCGACGGGCAAACTGACTTTAACGGGTTTAAACGCAGGCACGTATACCATCGGTCTTAAACCCAGCAACAACTATTGCTGGAAGGGCGATAATCCTTACGATACGATTTATTTCACGTTCAAGATTACGCCCATAGGCATTAAAGCTCTCAATTACTATTACTATAACCCCAACCAGGGCAAGTATCAGGAAGTATGGCAGTCGGATACCGACGGCTGGCTCAACGTTTCGCCGCAGTACGGCGGTGGCGAGCATTTCGTGCGTATAGGCGACGGCTCGGACGACGCGCAGACAGGTTTCAACAGCCAGTGGCACTTCTATACGATTGTTAATGCGGAAGGCGCGGAAATCGAAAATCCCGCTTCCAAGGGTATACACGTAACTACCGGACAGGGTTATGTGCAAGTTTCCGTAACCGAGGCGGATACGTATTATATCAGAATAAGCCTCAGACAGGATAACTATGCATGGAATAGATGGGACTCCGTTTTAGGCGACTACGTCGCTACCGACGCGAACAGTATCATCTATAAGATTACGGTAACGCAACAGGATATAGACGCGCCCACGCTCGATAAAGACGGAAGCCATTCCGTAAATCCCGACGTTCCCGTAACCGTAACCGATACGGGCGCACACGGCTCCGGTATCTACGCAGTTTACTGGGAATCGGAATTCATTCTGTCGATTTCCCTTAAATACAAGTTCTTTGATTTCATCAAAGTCGAATATGACGAAGACAAAGTCAAGTACCTCGACTGGACGAGCGAAGGACTGCTCACTTTCTCCGCACAGGTACGCGGAACTCACAAGATTAAACTCACCGTTAAAGACCCCAACTATTCTTGGGGCGAAGAAGGCGTAACCGAGTACGTATTCGTTATCCACGTCGCGGCTTCGCCCGTATCCGGACTCAATTTCAACTATTGGAACGAGGAATCCGAAGAGTATGAGAGAATCGGCGACGACGACTTGCTCGGCGGAGCGACGCTCGTTAAAAACGACGCCGAATTCAACGAAAAAGACAAGAAAATCAAAGTAGAACGTTTCCCGACTACGAATATGGCGATAATCCAAACGGGATTTGCCGCTCAGTTCAACGTTAAAATCGAAGGAAAAACGTTCAACGGCGACGTTATCACGGACGGAGTCAGCGCGGTTTACAGCGTAGACGACGGACAGGACGACACGTACGTAGAGTTCAAGGTTCTCCATGCGGGACAGTACACTATAACCATTTGGCCGAAAGAGGACTATTGCTGGAAAAACAGCGCCACAACCGAGGACGTTACTCCCGTAACGTTCAAACTTACCGTGCAGAAACTTAAAGTCGAATTGCCGGTAGTAAGCGCAATTCCCGGCGAAAGCACGGACGGCATAGACCAGGAGCACTCCACAAAAACCACAAGTTACAATCCCGCCGAGGACCAGACGCTTACTATTATGCTCGGCGAATATTGCAATGCTTTCGTAATCAACGACTGGTTCAGCACCGATTCCAATATTTCGGTAACTCCCGGCTACGGCGCGAACGGCACCGCAGGCAACACAGGTAAGGGTTACGACTTGGTAAATACGGGTACCGACGAAACGCCCGTATGGTTTATGACGGTAAAAGCCAAAGATACAGCCGATTATAAGCTGAATATCGCGCTTTCCGACACGAACGACTACGTTTGGAACATAACGGCGGCGGAAGTTACTTACAATCTTTCCATTAAGCCGCTCAAAGTCAAACGCCCCGAAGCATATATAGTAAATTCGGGAACGGCTTTCTCGGACGTTAAAAAAGGAGCTGTTCTCAACGCCAATAACGATTTCGCCGCAAGCGTAACCTATGACGGCAACGCGCACGTTCTTTACCTTTTGGGAGAGGACGGCGACAATTTCGACGCAATTAAATTGGGCGCTGTGCACGTTTCTTATACGGCGACGACGAATAACGGCGTAAGTTCGGTGAATCCCGGACTCGTATATATTCCCACAGGCGCAAATCCCCAACCCACGGAAATAGCTTATACCGATACGGATATAGAAAACGGCGGATACGTTGCCTATACGCTTAACGCAACTTACGTCAACGTTTTCACCGTAACCGTATCTTTCAAGGATAAGAACTATCTCTGGGCGGACGGCGACGGCTTGGGCACGCGTTCTTACGAGTATTCCATAATTTCAAGAACTCTTGACCTTCCCCAAATCGAGGGCGAAGAGGGACAGCAGCTCGTTGACGATACTTATACAAAGCAGTTCGAGTATTCCGCAGGCGAGAATTTCAGCATTACGGTAGGTAAACTCGACGCGGACAACAAGAACGGCGCGCAGCTCGGCGATTTCGTCGGCATGAGCGCAAACGGAGCGGCAGTTTATAAGTTCGTAACCGTTTCCGTAAGCGGACTTGCAACGGCAGGCTACACTTCGTTTACCGTAAATCCTAACCGCGGCGCGGACGGCACGTGGGAATTCACTATGGAAACAACGGGCGACGAGGCTATGGCAAGCCGCGAATACGTGGTGCAGTTAGACCTCGACCCCGCCAACGAGAGTTGGAGAACGGGCGGTTCGGGCGTAGATACCGCTACGAAGTATTACAGAATTAAAATCAATAAACGCGCTGTTCTGGCGCCTTCCATTATAGGCGCAACCGTTACGACGGACAGAGATAAGCACGTTACCTATAACGGACTTACCTGGGCGGATATTTTACAGCTTAAAGACGTTGACGCGGACTATATGAGTTACACTCTTGCAGACTCCGTTACGATGTCCGACGTCTACAACGCGGATAACGACAATAAACTTTCCGTAAGCATAAATTCCAACCCCAATACTACGCCTTATACTATCGGCGCAAACGCGGGTACTTATACCGTTACAGTCAGTCTTTCCGATACGAACAACCTAATGTGGAAAGACGGTACGGATACGCCAATCGAGTATAATCTCATAATCGACCCCATCAAGGTTGCGACTCCCGAAATTTATATTCCGTCGGGTTCGACTGCGGGCGCAGAGGGCGTAGTCGGTTTAACAAAAACCGTCACTTACGACGTAGTCGGCGGCAACAGCCACGTTCTTTCCATTAAAAACCTCTGGTACGACAACGCTACTTGGAGATGGATGAATTGGAGCGTAGTTTCCGCGGATTCGTTCAACAATAACAACGTAGGCACTTACGACGCGGATTTCTTCATCAGAGAGAAACCCTCTTATAACCCTGCCGACGGAACTTACGACAAGAGCGATTCGCAGTACAACGGCGATTACGACGCGTTCAATATGGGACTTTACGAGCTTGAAGCCAAAAACGCAGGCAAGTACATTCTCAGGGTTTCGCTTACGCAGAACGCGGTTTGGAGCAACGGCAGTTCCGATGATTTGGAAGTTACCCTCATAATCGAAAAGTATCAGTACGACACTCCGTATATCGTAGTAGACAATGCAGACAACGATAAGCAGATTTCGGGAACGACTAAAACTTATACTTACGCGATTAATCCCTTAACCGGCGATAAGGTTGTGCGCAATATAGATATATACACCGCGCTCGACGATACTGTTATGACGCAGGGCGCGCTCACGAATAACCTTACGGACCTCAACCTTCTCGACCCCGACAATACGAGCGGCGATAACCTGTATATGTACGAGGCGGCTGACGCTGGTACTTATACCATTACGTACGAGCTTGTAGACCCCGATAACACGCGTTGGAAATTTGCGGACGTAGCGACTATGACGTTTACGTTGCAAATCAACGTATTGGAACTCTACAATCCCGTAGCGACTAACGAGTATCTTCTGACGAACGAAAGTCTTACGACGGATACTTCGAATTCTCCCGGCAAGCAGACGACTACCCTTACAGTCGAATACGACACCAAGGAGCATTCGGTTCTCATTACAAACTGGCTCAACAGTAACTATATGACTTACGACCCTGCCGTTGACGGAAGCACTGCCGACGGGCATGCCTATTATGTAAATTATTACGATATAGCGTCCGCTACGGCTACTCACATGACGGTTGGCAGCGTATACGGTGATACTTACGACGGACCGAGAAAGAACAATCTTTTAAGTAATAAAATCAGCACCGACTTCCTTGTGTTCAAGGCGGAAGCAATTCCCGATACGTATACGATTACGTTCTCGCTCACCGACGACGTGAATATGCGTTGGAAAGACGGTACTACCGACGAACTCGAATTCGTTATTAAAATCGAAAAGATGGTTCACGACTCGCCCAGAATCACGCAGGGTACGAGCAATACGCTTGAATACGCGGGCGGATACGTTTATTTCCAGATCAGCAACGTCTACAACGGAATAAAGGACAAAGACGATTACGACGCGGGAATCGTAACTTCCACGGCATACGAAGGGTATACCGTAACGGGACCTGCGGGCGTGAACGTTGAACATTGCGAAGAGAGCTGGTACAACGGCGTACTTACCCTTAAATTCTCTGAAATAGGCGATTATACAGTCACGGTAAACATAAAGAACGAAGTGCTTGACTGGACGAGTTGGCAAAACGGTTCGACATCGGATTCGTTTACGTTCCACGTTATCCAGCGCCACGTAGACGTCGCATTCGAGTACAGGTCCTATGACCAGGAAACGGATACGGCGCTTCAAAGAGGTTCCACAGAGTGGAGCATAAGCACGCAGTCGTACGTAGTAGTCAGGGTTTCCAACCTTGTAAAGAATATGCTCGGTTCGCTTGACGCGATTCTCGATATGGACGTGTACTTCATGTCTGCGGGCAATACCGCAAGACTCGGACTCGAACCTCTTTCGAGAACGTCCTGGACGGTTCTATACTATGAACAGCCTGCTGAACAGGACGACGGAACTTATACCGTTTCATACGCATATCATCAGATACCTTACGGCTACGATTCGGCGGGAAACCAAAAAATATACAGGGGCAATTACAGTATTTACGGGGCGCAGACGAACTCTTCGTCAAGTAACTATACATTAAACATTACAAGCCGCAACTTTAAAATCATTGCGGACCCCGCTCCTTTCAAAGAATCGATGCTTATATGGGGTTATTCCAAGACTTCGGACGCCGCAGGCACATGGACGGCGGCTGACGTCGGACTCGGAGCAGACGCAAATCACCCGTTTGTAGTTCCTTATCTCGAAGGTGAAACCTATACCTTTACCGCTTATATTAACGAAGAAGGTAAGAAGGGTCCCGACGGAACGCTTTACGAGCTTGACTTCAATACGGCGCTCAATAACTGGTGGGTTGATTTCGGCGGATATACAGGCGATACAAGCGCGTCGATAGCAAACAGCGAGTTCAACACGGCAAATCCCGATACTTACGCGGTTAATTTAACGCTTAACGCTTTGGATTCAAGCCGTTATTCCTACGGTACAAACGGTTCCAAGACTATAACGTTCTATTTCAAAATAGAACAGGCTAAGTATGACCTCAGCGGATTTGCCTGGGATTACAGGGATACGAACCCCTTCACCTTTGACGGAACGATTAAGTACGTCGGAATAGACGCAAGCACGAACCCTTATAATCAGCTTTCGATGTCCTATCCCGCAGACAGCTCTTACGTTATTAACGCACAAACATATGCAGGACAGTACGTAACAAAGGTTACGTTCAGCAACGCTAACATTAACTACAAAACTCCCGTAATGGGCGACGAATCCACTTACGACGGCACGTTCCAATGGCTCTGCAACTGGGAAATCCAAAAGCAGAAAATCGACGTGTTCTGGTTACAGGGTTCGTCCTCGTCCGACGGTTCGGAAGTTAAACAGCAACCCGTCCTCGGCGCATACGCGCATCTCGTAAATTATAATTACTGGAAATGGGACCAGACGCTTAACGGCGGCGCGGGTGATTGGGTATACCTTACAAGCGGTTCTCTTGACCGCGTTCCCGGCAAGGCGGCAAGGTTTAAGGTAGAAGCATACCTCAAATACAACAATCCTCAGAATCCTTCTACGGTTATTAATCCTAACGAACCCGCAAACAACTATGAACTCGTATTCATAAACGGCGACGTTAACCCTACGGAAATAGTTTACAGCGGCGCGGAAGATATGGTTATCTTTAACCAGATAACAATAGAGGGAACAAGAGAAAACTCGTTTGAATACACTGGCAATCCCTTCAATGCGGAAGTATCGATTATTTCCGATACTTCGGGCGGATTAATCGACGATACCAATCTCGTACTCAATTATTACGTTGCGGGTTCAACCGTGCCTTTGGCTTCGGCTCCTTCCGCAATAGGTAACTACGAAGTAAGAGTTAAACTTGTCTATAACGACAACAGCGGAGTAGATTTCTATTTAAGCGAGTCCGTATACTCTTACAGCATCGTCAAAGCGAAATTCAAACCCGAAGAATTCGAATGGCATTACGAGCATCAGGACGCCGCAACGGGCGAAATGGTGACGGCGGTATACGACAAGACGCAGGGTAAATGGATTAACAGCGTCACGGGCGCGGCAGTAACGTTTGTCTACGACGGCAACTCGCATAAAGTATATCTTAAAAGCTCTTACGTGGACGCAGGACAGCTTACCATATCTCAACCTGCGTTAAAGGTAGACGCAGAACAAGATATCGTATCTACTGCAATGTTCTCGTTCAACTCGAACTATTGGGAAAATCCTACGCTCGACCCGACGTTCACTGCGAACGTTATGACTTGGACGATTGAAAAAGCGGAACTCGATATGTCCGTAGTGGAATGGGATTACGAGAACGACTATGTCTATACGCTTATCAACGGCGTAGAGCAGCCTTTCAGCGCGGAACTTAACGATAAGGTTCCTACTTATCTTAAATCCAAAATCGAATTCAAGACGACGCACAACGGCGACGAAACGGACAACAGCCAGAAGAAAGTCGGCTCGTACAAAACGGTTGCGACTATCGATTATGCCGATATTGACTTCGACAACTATAAGTTCGGAAGCAACTTCGGAATTTGGAGCGTTTCCACAACCTTGGAAGGCACTGATACTGTCACCAGACTCTCCGCGACTCTCGATTGGGAAGTTCAGCTTAAAGTCATCGACTTGCCCGAAGCGGACAGCAGTCTGTGGTCCGAGTTCGACGGTAACATCCACAACCTCATAAACGTATTCAACCTTGACGTGGATTGGGCGGAATACTTCGATATAACAGTGAACTACACTGCGATTGACGACGTTAACGGAGAAAACACCTCCGAATACGACGGTTCGCTTATGTACGGACATAAGTATATGGCTTACAACGCCGGAACTTATGCGCTCAATCTCTCGATTAAGAGCGGTATAAACAACGGCCCCGAAGATACCAACGTAGTCTGGCGCGTTCCCGTTCCGGGCGGCGCGGACCAGTTGGTTGCAGGCGACAGAACGGTTTCTCACACTATAAACAAAAAGGCTATGTACGTCATCAACTGGGTACGTAACGACGAATCTTCGACAATCGTACTCAGCGGCGGCGTTTCGGCTTCCAAGTTCATAGATTACGTATTCTATAAGGACGATTACGGCGATTACGTCGGCGACGACGCGGCTCTTGCGGCAAACAAGACGGACATCAACGCGGTACTCGAAGCGGCGGAAGGCTCGCACTTCTCGATAGTACCCGTAATCAAGGACGCTTACAGCGGAAACATAACTCTTTCCTTTGCGGTTACCGGCGAGGGCGGCGAATACGTGTACTTCACTATTCCTTCCTATTCGGACAGAGGTTACGTGCAGGTACAGAGCAAACCGAGCATTTACGGCTACATTTCCAACGGACAGACGTATTATTTCGACAACGATATGCTGGCGGAAGACCACGTTTACGTAATTTACAACGGCGGACCTATTGAGTTCCTCGTAGAAAACACTTCATACGTTTCGGTATGGGGCGGCGACGAACTCACGCAGAGCGACGCAGGCACATATTCGATAACCTACGTACTCAAACAGGGACCCGTCGACGACAACGGAAAAGCTACAATCTATTATTGGGGAACGAGAACCGACGGAACTTACGACCGTTCGGCGGTGGAGTTGAAGTTCGAAATCAAGTACCTGATGATTGAGTTACCCGAAATTGCGGAAAGCATAGAATACACGGGCAGTGAAATCAATATACTCAAAAATGCTTTCGCTTCTCCCGCGGACTACGAAGCATGGCTTGCGAAGTACGAACAGTATCTCAATATTTCGGGTAATACGGCAACGCGTATCGGCGATTACAAGCTGTATCTGCAAATCAAAGACGAATACAGCAACACCGTAAGATTCGACGACGGCACCACGCTTGAAGACGGAACGCTTGTCGGTACGGTTCAGACGTTCTCGCCCAAGTGGACGATTACTCCCATAAAACTCGTTGCGCCTACTAAAAACGATACGGTTACTCTCGTCTACGACGGCGAACAGCATACCGTATACGAAGTGCTTATAGGTTACGACAAGGATAAACCCGAGGACTATCTGCTCTGGCTTATGCGTAACGTTAACCTCGCAATCGAAGGTTCGAGAAGCGTAGACGCAAACAGCAACCTCAAAGCGGTATTCTCACTGCTTAACTCGAACTATATGTGGGTAAATCTCGACGGCACACCTTACACTGGTTCCGACGTGATAACCATTGTATGGGCGATTGAACAGTGTCCAATCGATTTGAGCGGAGTGGAATGGGATTACGACGCGGATAAACCTTTCGTATACACGATTGAAAACGGGCAACCGAAGGTTCAGAGGGTATCTCTTAAAAACCTTCCCGAAATTTTACAGCCTTACGTAAGATATACGACGGGCGGACTTGCGACTAACGGAATGTCGGCGGTAGGCGAGTATACTACTACGTTCTCGCTCAACGTTTCGGCGGTTCTCGACCCGCGCAACTACAAGGTAACGGGACTTCCCGAGGGAATAGAATCGCTTACCTGGAAGATAGTCGAACACGGCTTCAACCCTCCCGCAAATACGGGCGACTGGGCGCACTTCGACGGTTCTTTCCACGATTTAATGCAACTCCTCGGTTATCCCGAAGGTTGGGAAAACTACTTCGACGTCATAGTCGAATACTGTGAGGAATTGGGCGGCGAATATAAAGTTCTCGACCCGTTCATTGACATAAACGCAGAAAACAACTTCTCGATTTACAACGGATATAAGAACGGTTCTTACCGTCTTACCGTCAAAATCAAGACAGAGCTTGCGAGCAGCGGACTTATATTCTGGAACGTTGCGGACGGCGAAACGGCTCTTCCCCAATACGTAGAAGAAATCATCATCGACAAGATGTCGGTTTCGGTAACGGGTTGGAATGAAAACGAAGACCAATCGACGGTAATTCTCGGCGAAACTCTTACCGAGGAAGAACTTAAAATGTTCGATTACGTAGTTTACGTATCCGACGACGACACTAAGACTCCCGTCAGTCACGAAAATATCGAGGGCGGAGTACAGTACACCGTTGAATTCTTCGTTAAAGAAAGCTACAAGTTCGGTATCATACTCGAAGGAAATTTAAAATACACGTTCGGCGTCTATAATTACGGCGAACAGCCTATGGTATGGGTACCCCGTCCCTATCTCGTAAGCAATTCCGAGGTATTCAACGGCGAGGAACAGACTTTCAAAATCGCAGGCTGGGGCGAAAGCAACGGCACTAACGGTTACTATACGCTCACGGCACGCAGAGAGAGAGCCTTAACACCCAGTTCGGACTCGGACTCACTGCGGCGGACGTAAGATACGTCTACCTGCTCGGCGGCGAAAGCACGCTCACCAAGAAGAGCGCGGGCACATATAAGGCGGTTGTCCGTCTTAACAGCAAAATCAACCTTTCCTGGTACGACAGCAGTAAGTACAGACTTTCGGGCAATACGCTTTACGACGTAATCACAAACACGCCGCTTACGGCGGACGAGATGAAAGCGCTCGTAGACCGTTCGTCCAAACCGCTTGAATTCTATATCACGAAAGCAAGCGTCGAACCCATCGATATGAGCGTGTTCGAGGACATAGAACTTACGCTTGACTACAAGGAAGGCGTAGAACAGGATATTACAACAGACAACGCGGAATTCAGACACATTTTCGACGCGCTGAGAGAGAAATACGGCTCGCTTATCACCTTTGAAAAGAACAAAGGCACCGACGCAAAGGATTACACCCTTGAAATCAGACTCAGCGACCCCGAAAGCAGTTATTGGTTCCTCGGCGAAACGGAAGAACAGACTGTAACCGCGGACGGCTACACGCTCTCCTACGTGTTCGAAAACGGCGCGTACAGGGTAGTTTACGCAAAGACGAATAACGACGGTTCGTATTCCGAATACAACAACGGCGAATACGATTACGAGCTTGAATACGTAGCGGCATACGAAGTGCACGATACGGACTATATCGATATAAGCGACCCCAACGTATACGAGATAAGACTCGACGAAAACGGCGTACCCAAGAAAGACGTTCAGTATTACGACGAAAACAACGCGCCCGTAGTCGGTTCGGACGGCTCGCCCGTTTACGAGGAGTTCAGACTGAAATCCGACGGAACGGCAATGCGTTTCTCGTTCAACACTTCGACAGGCAAGTACTATATCGATAACGGCGGTAACTATATTGCGCGTTACCACGTCGGCGCAGACGGCAAGAAAATCGCGGTTACGGAGGACGTAACCTCATATAAGGCGATATTCGACAGCCTTGCGACGGACGGAGTAACTTCGACTAAGTTGCCTATTCAGAACGCGGACGGCAGTTACGTTAAGGACTACGTATGGAGCGACGGCGTAGGCTATGAACTCAGAACTTACGACGTTGAAACGGACGGCAAGTTCAAAGAAGACGCCGTAACAGGCGAATACGTATACACCGTGACGAGCAACAACTGCGAGTTTGTAGAGGATATTAACGGACCCGTCAAGTATAATCTCGTCGACGGCGAATATGTTGCGGGCGGTACCGATTATCTCCAAATGTACGAAAAGGAAGCGGACGGAAGCAGAAAGCAGAAACCCGTTGCCGAAACGGACGAAAACGGAAACAAGATAATCGACCAAAAAGCAAGCAAAATCACAATCACTATCGAGAAATCCGATAACGAAAAGTATTACACGAAAGATTGGGCGATTGTCACCGTCAATCTTCAAGCGCCTACGCTTAAAGAGGATGCGAACATCGTTTATACCGGCAAAGATATCGAGCTGAAAGACTTCCTCGACGGATTCGACGCAGAGAAGATGCGCATAGATTCGAACGGAACGGTAACGAACGCAGGCACGTACACGGCGGTAATCAAACTTACCGACACCAACTATAAGTGGAGCGGTACGGCGTTCGACTATGTAACGCTCGTTTGGACGGTAGACAAAGCGACGGTAGATTTGAACGGCATTACGTGGGGTTACTTCGACGACGAAGGCAACGAATACGAGGACGATTCCGAATTCGTATACACGCGTAAAGACGGCAAAGCGAAAA
>CAMXOH010000003.1 GCA_947245485.1 uncultured Clostridia bacterium | reverse complement strand
AGTCCCGTACGCACCGCGTATAACACTTATAATAAGGAAGTTTTATAAAAAGCACCCGGAAAAGTACCCGTTATTCACTTTTCCGGGTGTTTTTTGTCTGCTTTTCTGCCGGAACTCTCGGCTTACCTTCTATTTTTAACAATTTTATAGCGGATGTAAAAGCCCGCCGCAAGAACCGCCGCTAACCCTATCCCGCTAAGTACCCAAAGAAACGGGTTCGTTTTCGGGTACTTTTCTTCTTCGGTCTGCGCGGTTTCCTTTGTTTCCGCTTCCGCCGTCGTTTTCTGTGTTTCGGTAACTTCCGTTTCCGTAGCGGTAGTAACGTTTGTTTCTGTCGTTTCTTGCTTATCGCCGTTTATAACGATGCGTCCGGTAGTCAGCGACTTTACGTTAGGCGGTTTCTTCAATCCTTCAATAGCCGGGAACAAATCCGTATTATGCCGCAGGGGGGTGTCTGATTGCCCTTCTGCCGTTTCGCTGGCTTTCCGGGTTGGTTCTCCGTTTGTCATTTCCAATGCCTTGCGCATGTCTTCATTAAACGCGCTGTCGGCTTTTTGAAACTGTTCTGCAAAGCGGTTCGGCTTTTGTCCTTCCGGGTAATACTCCACTTTTGTAAACTCTATAACTATGTTCTGCTTCTCGTTACTTCCGGTAGTAGCCGTAGTGTTGGTGGCTGTCCGGTCTTTCGTTCTCCGGCTTCCTTCCGTAGTTGCTGTTAGCTGGCTTTCCGCCGCCAGCTTTCCCTTACGGGTACTTCGGGTACTTGCGCACCCGAAAACCAACAGAAGCAAGAATAGGGAAAGCATGGCTAAAACAAATCTTCTCATACGTCTGTGAAATTTAGAATTTTGTCCTTCCCCTTCTTGTTAAGGGAAAGGCTTCCGTAGTTTATACAATTAAGCCGGGATAACCACCCTTTCTTGAAAACCATCTGCGAAGGGTCGCGCTTTATAATTCCTTCAATAAAGGAAATACGGGCGCGTTTTATGTCTGCAAACAGTTCGCGGGCGTTCCTTCCATTCATCGCGGCTAAGGTCTTTTCGCCTACTATGCCGTCCACGCTTACCCCTAAAATTCGCTGTACCCCGGTAATGCCGTTCTTTCCCGAAGCCCAAACCCAATCCACTACCAAGTTGGCGACGGACTGGCTTTTTATCCGGTCTGCCTTCCATCTGTCCCAATAGTGCGGCTTCATCACGCGGCTAACCGCGTCTTCTTCGGTTATCAAACGCAAATCTTCCACATCTATATCGCCGTCACCGTCTTTGTCGTACCCTACGGCTTTCCAAGTGGCGATAGTTACCCCTTTGTTAGTTGTCCCGCCTTTGTCTGCCGGGTGATTGGTAAATCCACCTTCCCAACTCAAAATAAAGGGGGATAATATTTCAATCCGTGCCATTGTCTGAATG
Source organism: uncultured Clostridia bacterium (assembly GCA_947245485.1). Taxonomy (GTDB): domain Bacteria; phylum Bacillota; class Clostridia; order Christensenellales; family Borkfalkiaceae; genus Coproplasma. Next base: position 49,166 of record CAMXOH010000003.1, on the reverse strand, counting down.
TTTATTCGTTATCAACTCTACAATTTTTTCCGCGTCCTTCGCGCTTGCCGCCTGCACAATCTGCCGTATTATGTCCGGTACTTCCGCCGCGTTTACTTTGATTTTTTGCAACTTCTCACGTACGGAAACAAATTCTATCAATACCGCGCTGATAGTATAGACAATGGTAGCGAATGGAGCGACGTACCACGTGAACAATCCGGCTAAGAAGTCAAACATGAGGGCGAATACCATAACCCGTATGTAGTCCCCAATTTTGTTGAATGTCCGGCGGTACTTCCTGCTTCGCAGTACTTCCCCTGCCGCCTTCGCCGCCTTGCGCCCGTAGTACATATCTATGAAAGTAGCCATCGCCAAGAATACCCAGCAAATTAGCACAATGGCTACGCGCACCGCCACGTAAACCGTCAAGCCGTGCCAGTCTTCTTGCTGTATCAATTCCAACATATTAGTAACCTTCCGTTAATAAATCGTTCTTTACCATAGTTTTAATAGCAATAACCCTGCTAAGGTGTGCTTTATAGTCCGCTACCGCTTTCGCTTTGCGGTCTTCGTCCGTTTCTATACCCAACTGTGCGGCGTAATAGTCGTTAATCAAAGAAAATTCTTCGGTTTCGTCTATTTCGCTACGGATAACCGCATGTGTAAGGTTTTCGTAGTCCGGTTTCTGCCAAACCTGCACCGTATCGTAGTTGTAAACGGTCTTTTCGCCCGTTTCCGGGTCTTCTACCTTTTCTTCCACTATGTTGTAGTTATAGTGGTAAGAGCCATTACCCAACTGTAAAATAATCGCGGGTCTAACGTTTGAACTTGATTTCATAAGGTGTAATTTTGTTTAACTTGTTAATTAAATATTCGCTGTCGCTGTATTTAGCCCAACCCCACCACGCGGCTAACGTCTGCTTAAATTCATCCTCGCTTAACGGTTTCTTCCGTTTCCGTAATTTAGCTATCTTGCGGCAAAGGTTCTGTTTGATACGCTTCCTAAGCCGTGTTTCGTTCAAATAGAATACATAGCCCAAGAAATCAATACCACGCCCGAAGCTGTCGCGGTGGTCGCGTGCCACCGGAAAAACTTGTTTGTTCTGTTTGATTTCCAGCTTTACGTTAGCCGTCAAATAGCTTTCAAACTCTGCCAGCAAAGCGTGAAGCGTCTTTTTATCGCTATGTAATACTACAATGTCGTCAGCGTATCTGAAATAGTACCTTACCCGCTTTACTTCCTTTACCCAATGGTCAAAGTAGGTAAGTACAAGATTTGCTAAATATTGGCTAAGGTAGTTGCCAATCGGTAAGCCTTCCGCACTGTCTATTATTTCGTCCAAAAGGTTGAGTAGCCGTGTGTCCTTAATCTTCCGGCGAACAATGGACTTTAGTACGGTATGGTCTATGGAAGGGTAAAATTTGCGTATGTCTATTTTCAAGCAATACGCGCAGCCTGCCTTATCTTTGTCGATAACGTGCCTTAACTTGTTTGCCGCCGCTTGTATGCCACGCCCTTTGATGCAGCTATAAGTGTCCGCCGTGAAAATAGACACCCATATAGGCTCTAAAATGTTCATTACGGCATGATGTACAATCCGGTCGGGAAAGTATGGCAAACGGAAAATCTCGCGTTCTTTAGGCTCGTATATCGTAAAGGTACTATATTCCGAAGTTCTGTAAGTTCCTGCTTTCAGTGCTTCGTGCAAAGACAAAAGGTTGGCTTCCTTGTTGCGGTCGTGTAACTTTACGCCGTAGGAATGTAGTTTGCCCTTGCGGGCGCGTTCGTCCGCAAGGTGCAAATTATCCAAACTTATTATTTGGTCGTAAAGGTTGCCTAACCTTTTCATAGTAATTTCTTTGCTGATTAAATGGTGTTCTTCGGTTTCCCTACCAAACCCCGTTAATGGTTAATATTTTCCGCCTTCCGGAGCGGTCTTTGTCCTTATTAGCTTTACAAAAAAAATCAGTATAGCTGAGAGCCGATATTCGCATTCGTATTCGTAGCCGTGTTATTCGTATTCGCGTACGAAAGCCCGGCATTCGCGCTGTTATTCGCATTACCGCCGAACAAGACACCCGAAGGACAAACAACCGTGAAAATCTTCCTACTCAAAATAATAGCGCGTTCCCGAAGCCCGCATAGTTACCTTTCGCGGGAAGGCGTTACGCTTCTTTATTTCCTGCAAAATGTATTTTATTTCGCTGGAATTTGTAAAGAACTTCTTTGCTTCGCTTTCGGGGTCGTCCTTCTTGAACTTTATTTTCACGAGGAAACGGTTCGCACCGAATTTCGTTTTCACGTCTTCGATAAAATCAATTAACCAAAACTGCAAATTGATTAGTTTCTGCTGGGTGGTTTCCGGGCAGTTAAAATGTTTGTTCGCTTCGTCCGGTTGAATGTTCAAGAACGAAAGGCTACCATCATCTGTGCTATTATTGTTTGAAGTCATTTTCTTGTATTTTTAATTGTTAAACATTCCGTTTCGTGACGTGTTACGCGGCGGGGATAAAGCAAAGCCGAGAGCCGATAGGCGCAGCCGTAGTCGTAGCCGCGTGATTCGTATACGCGTACGAAAGCCCGGCATACGCGCCGCTATGCGCAGAACCGCCGAACAAGACACCCCTTTGTGCTACGCCGCTGGCTGGTATGTTGGTATAGAAGTAGTCGGCAAAGTAGGTAGTAGAACCTGCGCCCACTTCCGTAGGCATATTTTCCCCGTATTCGCCTATCATCATGCGCTTAACATAACCTTCCTTACGTGGAAGTTCGCCGCGTTTTACGTAATTGTCATAGTTGGTATCTTGGTAGGTTGCTGGGTTGTCGCAAGTATAGAAAGAACTTACGCCGCCGTCCGCATCCGATTCAATAGCGCATTTGCATCCGTCCGTCCAACTCCAAATATGCCCGAACGGGTTTTCTATTCCCCGGTATGAAGGTACTTTTACTTTAACTACTACGCCCGTATCGTATTCGTCCGGCATGGTAAATTCAACTACGCCCGAAGCGTTGCCTAATGAATTTGTAGTACCGCAGGGGACAAACGGGTAGTAGCTATTGAATGTGTTCCACTTCGTACTGTTAAGCGTCGTAACGCCCGCACTTAATCCGCCCTGCTTGTAGCCTTCGCTTGTAGGCTGCGCGTTAAAATCAAGCTGGCAGTTAAGGTTGGCGTATTCAACCACATAAAGCCAATAGGTCGCGTTTTGTGCCGCGTATAAATCGCAGTTCCAGCCCGCGCCGTTCAATCCTACTGCACCTCTGTTTCGTGCGTATTTTCGGAAGTTGGTTAGCGATGTGGCGGTAGCCGGGCGACCTAATAGGGTTCTATAAGTTCCGTCCCATGCCGTATTATTGTTGCCGCCCCGGAAAGCAGCCGTAGTATTTACCACGCTGGCAAGTTTGGGAGTAGCCGATAAAGTTCGGTCTATCGTGGCTTCGTATGCGCTCCGGTACATTTTCGGTACTTCGATAAAGCCCGGTAGCTGGTATTGCGAAATAAGGCAGGTAAACGTAGTACCGTCAAATTCAAACTTACGGTAGTGCTTCGGTATTTCTACCATTACCATGCCGGAAGCTCCGGTAAGGTCTGCCGCTGCCCCGGTGTCCGTCTTCGTACTGTCGGTTTGATGAAGGTAGGTAACAACCTGCCCGGCATCGTTAAGCAAACAACGGCGCATAAGGGATTGAACCGGGAGCGAAACATGTAGTTCCGGTCTTCCTACGCGTTCTAACGCGGTATCTGCCACGTTTATATTAATCTTTACGCCGTAATAGTAATCATAAGGAAACGCGGGCTTTGTGTTGCCCGCTGCAATAATTAAACCCATAGTTATAATTTTTAATAGCCCCAAATCAGGGCGGTTACTGAACTCGTTTCTTTTATCTCTCTGATAATTTCGGGGTTCCATCCCGTTTCAAAGCGCGTGCTTATAAATTCGCCTTCGGGCATTCCCCAAAGGTTTACTTCCAATACTACCGCCGCTTCGCCATCGTTTTTTAAGCAAAAAGGCGTGTCTTTTCGGAAGTTGCCACCGGAAAAGTCCACGTTCCCGGCTACCGAAATTTGCGCGCTCACTAAATCGCCGTTTCTATTTTCCATACGCTTAATTTTAAGTCGTTACAAAAATACTTTCTTATCGTATTAGTTTAATACGTCGTGAAATACTCGTGAAGTGTTTGTTTAGCCGAAGCCGTGAAATTCGGCGTTACAACACTTCTATTTAATGCCTTGCGCCGTGATGCATGGCTTATTCTCTTATGTTCAATAAATAGGCGTAATATCCGCTGCTTCCGTCCCAAACTAAAAGAAACTCGCGTATGTCGCCCGCCGCCATGTTCCACTTTCCGGTTTCGTTTCCCGCGTTGTTGTTCATACGGTACGGGTAGTAGTTGCTATCCATAGCGTTGCCGCCGGAACTGTTCTTTACGAATGTATTACGCCCGCAAACGTACCCGGTCTGCGTGCTCGTTCTATCACAAATAATAGTAATCCTTACGGCAAAGGCTGTATAATTACTAATGCCTAACACAGTACAAATGGAATCACGACGCGGTAGCCCTATGCCGCTGTTGCTATAAATGAAGCGCGGCATTAACTTGAATAACGTAGGCTTGGTAGCGTCGCCCGGCGTAAGGCAGGTATTTACAGAAGGCAAAAGTTTTGATATGCCGTAATCCGCTACGTAGCTGTCGCAAACTATCGCGCCTTTGCTCACTATACCCAAATTAACCAGCGCGCCGGACGCTTCAATAAGTAGCCCGTAGTTAGTTCCGTAGCTGTTTGGTGTCTTGTTGGTAAAACGTCCAACGCCGACCAACCCGGTAGAAGCTGGTAATACGTTCGTTCCAATGGAAGCCCAGCGGTAAGAGTCCGAGAACTTTATAAAACTGCTAAGCAATGCTAAACCGCTTCCGCTTGTGTCGCCGGATGAAGCCGCTACGCCTATTCGTCCGCTTGCTATCGCAAAGCCGCCAATACTTCCGGCGTTTGCGTTGATTGTTCCCGTTATAGTTCCTTTCGTAGCTACAAAGCTACCGTCTTGCAGTACGCGGAAAGGTGCGGTAGCCCGGTTTCCCTTGCTTGCGCCAGCCCAAAACCTTACGCTTGTGTCGGCTGTGCCTTCCCCTGTTATTCCTGCTTTTATACTCGCGTCGCTACCTGCAAGCTGAACCGTTCCGGCTGTTACTATGCCACCGTCTATCGTGGTTTGGGTGTTATCGTAATAAACGGCTTCCACCCAATCGTTAGCGACGTAAGAACCAGAAGTACGTTTAGTTATGCAACGTTTTAGTATTCCGTCTGTTTTTCCACCCGTCAGCCAAAGGTCGCCTATATCATACGGTGGTTTGGGCTGGGTTACAAATACCTGCCTTTTCCCGTCCGCTGTGTCCTGTGCCTTGCTTGCTGCCGTGTATGCGTCTATCGCCTTTTGGTCTTCTATCGTAGTCCATGAATATGCAGAACCGGAAACGGTATAGCGTTTCAACAACTTTGTTGATGAACTGTACCACATATCGCCTACGTGCGCTTTCTTTAGTGCCGTAGTCGTCCAATTAGTCGCCGGGTCGGATGATTGGAACCAGCTTTCTATTTTTCCGTCTATCTGTGCCGTAAGGTCGTTTACAGTTGGTGTAAAGTTGTTGTTTATAAAGTTGGTTAGCCCGGTGTCGTCCGTATATTTGGAAGCCTTTACCCAATCTACGGAATTATAAGAACCGGAAGTGCGGGTGGTCTTGCATCGCATGATGTCGCCCGTACTGCCTTGTACCCATAAATCGCCCACGTCGTAAGGCGTTGTAGGTTGTGCCACGAAAATACGCCGTTTTGTCCCGGCAAGTTTTAACGCGTCGTTAGCAAGTGCCAACGCTTGCGCTACTTCGCTGTCTTGTAGTTCCTGCCAACTGTAAGTAGAACCGTTTTTTACGAAACGGAAAACTTTACACGTTGAAGTGTTATAGAAAAGGTCGCCTAAATGTTCATCTTTCAGCGCGGTTGTGTTCCAATCCTTCGCGGGCGCGTTTGTCAGCGTCGGGTCGTATGTTTCAAAGAACTGCTCTATTTGCCCGTCTAATTGCGCTTGTATTTCGTTCAGAATACCGGGCAGGGTATTATTTATGTAGTTCTTTGTTTCGTTCGCTATCTGGTCGAGGTCTGAAACGTTCTTTGTCGTTCCGTCGCTGCTTACAAAGTGAATAACGCCGCCTATTTCGTCGTTGTCGAGGTCGAAGTAGCATTTACCGCCACCGCTGCTCTCTATCCTTCCGGTACGGATGAAACGCCCGTTTATGGTACTGCTCCCGTAAGTCAATGAAACAAGTCTACCGGGATTCTTCCCGTTCGTATCTGTAACAACCGAATTAAGAACCCCTACAAGGAAATTGTAATAGCCCGCTTCCGCTTCTACCGTCTTAGCCGTAGCGGATAGTACAATAGTTCCACTATCCCCGTTTTTAGGACATTTTGCGTAGATGTAATACGCCGTAGCGGATGTTAGGTTAGTAAATGTTGCCGAAGAAAGCCCCCACAACTTCAATGCGTCCGGTTCTATCGCGTAATGAACCAATGTACCGGAAGAAACGTAAAGGCTATTAGGGTTGCCGCCATAGTTCGGCTGGAACGTAATGTTTTGCAGTGTGAACTGTGTGCTTTTAGCCCCAACGCTTAACATCTGCGTTTCAATGGAAAGCGGCTTTATCTTCTCGCTGTAATAGTCGCCTTCGGGGTCAAATACCATGTTTAGAAGTTCCTGCGTAGCCAGCCAACGGCGGCGCGCCCTTGCGGGGTCTGCCAGCTTGTTTATGGTAATAACTTCGTTCAAGTCCTCTATTTCGTTTAGAACGCGTACGGTAGTGCTTTTCGTTACGGTGTCACTTAACGTTATGTCGTAGCTATGCCGTTTTAGCAGATCGCGCTCTATGCGAGTAATCCTTACCGCCTTATTTACGCCTATCTGTTCGTCCTCAATCGGTATGAAATCGCCTACGTGCAGGATTTCGGTTTCCACTTCTTTGCCCCAAAGCGAAATAAAGAAGCCTTCGGTTAGTGCAAGTTTGTAACTTACTTGCGGCTGTGTCATGGTTTCAAAATCCTTTGTCCCGGCTTCCTTCAAATCCTTTTCGGCTTCCGTTATGTATTCCTGCGGTAACTGAATATCTAAAATGCTGTATTTGTCGCCTACGCTTATCTGAAACGCGCCGGAAGTTTCGGAAGGGAATACCGTACCGTTTTCGTCTTGGAACTTGTTTATTACAAACTTATGCGTTCCATGCTCGTAGCTGTGCAGGTCAAACTCGTAGCCTGCAAGTTGCCCGCTTTCAAACTTAATCTTTGCGTTCGTTCCTTCTATCAGATACTTCGTTGTTTTCCCGTCCGCTTCTTTCGCGTTAAGGTCAAACATCGTATTGTCGATGAAGGTAATCTTATCCGTACCCAATGCCGTAACCGTGCCTATACGTCCCGGTTTGATGTTGGTATAGTTCTTCTCGTTTTCCTTTATCCCGTAGGCGGCTATTGATTCCGCATCTTCCAAATAGGAAGTAAGGCGCGTAGTTCCGGGAAGGCATAGCTTTGTATGCCCGTAGTTCTTGCCTAAATTCTCCGTTCCGCCGTAAATGAAAAGGCGGTTTGTTATCCCGGAATTGTTCACGTTGGTACGGCTAAGCTGGTACAGACCACGCCCGCGCCCGTACTTCAACGTGAAAGTATGCGTTATTCCCGCTTTGGCTTTTATGTTGAGCGTGTTGGTCTTCCCGTCGCTGGTTATCTCAAATTCTACGCCGTAGTTGGTACAGTGTTCCTGCAATGCCGCCAAACAATTCTTTTCGGTGGCTGTAAAGTTTGTGTACTCCGTATCTTTGGGATAGTTCCCCAGCTTCCAAAGCCCCGGATATACGCGGCTTATGTTCCACATCAATACTTCCAAATGCCCGCCCAAATCCGAGTAGAACGTATCGCCGTAGCAATCTTCGGGCAAATGGTACTGAACATCTATAAGGTCATATTGCGCCCCTTCTAAGGTCAGTTCGTAGGTATAGTTCCTTTCGCCGTTCTTGGTTATTTGCGGAAGCTGGTTAAGTTTGTACTTTTTGCCGTATATCAGCGTGGTATCGCCTATCATCAAATCCAAAGGCGTAGCGGTGGTTATGGTAATATTTACCACGTCCTCGGAAAGCAAGGCGATTTTTTGCGTCGCCTTGCTTACTGCGCTTATATTCTTCCTGCTGAATAACGGTGTTTTGCTTCCGTCGGCATGGTTTATTATAATCTGTTCCATACTACAATACCGTTAGTTTCAAAGTCCGTTATGTCTTCAATTACCCCGGCTACAATTATGTAATAAATTCCGTTATCCGTGTAGGTGTGGCTAATGGCGTTCTTTCCGGTGCAATCCCCGTAAACGTCTGTATCTACCGTACCATCGCCCCAATAGATATTAACCATCTTATCCGATTTGAAAGCTACGCTTACCGAAGCCGAACCGCTGTTTAATCGCTGGTGTCTTACGACACGCTTAACCGGGTCGGGTTCTTTCAGCTTCAGGGAGAAAGTACCTATCATCTTATCATCGTGCCAACGTTTGGAAGGGGCTACCCCGTCTTCGCAGTAAACCTCGTAAACAAGCGGTTTAGTTGGGTGTATGGAAATCATAAGACGCTGTGTGCCGTCCTGCCGGAAACGGTCATACAAGGTATTAACCCGTTCTACAAAATCCATTTTGCCAGAAGCCTTTAGCCAGCAATTAAGCGTTATTTCGCGTTCTTGGTATCGCTTTTCGGTAAGGTCTATAACTTTCCCGTGATAGTCCGCCCAATCAACGGAAGCCGGGGTTTTCAGTTTTGGAAGGTCAAGAACGCCCGTAGAACTTTCTACGCGTATTCCGAAATCGCGGAAGTTCTTACCATCCAAATAATATTCAAGCTGTGCAACGGAGTTAAGTTCTTCGCCTATTTCCGCGTCTCTCAATACGACGTTATACACCTTCACGCTGTCTAAATCGGCGTAACCGTAACTTATGCCGTAAATGTCTTGTATTAACGCTATCCCGGTAAGCGTGGAAGGAAGTACAATCGTTTCTATTAACTGCGTGTCTAAGTAAACCAAAACTCTGTTACCGGACTTCTTTATAGCGAAGAAGCCCCAGCTATCCGGTTCTACGTCTATCCAAAAGGTGCGGTAGCCTTCCACTTGGTCGGTATTGCAGAACAACCCTATTCTTTTGCCCGTATAGCCGTCCGGATATTTATTGGCTTTTACCCATGCCAATATGGTAAAACTGCCGGATAGGGGCACAACGTTATAGTTTACGTCTGCATATCCTTCGCCGTCAAAATTTATGCAGTTTCCCTGCTTACCTGCTACAAAACTGCAATCTACTACGGTTGCGTCGTGGCGGTTCTGCGCAAAGTCGTATGCAACGGTAGAACCATTCGCTTCGTCGAAAGGTAAGTCTAAAATTAAATTCTGTTCTAATGCCATAACTGCTAACGTTTATCAATTACTTTTATATTCGCGTTGCCGGAAGCCCGGTTAATGCACTCCCCGCCGTGTTGGAAGACAGTAACCTTTGCCGTCCCGCTTGCTGTTATCTCCACTTTTGCCCGGCTGGTTATGTCAATGCAGACAAAGGCGTTATCTTCAACCTCTACAACCAGCTTTGTATCATCCCGCGCCCATACTTGCGCCGCGCAGAACCCCGAAAACCGGGCTTCGCCTTCCGATGTTCCGAAAGCTACAATACGGCGCATGTCTGCAACGCTGAAAGGTTCGTCGATGAACACACCGTAATGTTCATGCAAGCCTTTGAACTCCGCACGCAGTTCCGCGCTGGGAAAATCGTTGTCAAAAACAAAATCAAGCCCTTTCACAAAAAGCGTAAGAAGCCTTTCTTTTGATGTCGCCCGAAGAATAAAGCTATACCATTCCGAGCAAATGCCCTTAGCCTGCGCTTCGGCGGCTAAAGCCCTTTTCAATTCTTCAAAACTCATATTCCGTTGTTAATCGGTTATGCCCTGCGAACGTAAATCATCCGTAGGGGTGTTGGTAATCTTGTTTATTATGGTAAGCAGCCGCCCGCTTATCACGCCTAACGTGGTGTCCATGTTCGCAAGGTGCGTAAGCTGTTGCCGCAAAAGTTGGAGCGATGTTACTTGGTTTACCCGTACCGCGTTCGTTTGCCCAGCCAAAAGGTCTATACTTTCTTGGCTTGCGCCCTTTATTGCACCGCTTAACGTGCTGGGGTCGTCTTCGTCCAACTGTTCAAATAGGTCTTTGTACATATCCATAGCAGCGGCAAAGTTCGCCCCGGCTGCTTGTATGGCTTGTTTGAAGCGCGCCTGCTCCGTTTCCGTCAATCCGTTAAAAGAACCGTTTCCTTCTTCATCAAACCCCATGTCTTTTTGAAGCTGCTTTATAGCCTTCTGTAAAGGTTGTTCCAAGAACTGCAATTTTAAGGCATTTACAACGGCGTTTTTTATCACGTCGTTTGCTACTTCCCCGAAAGCCTTAGCCGCGTTTTCCCCACCTTCAAAGGCTTCTACCAGCGCGTTAGCCAATTCGTCCGCCAATTCCGTAGCCGAAGTTTGCGTAATGCTCTCGGTAATCTCTTTTATTAGGTCTTCTATCTGCCTTCCGGCTTCGGCGTATTGCTCCCTAAATTCGTCCACTCTGCCCCAATCGGTTTTCTTCTTGCTGATTTCATCATTTATCATGCCTTGTATCTCGTTCTGCTGGGCGCGCAGGTTCTGTATCATGGCATTTTGGTTCTGATAAACGGTTTCGCCCAAAGCACTATCTACGGCGTGTTCCAATGCGTTATAGGCATAGCCTAATTTGGTAACGGCTTCTTGGTGTCTCTTTATGGACTTCTCGGCTTTCCGGTCGCGGGTGTTGAATAGGTCGAAGGCGGAAGAAAGGAAGCCTACCGCACCGGAAACCATTTGTACCGGGTTCATGCTTGCGTAACCTGCGGCGAACTGTCCTGCACCTTCAAGCATTCCGCCGATGTCCCCTAAAATAGCGTCCGTTTCTTCGTCCATTGAAACACCCATTTTCTTTATTCCGCTTATAACGCTGTCAAATGCCCCGGAAACAAGGTCTATGCTGCTTCCTATGCTTTTAAAGGATTCCTTAAAAGCTGCTGAAACGCTTTTCGTCGTGCCTTCTTCCTTTGACAATGCGGCGTTAAGCACGGCTAACTGTTCTTCGCCTTCTACGGTCAGCTTTATTGTAGCTTTCTGTTTATTAAGTTCGGCTATCTTCCGGCGCAGGTAATCAACATAGGAAGAACCTTCGCTAAGAAGTTCCGCGAACGCTTCTTTTGCCGCGCCTGCTAATATTTCGTCGCCGCTGTTTATGGTGTCCGTATAGGCTTGGTACTGCTTTTTCCTTTCTTCCAAACTCTTAACAAACGGGTCGTCACTTTCTAATAGTTTGTCGGCTTTCATGGCGGCACGCAATTCCGCTAAGCTGTCTTTCAAAGCGAGGAAGGGGTTACGTTCGTGTAATTCGTCCTTCGCTTTCTCCAACTGGTCGTTAATGGCTTTCAAGTCTGCCGGGTTGAACTGTGCGGAAAGTGATACCTTCTTGCTGTTTATGTCTGTAATCAGCTTGTTTATCGTGTTGGTCGTAAGTGTGCTTAGGTCGCTGAAAAGCTGGTTCCAGCTATCGGAAGCCATAAGGCGGGAAGCTGCAAGTTTGCTTAACTCGGCTTGTTCCTTCGCGTTTATTTGCGCTATCATCGCTATATTGCCCTGTTTTTCGGCTTCAACACGTTGCGCCGCGTACGTCTTCATTATTTCGGTCTGTTGCTGCTGGTACGTCTTGTATTGCTGCAAAAGCTGGTCGTATTGCTCGTTTCCGGTCAGCTTTGAATACTCCGCCCGTTTCTTTTCCAATGCGGCTAAAGCGGCTTCGGCTACTTGTTTGTCCTTGCTGGTAGTGGCTTTGGCTAACTTATCCGTAATCGCTTGTTTCTTCCATGCGTAGCTTTCTTCAAAATCCAGCTTATCGGACAAATACCCGGCGTATTCCCTTAGCAACTGTTTGGTTTCTTCCTTAGCTTGTTTTACGGTGTCTTTTTTGGCGTCGTCTATAATATCCTTCTTGGCGTTATCCACGTCGGAATTATCGCCGCTAAGTTCCTTCCTTCGTTGTTCCAGCAGGTCTAAACGTGCGCCTATTGTTTGACATGCCGCTAATTCTTCTTGCAGCTTTTTGTCAAAGTCCGAAATAACCGCTTCCTTCGTGGTCTTGGCTATTTCGTTGTTAAGCGTGCTAAGGTTCTTTAGGTCGGTTGTTGTCTTGGTTGCTTTCGCCTGAATATCCGCGCGTTTCTTTTCCAGATAATCGAGGTAGCTTGTACCTTCCTTCAACAATGTGGCAAACTCGGTGTTTGCTGCCTTTCTCAACGTTTCGTCTTTGCTTGTGACCCATTTTAAATAATCCGCATACTTTTCTTTTCGCTTCGTCAGCATGTCTAAATATGGGTCATTTTGCTTACTGCCGTTACCGGAAGAAAGGCTTATTCGGTTTACTTCCTTTTGCTGTGCTTCTATCTGTTTTTTCAAGCTGGCGCGTTCTTGGTCAGAACCTGCCTTCTTGTATAGTTCCTGCAACCGCGCCAACTCCTTTTCGGCTGCTTCCACGCTTCCGGCTATAATTTGCCCGGCTTGGTTGCCTATCTGCTCTAATATCTGCTTTTCCTGCTGGGTAAAGTTTACTTGCAGGTTGATAAGTTTGTTATATTCGGCTTCGGCTTTCTCTAAGGTTTCTTCGGCTTCTTTCCATGTGTCGCTTTTCTCCAATACCGTACCTTTCCGTTTTACCCCGTACCCGTCCGTATATGTGCCTTTTTTAGAAACGTATGCTTTAGGGGTTGCATCCAGCTTGTTTTGCGCTTCTATTACAGCCTTGTACTTTTCTATCGCAAGTTCGCTTGTAGCAGCGGCTTTAGCTCGCAACATCATCGCTTCAACAAATTTGGAGCTGTTACTAACTAATAGTTCTTCGGCTTCCTTCGCGTCACGGACTGAAAAGCCTAATTCTTTGAATTTGTCGGCATTGTTCTGTACCCATTTTTCGCGTTCTTTCAGTGATCCGCTAAGGCTAATCCATTCCGTTTGCAATGCCCGGTAAGCCGCTACGGGTTTCCCGGCTGCTTCCGATACTTTCTTGTTAAATTCTTCTTGTGCTTTCTTGGCTTCCGCCTGCTTGCTTTGAAGTTTGGAAAGTGCCGCTATAATTACGGTAATAGCGACGGAAAGCCCCAAAGTTAGCGTAGCCATCAACGCTTTTGCAGCAATGGTTGAACCTCCTAAAGCTATGGTTAGCTTGTTGGTTGCCGCCGCTAACAGTTCCTTTGCTTTCGCTACGGTCGTAAGCATAAAGGCACTATCCTTGTTTATAGTGTTCGCTACTTGCTGCAAACCTATCGTAATGCTCATAAGGCTTTGAACCTTTAGCATTACTTTCTGCAAATTTTCGTTTTCTCCGGCGAACAACGCTACCGCGCCTTGTGCCGCACTGAACGCGCCTACTACGCCGCTAAGCCCGGAAATCATACCCTGCAATCCTCGGTTGTCATGGGAGAATATACGCGCTTGTGTCGTAGCGTCACCTATCGCATCGGTAAGCCGTCCGGCTTCCTGCTGCAACTTCTTGAAGGCTTCCGTTCCGCGTTGTCCGTTGGCTTCCAAAAGTGCAAGTTCTTCGCGAACGTTGCGTAGCTGGGTTCGTAGTGAAATCTGTGTGCTCACATTCTTCTCGGCTGCTTCCTTTTGCTTCTTCAATGCCTTTTCTTCTTGCAGAAGCTGGTCGGCGGAAGCCTGCGCTTCGTTAATCAGTTTTTCGCGTAGGGTTATTTCCGATTGTATGTTTTTTGCGGCTTCCGTGTAACGTCGGTAGTCCGCATCCCGCGCTTCGCTGAAAGCCTTTGCAGCTTCTGAACTTAACCGTTTGTATTCTTCCTGCAACTTAGCTAATGAAGCCTTGTTCGTATCTACAATCCGGTCAATGTCTGCAAAGCCTTTTTCAATAGCGGCAGCTGCATTCTCAAAGGCTCTATCTATGCCTTTGCCGCCGGAAATTGCCGCCGTACTAAAATTCTGTATTGCCTTCTTGCTTTCGTTAAGTACCGATAACAACTTATCGTTGCTTCCCGAAATCTCAAAGGACAAACCGCCACCTTGTATGTTCATTATCGGTTAAGTTTATTTATTAAGTCCAATACTTCGCCCGCGTTTTCTTCGGTAAGCACTACTTCCGTCGTTCCCGGTTTCGTGTCTTCTTCCTCTGCTCCCGGTGCATCTACTATCATTCTCTGAACCGTTCCCCACGAAATCCCGTGTAGAAGGTAATCCAACGTCCATCCGAAGTGCGCGCAAACCGACCCCCGGCGACCGTGTGGGCTTTTTAGCCCGGTTGCTCTATAAGTTGTGTCGGGTCGCTTGTGCGCGTTGCGCTCATCAATCTTATAGAGTTTATAAAATCCCCTAAATTGCTTACGTTGGTAATCAATATCGCGAGCGTAAGAAGTTGGGAAGGCGTTACGGTATGAAGGAAAAGGGAAGTAAGCCGGGCTAAGCGGGTTTCATTGGGCTTGCGTACCAAATAGCCGCCTTTGTCCGTTACGTCGTAATAGTCTTCGCCCAATACTGCAACCGCTACTACCTGCGCAAGTTTCCGGGCTTCCTGCGCTGCCATTTTCTTTGCGGTCTTGAAATAGTCTTCGTCGCCCAATTTGGTTTCGTCTATCGACATTTGCAGCCAAAGCGCGCTAAGTCGGTCAAGCGTTGCCAGCGTAGGCTCTTGAACCCGGAATACTTTCTTTTCGGTAATCTTTTCGCGTTTACGGAAGAAGCCCAATAAGCCGGGCTTCCGGCGGGTATAGGTTACTTCAACGTCAAACGTTATGCCTTCGCCTATCATCTGCCTTAATTCGCTTTGTTCGCGTTCTAAGGCTTCTAACTTATCGTTGTAGTCCATTGTCTGAATATAAAAGAAGCCCCGAAAACAAAGTAAACGGGGCTTCCGGTTAATGAAAATGATGTTATCAATCCGGTATTAAGAAGAAACGGAAGCCGTAGAAGCTGAAACTTTGCCTACTGCCATTTTCTTTAACCCCGAAGTAGTGGGTTTCATAACAGTTCCCGTAACCTCAATAAGAAGCAAGCCCTTTTTGCTGAACTCGCCGTTAATTTTGGCTACAAGTTTCATACGTGGAACTTGGAACTTCAAACCTTTCTTCGGAAGGATGATAATAGATTCCTCTACGGTGTTTACCGCATCGGGATAACTCCAAACGTCGGAAGCTATTTCGCCCCCGAAAAGCCGTTTAAGTACGGGAAGGTCGGGGTTCATGATTGAGAAGGAAAAGGTTATTTTGCCCTGCTTCTCTACGGTTTCTACCGGGTCGTCTTCTTCCTCTGCGTAGAACTCGGTTACTTCCGGGTCTTCCTGCGACATTTTGCAGGTATCTTCGTAGGTAAGTCCGAATGCCGTATAGCCCGTTTCGGTAAAGTTCAAAGCCGTAGGTTCTCCCACCTTACCCAAAATCTTGGAAAGACCCAATGTTACTAATGTTGCCATACTGATAAAAATTTAATGAATATTCCAACTTATTCTAATGTTCCGGTAATGCTGGTTTACTTCAAGCTCTTTTATTACGATGTCGCTCTCTATCCAATATTCGAGGTCTGCAATGTTTTGCGCGTCCAAATAGGCTACAAGCGCGTCGCCGATGGTTCGCAAGCGTTCCCTATCTGCCTTGCGCTGTTCTTTACCCTTAATCCGCAGCTTCAAATCATTCGCGTAAATATTCACGTTGGAAGTGCCCGTTTGCGGTTTGTCGTGCGTTACCGTAATGGTATTTATCACGATGTCTTCGGCTTCGCTGTCGTCCGGTCTTTCGCCTTGTGTGAAAACGCCGCCGTTTATAACAACTTTGCCGGAAGTGACCGCTTCCGAAACAATCTTAAAAAGAATGTCGTCCGTATCTATGCTGCTGCAATGTTTCATTTGAAAGCGTCTTTAATGTTAGTAACTAAATCTGCAAGTTCCTTAGCTATGGCTTTTTCGGCTTGTTTCTCGGCGGAAGTAAGAACATCGCGCCCTTTGCTTTCCACGTGAACGGCGTAGTTCATTCCGGCTACTACAACCAGCGTATAACCGTCGGTATAGTTTTCGCCGATCTGCTGGGCTAAACGTTGTCCTTCGTGTACTCCGACGTGACCGCCCTTTACCGCTTCAAAGGCGATATTAACGGGCTTGCCGTCTTTGAAGACTACGTAGCCAATTGAAGACCGTAAGTTTCCGGTACGGTCTGTAAAACCGCGTTCCGGCGGTATGGTCTTCGCCATGCTTACGGCTTCTTCCCCTATACGGCAAAGGCTTTCTATTATCTGCCTTTCCACTTCAAGAAGGAAGGCTTTAAACATGCCGTCTATATCTCCCGTGAATTTCGCTTCTAAACCCATAGCCTGCAATGCAAACGCCCTTTATCGAATTTCAAGCACACGCCGGAAATCCTAATTATTCCCGAAATCTTAGCTTCTTCCATTGTTTCTTGGTTAAGCAACTGTGAAGGCTCTAACGGCTCATCCGCTACCGCTATTTCCATGCCTTCGGGTATGCGCTGCACGCCTTTAGGTATCTGTATTAGCGAAGCGAACGTAACAAACTTCCCGTTCGCGGCTTGTATCTGCGTACCCTTCCCGTTGGTTTCCTCGCGGCAAACGCTGTGTAGCGTCCATTCCGCGCCGGAAGCCTGCCAACTACCGTTAGCGTCCTGCACGGCTTCGCCGTTGCTTGTACGCTTGTATAGGTAATGCGGGTATTGTCTGCTTGCTACGTCCGTTACCATCTGTTACTTCTGTTTCTGACCTTCGGCGTAGTAACCGGGGTTATGCCCAATTCGCCGCAAGTCTGGTTATACCAAAACTTTATAGCTTCCCAGTTCCAACTTACGGAATACCCCCCTTCGCTGACGTTGGCAAGTGGTATGATAGTCCCAAATTCGGCGCAAAGCGCACGTTTGGCGGTTACTACATCTACCGCTTCTTCCGGGTTGGGGATTGTATTCTGCTGGTTGGCTAAAATTAGCTCCACGTCCGCGCTTTCAATGTCGAAACGCACCGTAGTCCGGGTAAACCATTCTTTGTACGTCATAAGCTAAGTTATTAACCGGAAAGACCGCTAAGCCTTTCCGGTATCGGTTAGTGATTCCATGTGTTGCTGTTGGTAGCCATCAACCAAGAACGAGAAGAAGAAAGCCACGCCGGGAAAGCGTTTGCGATACCCATAGTAACCTCTTCCAAAGGTTCTTCGTTAGCGAACTTCTTTATAAGGGTGTGACCGTTCAAAGCCTTAATCGCTACTGAACCTTTTACGTTCATGTCTGCGGGCTTCTTCCAGTAAGTTTGTCCCAATACTTTGCTTTCTGTGAACAGTACCACGTTCTCGGTAAACGGGTTTCCGGTGTATCTGTCACCGTTGGGAAGTTCTACGGTAATATCTTGGTCAATCACAACAAGTTGCAAGCCCTTCAAGTAGGGAAGCGTTTTCATTGCGCTGTTTACTTGTTCAAGGCTTGGCGTTTGCTGGAGGTTCAAGGCGTTCACGGCGAAAGAAGCGCAGATTTTCTGTACTTCTGCGGTTTCCGCGAAAGTCGCGAACGTGTCAAGGGACATAAACGCGAATTTCAAAGATACGCCCTCTTTCTTCGCTGCCTTTACAACGTTCTTGAAGTCCTTAGATATAGGTTTCGCGGAAGCGGAAGTAGCCCAAGAAGCCGAGCCGGTTTGGAAGCCTAACTTTCTTTCGGCTGGGATTTGGTAATCTACATCGTATTCGCTGATTACTGAACCGTTGTTTTCGTTGGTAAGTGTAATCTTACCCAAAGAGATTTCCTGCAAAGCCATCCATTCCAAACGGGCGGCTACTGCCGTCCAGCAGAAATTAGTGTCTTCTGCCCATGCTTCAACCAATGCGCGAAGGTCGGGGTTCTGCGAAGTCATGGCTAACATTACTTCGTAGTCCGTAAGTTCGTCTTCGTTCTTGGTACGCTTTACGGCAATTTTCGGGATGTCCCCCTGCAAACGTGCAATCGCATCGCGGGTCTTTTTGTCAATTGTCGCCCCGCGTGCCACCAAGTCGGCGGCTATTTTAAGCCCTACCTGCGCTTCCAAAGCCTTCCATGTCAAGGTATAAGTTTCCTTCAACGGGAAAAGCGTAGGATAGTAGTAGGGCTTCAAATCGTAAGTATTAATCACGGCTTGCATATCTTTCTCTACAAGACCGCGCATTAAAGTCTTAATCATAACTTAGAGCCCAATTAAATTAAACTGATACCGGGTAAAGCGGCTTTAATGTCGTCGCTTACTGCCGGGATAACACTCTCTTTGAACTGCCCGATAGTAACCGCTGTTACAAAGTGGTTATTAAGGGCTTCCACGTCGTAGCTGTCGCCCGTCATGGCTTTAGGCACGTACTTGAACGCGCTTGTAGTGTCCGCGCTTTCAGCGGCGGCAAGTACAAGGGCTGCGCCTGCTGTGGCGGCTTCTCCTAAAGTAGTGCCTACGTTGATGGTGTCGTAAAGCGTTTCCGACGTGTTGATAGATGTAATCTTGTAAGCCTTTGCGCCTACCTTCAACATGATAAAATCGCCTACTTTGAAATGATGTCCTTTCGCCACCTTGTAGGCTTTTGTAGTGGCGGTAGCGTCTTCGGTAAGCCTTGCGGTCTTTACTACGTGGTAAAGCCCGGCAGCGTCTTTGCCGCCTAATGCCGTCCCTTCCTGCAAAATACCGCCCGCAACCAATTCGGAAGAGCAAACGGTAACGCCGTTAGGAATGTCCGCCAGCATGTGCGTACAAGCGTGTACTACACGTTTGTCCTGCTTTCTGTCTATCTTCAATCCCATTGTAAAGAATGAATTTACGGTTAAACTTCTTTGCCCGTTAAGGCTGTCTTACTCTCGGTTTGCGCTTTGATGTAGTCTGCTACGCCACTGCTTACGCCTTCTTTGTTCACGGCTCCAAAAATCGGCTTATCGTGTCCTTGCAGTCCTGCGTCTGCGCGTTCTTGCGCTAAGGCTGCGATGTCGCCTTTCGCTTCGGTCAAGTAGCTGTTGAAATCTTCGTCGCTCGCAAAGGTGTTAGCCCGGTCGAAGTTCTTTAACATCACGTCGCGGGTCTTTCCCTCAATCTTCGCGTTGTCCAATTCCGCTACAAATAGTTCACGTCGCGAAGCAGCCGCCTTATTTGCGTTAATCTCGGTAATGCTACTTTGCACGCCCGAAAGTTTTTCATCAATAAGTTTGCTGATCGCGTCAAGCGTTATCGCTCCGCCTGCTGGTGGCGTGGGGGGTGTCGGCGGTGTTTGCTTTCCCTTTTCCACGAAATCGTACTTTTCTTTCAGTCCGTTTTCGTAGGTTTGGTTCGCTTTGCTTATTTCCGCGTCTGCAACCTTACGCCAATCTGTTACGTACTGGCTAACTTTGTCGGCGGTAAGTTTATCTACAACTCCGTTAGCTTCTTCTATGGTAGCGACTTGTAAGCCGATAGCGGCTGCCAAATGCTGTAACCCGTCTTTGCGCACGCCTTGGAACTTTGCCACAAGTAGTGCTAAGATTTGTTCTTGTAATTCGTTCATAAACTATTTTGTTAAACCGAAGCAAAGGTAGCGTATTAAGGTAATACGGATTAAGAAATAGGAAGCAAACACTTCACCGAAACTTCCAATTTTGAAAAAGAGTAGGCGGTAAGAAATAGGCGTATAAAACCGCCGCATTGCCTGTTCATTTGCCCGACATTGAAATTAATTAGCTTCTGCGTGTGTTTAGTAGTCGGTAATACGGACGCGCTTTAAATCGCTTCATTTCCCCTTTGCGTTTTTCTCTCGCGCACACCATTAAGAAGAAGAGAAAGATAATTATTAAATCATATCATTACATATCATATCAATGTTGTTTTCGGTTGTTTTCGCTTGTTTTTTCAACCCTTCGGTTGTTCCGGTTGAAAAATCAACCGCCCGGTTGTTTTCGGTTGTTTTGGCTAATTGTATATTTTTTGTTTGCAATGTGCTAATTATTTGATAACTTTGCGCTTGTTATCGGGGAGAAATCCGGTAATGAATGGAAAGCGTTAGGTCTTTATATTTGAAAATCGCCAAATTAACAAATAACGAAAAGAGCCTTTTAACGCGCTGGTGTCGTATATCTATGCTTGATATATCGGCTAAGCGCGGCTATACGGTTTATTTTCGTTGGGCGTTTGGCGATGCCTCAAATATGTAAACCTATATAGTCCGCGCTTTCTTTATGTAGTAAAGTGTAATATCTGCTTCGGGCGGTGGGTGCAAAGTTAGCAAATAAAATGAAGAAGTTATTACTTTCCTTCCTACTACTTCCGGGTTTGTTGCTTTCCGGTTGTTCAAACTCAAACAATGAACCCGAAGAAGAACCAAACTACCTTTCTACAACCGTCCGGGCTTCTGCCTTTTTTAGTGAAGTTGGGAGTATTGAACAACTGAATAGCGTTTATGTTGGGCGCACGTATTCTGTGAATTTTGCGCCGTTCTGTTTGTCTGACACTGAATTAATGAAAATTATAAACGGTTCTGTTGAAAAAGTTACCTACTACTTAAACACCCCCAACGTTGGAAATGAAGTAATCGGCGTTTCTACCACCCAGCCTTTTACTATCTCGTATTCTCCTAAGAAATCCGGGCAATGTACATTAAGCGTATCGTTTGACCTTTCAAGTAAAGACCATAACAAATGGGTTGAAGTTGAAAGTATTGTAGAAGTAATAGGCGCGGAATAATGGAAGTAGAAGCTATTTTGGGCTTTGTTTTGCTTGTGTGCTTTGTGCTGGCTCTTTTCATTGTTCTTACGGCTCGTATAGCAAGCGCAAGGCGGAACAGAGCTAAAAGGAAAGAAAAAGCCGAAGAACTAACCCGTATCTATGTTAATACTGCTATACAACGGTTGAAAATTTCCGGGCTTGAACGTCGAACGCGTTGGCTTGAGGAAGATAGTAATTCATCGAAAAAAGAAGAAGGCGAATTAAAGTAATACGTTTGAGTAATTTTTGCTATTGCTTTTTCCGGTTGGTAATTCTTGGTAACGTTTGGTTATGGTCGTACCATTTGGGACGGTAACGCCTGCTATTGCATGGCTGCTATTGTCCCTTTTTTGTGCCCCTGCCTTTGGTCTTCAATTTTGGTTATCTCGAAACTAAGGTTTACTTTTGTGACTGATAAATAGTTATTTGTATGGAAGAGAAACAAATCACACCGGAAGAAGCCTTCTTTAGTGCTAAGGCTAATTTAGAACTTGCTATAACGGCGCAACTGAAAGAATTTGCCGCCAAGTTCTGTACGTCCGTAATCTTCAAAGGTTGCGTAGAGGTACAACCGTATGTATCTGAAACGGGGAAGGTTATAGATACGCGTATTTCTCATGTAGAAGTAGAAACTAAATATAGTCAAGGATGAAGCATATAATAACACCTACTGCAACTTCCAACGCTGAAAAGAAGCAATATTTAAACGCTAACGGCTGGTCTGAACGTTTGGTTGCTGATAATTGGATAAATAATGCAGATGTGGAAGCCGGGCGCGTAAATATCGAATGGGGCGGGCTTCGTCTTGATGAAGCGTACAACCGTTGTCGCTGGCAGATATTTAAAGGCGATTTTCTGCGTGTAATTAAGAAGCAACCACTTAACAGTATTTCTATGAACCCGCAGAACGGGGCTTTCTCTTTGGAATGGTTGGAAGGCGGTAAGGTTTACCGGGTATCTGGTAGTTTTGACGGTTACGGCTTTAGGGTAGGTATGGAATGGAAAGAAGAAAAACCCGGCGTTAATATCTCTTTGTCGAAGCCGGAGTATATTAAGGCGGTAAGGTTTCAAAAATGTGAAATCAATACGCCGGAACAATTTGTAGAACTATTTTATAACTCTTTTAAAAGGTATGGATGAAAATATGAACGTAGAAGAATTGGCTAACGGTTTTGTTAATGCTTTTAGTGATATGGCTAAAGCTGCTTCCGAATTTGGGGAAGCATGTAATATAGTTACCGATAGTATTAAAAAGCAAGTAGTTTCCATTCAATTGGCTTATATAGAAAAACTGACTGATAAAGTTAATAAGGCTTGTTTTCTTACTCGCTGGTACTATACCCGCAAACTGTATAAGGAAATAGGCAAACTTGATGAATTAGTTTCTTCCTTTTATCCGTCTGTTCCCGGAACGCCCCAACCATCCGAAGAACTGAATTAAAACACGTTGTTATGAAAACAAAAGAACTAAAAAACAAAACCGTATTTGATTTTTCCGACTATCCGGCTATTATTGAAGAAATAACCGGGATAAGTATTAAAGATAGTGATCGCGTGGAATATTATAAAAAAACATGTCATCCAATAAATAAAGCACGTGATATTGAATACCTTGCTTATAAAATTGGCGATAAGCAATTAGAAGCGGCGGCGGCTTCTTATGCTGTCAAATTGGAAAAGGAACGGGATGAAGAAAACGGTAAGGCTATGAAGAAAGGCTATATTATAGACTAAGGGGTAATAGCCCCTTAGTTCATATATCCGTTTTGCTTTAGCCAATTTTCAAGCGTTTCCCGTCCGCAGCAACAGCATTTTAATATATTGTTTAAGTCTGATTTACTAACCTTCTTACCGTCTAAGCGTTTTAACCCACCATCTAACAAACCTTGTTTCAATCCGGTTAATTGGTCGGAATAAACTTCGTTATATAGATTTCTTTTTACCGTAGCTAATACTTTATTAGCGTCAAGCCCGAAGTTACTTATAACCCAATCGTAATTATTAACCATTGTATTATATCCGGTAGAATTACGGTTCGTAATAAATTCGGGATAAGGTGTTTTGGAACATCCTAATTTCTTGTAAAACTCCGGTAGGGTCTTACGTGATACAAATTCGTTTGCCAATTCCATATAACGCCGTTGCGTATCGGTAAGATACATATTTCCCGGTTTGTTCCTATTATGTGTAATCTCATGCCAAAAGGTAGCCATAGCGTCTGCTTCTCCTTTTGTTATGTCTGCCGAATGTCTTGTAGCTATCTTGGCTAATGCAGATTTTACCCCGGCTAATCTATCCGGCGTTAATGATAAACGCCCGTCCATGTACGTAAAACCGTTTACCCCCGTTCTTCTCGTTGGAGTTAGTTTTAAATCTCCGTTCTCAAACCATTTTTCGGTAAGTTCCTTGTTTATCTTTGCAAAGGTTTCATCTACTTGTACATCCGAAGTGTAGGCGGTTCTTAATGCCGGATGCGGGTTATCTCCGCCTTTGGCTACTTCCGCTTTAGCCTTCTGTAAATCTGTCTTAGCTTTGGATAATGCTTGTTGTAGCTTTGGGATGCAATCGCCGTAATAGTTTGAAGTATGTACTTCGTTAGCATTTATAATATTTGTGTATTCCTTTTGCAGATCGGCAAAGCCTTTCATGTCTTTATCTATAAAATCCCGTAGGTCGCTTATAGCCCTAAGCCATTCACGCTTTCGTTGAAGTAGAACGTTATCCACTTTATCTATTTCTCCGGTTAATGCGGCTCTGTTACCGGAATTGCGCAAAGTGTCTAAAGAGGAAACATCCAAACCAAAGGAATACGCCCAACGCTTGTAATAAGCTATATCGCTGTCGAAATCCGTACATGGTTCTACGGTATTCATTGCTTTACTTGCTATCCCAGTCTTCAACCCGCCGCTAATCTTTCCGCCGTTGAAGTTATCGCGAATATAATAAGGCATAGACTTCCAGCCCTTCGCACGTTCTTCAATGCTGCTGATGTAATCCCGAAAGGCTTTAGGTACGTCCTTAACTGTCCGTCGTGAAGGAAGGCTTTTATACTGTGCGCCTTTAACAATCGCTTTTAGCCTATTAGCCCGGTTCTTGTTGTATTCGTCGTAATCCGCCATGATGGGAACGGCGAAACAGCGGCATTGTGGATGCCACCCTACGAATTTGAATGTTTTCGGGTAATCCCCTGCCAACGTGTCGCAAATGTCCACAAACGGAACGGGTTCGCCTTTGGAGTTCTTTATAGTGTGGTTGTTGCTAAGCATTACACGAATACCCACAATAAAATCAAGCTGTTGCCATCGTAAGTATTCGCTTTCCCGGTACGCCATGTTTATTTCGGTGCGTGTCAATCGCTGGGCGTTCTTTGCTGAAGAACGGTAAACACCTTGTCCGGGGTGGTACATCTTTGCCGCCTTACTTAGTCGCAGGTTGCCGCCTTTATCGCGTACTCGCCTATAAAGTCGGTCGGGTTCATTCAAGTATTGTCGTAAATCACGGCTTAATTGCTGTGCGCTTTTTCCTTCCCCTAATCCTACGTCTATGCCCAATTCCATAGCGTCTTTTAATTCTTCGGCATACTTCCAAACCCTTTGGCTAAGGTTCAAACCGTTTTCTTTACGTTTCTGAAATGCACTAAGGGCTTCAAGGTTACGCGCTTGGTAACGTTCGGCTTCTTCTTTGGTTAGTTTGGAAGTCCGAAGTATGGAAGCTAAAAAAGCGTCGTTCTTCTGACATGCTGCCAGCCATTCGGAGCGTTGCCCGGAAGTAACTACGGCTTCAATCTTTCCAGCAAGTCGGGTAACAATGCCGCGCGCCTGCTTCTTGGCTTTCGGGAAGTCGTCAAAGTTAAACGTTCCACCAGCCGGAAGGTTAATCTTTCCCGCAAGGCTGGCAAATTCATCCGCCGCCGTTTGGTATAGCTTGGCTACTTGCTTTGCGTAGCGTTCGGTTCTTATGTAGTGTTTCGCGTCAAATCCACGAAGCTGTATTATAAGCTGGTTTTCTTTTGCCATAGTTATTTTCTTGAAAAATCGCGTTTAAGCGCGTTTCTTTCCTTTTGCGTTAGTTTGTATGTCCGAAAGGTAGAAACGCGCACAAATCAAAGAAAAGCGTATTATTTTAATACGTAGTTAAAGCTAAATAGTCGGTTCGTTCTGATAATAGCTATTTTCCCGATCTTCTTCGTTAATTATAGCCTTTTCTTCTTCGTCCACGTTATCCGCCCATCCCAAACGCTGAATAGTGGCGCGTCGGCTTGCAATCTGCTTGTTTCCGTTTGCTGATGTAAGAATGTTTATC
Source organism: uncultured Clostridia bacterium (assembly GCA_947245485.1). GTDB lineage: Bacteria > Bacillota > Clostridia > Christensenellales > Borkfalkiaceae > Coproplasma. The sequence continues at coordinate 24,040 of CAMXOH010000003.1, read as the reverse complement.
TTACTAAGTTCGTCTTCGATGATGTAAGGTACTATTTCGGGTTCTATTATTAGATTGTCGCAAGCCTTAGACCATTCCAAATGCGCTTGTTTGAAGAAGGCTTTTAGTACGTTTACCCTTCGCTGCAAATAGTCTGAAAATATTTCGCTTTTATCCTGCACCTTTAAATGTGCGTCCATGAAAAGGAGTTGTAAGGCTACGCCGGAAATAGCACCTATTCCTTTGACGGTATCAAACGAAATGTCGGGCGTTTGCGTAATGGTGTAAATCATGCGCAGGAGCGTTTCTATTTCCAGCTTAACACTTTCGGGCGCGTTTTGCCATGCCAAATATTGCGCGGTAGCCCCGTTTTCCCCTTCAATGATAGCCCCGGCTTCCCCTTTCCGGGCAAATCCTATAACCTTTCCTTGTACGAAAATCTTAGGGCTGGCGTGGTAGTCGTTCGTGTCGGCGAAGTTGGAAAGCAGCTTTTCCAATCGGTCTATAAGGCTTTGAACGTCTTCCCATTCTACTTGTGGCTGGCAGGCATAAATAACGGGTATCTTTCCTATTGTTAATTCTTTCGGGAAGCCTTCTACCAGAGTCCAATTTTTACCCGCTACTTCCCCGTCCAAACCGTCGCAACACCATAAATAATGTTTGTCTTTCGTATAGGTTTCAAAGTAGGTACGTGTAATCATATCCCGGTCTTTGCGCGTAAATTGGCGACTAAACGCAACCATATCGCGCGTGTCGTCAAAGTAGGGGTAAAGCCTATCGCCAAACATCGGGCTGAATATGGCTACCTTAAATTTTTTCGTAGTTTTGAAGCCGTAGGTTTCGTGTTCAGGCACTTCTACCGGATACCAAAGTTCGGCTACTTCTGTCATGCTGTAAAGGCTTCGCGCTATCCGTCTGTTAAGTGTCTTTTCCTTAACGTCGTGGAAGGCTCGGTTTATAGCCTTCAAAAGAGCTTTTTCGTCTTCCCCTTCCGGGTTACTTCCATAAGTAACCGGGTTGCCGAATGTGAAAGCTACGGCGCGTTTTACTATCAACTTTTGAATAGCTAATGCTATACGCGCTACGGGTTCTATTCTGAACCCTTGTTCCGTAGTCTGTTCTACGTTCGGGTTCACGTTTTTGACTTCGCCGTATTCGTCGCTGTCCTTATCAATTACTACAAGTTTGTCCGGTCGCTTTTGCGTGTCATTTATATCGTGCAGCTTCGGGTCGTACTGCGCGGCGTGTTCCTTTGTGTTCGGTTCTACACTCAAACGTCCGTTTCTCAATTCACTAACGACTTTGCTAATGTCTTCGCTTTGTAATAGTTCTTCTATTGTCATAGCTGTAAATATTTAAGTTATCGAAATATTCTATTAAGTTTTTGGGGTTGGCTTCCGCGTTTCTCTATCGTTCCCGTCAATGCGTCCGGCGCGTCGTCGTGTGCGTTCTTTCCGGTCTTCTTGTATTGGGTTATCGCTTTATAGAACTGTGGGAAAAGATGTTCCCAACCTTTCGGGAAGTAAGTAAGGTTCTGCACTTCCGCCGAGTGGTTGAATATGCGCACTTCCTTGTTTTCTGATTGGTGGAACCACGTAAAGGAAGTTTCCCGGTTGCCTAATATGCGGCATTGCGCTTCAACGTTCCGGGAGAAGCCGCGCCCGCCATTGTTGCTTTCTATTATGGCTTCTTCTACCTTATACTTGGTAAGCCTGCGCGCTGTTTCCGGTTCGGTTGTTTCCATTGCAGCCTGCGTATAGTACACGTCAATGATGAAGTTTCCTATTTCCGTTTCGAGGTAGATAATACAGCAAAGAAAGTCCGCGCCCGTATCTGCCGTATCTATGTAGGCTTTTACCTTTCGCTTCCGGGTAACGGGCTGTACCTCGTAGGTCTTAAATTCGCGTTCGTACATAAGCCCGGTTAATGGTGTCGGGTTCTGCATATACTGGGTATCAAAAACGTAAACGTTCTTCTCGCGAAGGTTATAGAGTTCTTGTAGTGTATGCTTGAACTCCCATAACGCGTGTTCTTTTCCGTCTTCGCCCGTTTCTATTACCGGAAGGCTTAATACCGTCCATTCGTCCGGTTCAAGGCGTTGCAGATAACCGCAAAGGTCGTCTTCGTCCAACCTTTGCATAATAATTATTATCGGGGTCTTTCGGCTGTTTACGCGGTTTCGTATCGTTGTTTCAAACTTGTTGTTTACTTTCTCGCGAACTTGTGCGCTACGTGCGTCGTCCGGCTTTATGGGGTCGTCTATAATAATTGCGCCGCCGAAGCCGTCAGCGTTCAACCCATCAAGTTCTTCAACTTCTTTTGCCAATTCGTCGTTTTCTTCTTCATCAACCAACCCCGCGCCGAATCCCGTAACCTGCCCAGCGGAAGAAACGGCATACAAGCCGCCGCCCTCGGTCGTGTACCACTTCTTTGTATTGGTGGAAGTCGGTATAGTAGCCGGAAAAATGCGTCTGTATTCCGGTTCGTTTATAATATCCTGCACGCCGCGCGAGTTGTCGCGGGCTAAGTCGTCGGAATAGGAAAGATGAATAAACTTAGCCTTCGGGTTTATAGCCAACCCTTCCGCTATGAAGTTCTTAACCGCTAATTCGGTCTTTCCGTATCGCGGCGCAATGTTTATGATAAGGCGCGTAATTTCCCCACAAAGCACTTTATCAAGCGCGGCAGCTATTTCCCTATGATGTTTGCCTATAACAAACTTTCGCTTCTGCCTAATCTTGAAGAAGTACCGCGTAAAGTTTAACGTTCCCTGCAAAACAAAGGTACGTATTACGTCTATATCCCTTATCCCTTTAGCACTCACTATCCAACTTTTTAAATAGTTCTTTAGCTTCTTCTTTCGTCAATGTACGGGCGGGCGGTATAAGGTCTTTGCCGTCCTTCCCGGTAACTTCCGCGTTTTGTCGGTTGCGCCAGCGTTCCGGTTCTGCGTTGGTAAGCGTGAATATTATCGCCGCTGTGTCCGGCTGGAAATGCTTATCTACTGTTTTTTGCTCCTTTATACGCGGTATTTCCTTCCCGTTTACATCGAACTTTCCGCTTCCTACGGTTACTATGTGCTTTTCCTGCACCGTATAGCCTTGTATCTTTTTTAAAAGGCTTCGTTTTGCTTCTGTGGCAAAGAAGGCTAAACGTTTATCTTCTGCCTTTTCTAATGCTTCGCAAAACTCGCTTTTATCATTCTTCCAACGGTAGAAGGTCGCTTCGTCAATGCCAACGGCGCGGCAAAGTTCCGGGACGCTGTAAGTGTCCTTTGCTACAAGTTCACAAATACGCTCTACTATTTTGGGCGTGTATTTGGTCTTTCTGCCTTTCTTTGCCGTATTATTGTTACCTTCTTTAGAGTTCATGGCTTACGTTGTTATTGTGGTAATTCGTCGCTTATATGAAGTTCCCCGAAATCTTCTTTAATGTTTTTCGGGTCGCCTTTGTAGAATACTAATACATCATCATGCAGGTTGCTATTTTCCCGGCTCTTGTTGAATATTTCCAACGCTTTTTTAACCTGCAATTCTTCAAAACTATCTATTGTTTCTTCTACGCTGCCTTTACAGAAGACTAACACGTTTTGATGAACCTTTCCTACCTTGCGCGTACCGTTAAACTGCCGCCGTACCCTTATTGCAAGGCTGGTTATTTGGTTTACAAGGATAAGGGAATTGTAATAATGAAGACCGCACCCCGTAAACGCTTCTATTGTGTGGCTTACAAAGTTTCTGTAAATGCCCTTCTTATCCCGTATATCCCCGACGACAAAAACCGCGAAACGGTTATTCTTCAACCGGGAGCAGGATTGTTTTATAATACGTTTGTACGCTTCAATGAATTGCGCATAGTCCATGTTTGAAATATCGCGCGGATCATTGCTATATACTTCCAAATCCGCGTAGGGTGGGCAGGAGAAAATCATATCGAAATCGCCACTTATCCCATTCGTGCTAAGAACGTCTTCAAGCTGGGAACTATCGCCTACCGTCCATTGGGGAAAGAATGGGTAGCTTATGCCTAACACCTCTTCCGCGTTTGCTTTGTTGGCTCTAATTTGGGCTTCGCTTAAATCATTGCCGACGTAAGGCATGTTCAACTTTGCCGCTACTATACCGCGAACGCTGCCCCCAGCGAACGGGTCTAATATCCGCCCGCCTTCAATGTTGAACCAACGGTAAGAAAGTTCGGTTAATACCGGGTCGAATATACTTGTAGTAGTCATTGTTTTAAGCCCTAAACGCTCAATTTCCGCTATCACTTCTTCCGTCTGTGGTTCTCTGCCTAAAGTTTCGTGTAATGCGTTCTTGGTATCGTAAAATATTGGCGGTTGCGCTGTCTTTGCAAAAGTCAAATCTTCGCTTCTACCTTCGTCGCTTTTTATGCCTATTTCCAGCCATGCCCGGCGGCGTTCCTGCCATTCGGCGGTACGGGTATTCAATACAGAAAACGGCGGCAAAATAAAGTCGTCTTTAAGGCGTTTAAGTTGTTTTTCCGGATTTTCATCCCCTTCGCTGTCTTCCCCAAAATCTACCGGAACGCCCCATGCTTCGTTATCTATACCGAAGTCTTCTTTTGCCTTAGCTATGGCTTCTTCGTCCCAATCAAGATTAGCGGCGGCTGTCGCGTTGTCTGCTAACGCAAGTTCGCGCCCTTCCTTTGTATCTAAGTCTATATCGTTGCGCTTTACGGCTACAAGTTCGTTTCCGGTTGTTTCTATTATAATAACATCTTCCATGCCTGCACTTGCAAAGCCTTCGGTAGTTTTGTTTCCTGCTATAATCTTGTTGTTTTTGTCGAGCAGGATTGAACGCCCCGCGCCGAATGTGCGCAGGCTTTTTTCTATCATGCTTTGCCCGAACTGCGTACCCTTGTTGAAATTCAAGTCGTCCGGTATAAGGTCTTCTATTTTTGTCTTTTTAATCTTTGCCATATCAAATCGTTTTTAATAAAAAAGGGCGTGGTCTTTTACGCCGCGCCCCGCTTCGGCTCTTAGCCGTTGCTATCAGCTATATGATGCTTTTGTAAAGCCTGAATAAACAAACCAACAACGGCGGTAACGCGACCCGGCGAACAATCCCCGTTATTGCCCTCGTTTTGGTTTTGCTGCAAAAATAAAAGGTTTAGCGTATTAAAGTGATACGCTAAACCCTAAAATACTTCGCCAAAACTTCACGCTCCCTACTTTTTCGGGAATAAGTAACTTATTACTTCCTTTCTGAAATCATCGAAAGAACGGCAAATAACATACTTGTTTCCGGCGGCTTCCGCTGCCTTCTGCCATTGCTTTTGTGTTTCGCGCTGTGTACTGCCTTTTTCTTCGGTCTTGAACTCAATACAAAGGGAAGCAAAGCCGCCCGAAGGTTTTAACAGTATCATGTCGGCTACCCCGGCGGTAACACCTTCGCCCTTCAATATCCCGGCTTCCCGTTTGTTCCGCGCTCCGCCGTTGGGTACTGCAAAAAGTAGTAATCCAATTTCCGGGAACTGCAAACGGAACCACTTAACGCAACTTTGTTGTATTTGGCTTTCTATGTGCCTGGACTTTTTTCGGGTAGTGGTCTTGTTGGCTATTGCCTTCATTTCCTCAAATGTCATTTCCCGCCGCTTTTTCGTTAGCCTTTTCCGCTGCTTTCCGGGCGCGTTCCTGCTGGTTAAGGAAAACAACCCGTCGGGCGGCTTCAAAAACAATGTTCGCTACTACATCGCGTTGCCCGCGTGGTAGTCGGCTTTCCTTGTTGGCTATCTTCGGGAACTCTGAAAGGATGAAGGAAAGCGAAAGGTTGCCTTCGTCCATCAACCGGATAACCGGGGAAGATTTTAACTGTGCCCCGCCTATCTGTACATTTCTGCGGGCTTCTCTTGTTTCTGTTATAATGTTTTCTACCTGCGTATTGAATTTCTTATCTTCCAATATACGCGCGTCAATCTCTACATTAACCATAATGCTAATTTTTATTTTTACGTTTTACATCAATCCAAGCCGTCACTATTGCGCTGGCAAAATTTACAATGCTGACTACTACAAGTATTCTTGTAAGCCAATCTATTTTTGCTTCGTTAGCCAACAAGCACGCAATAAGCGAAAGCCAGAATGTTATTTCCTCAAATTGGTAACTTTTCATCGAATAGCCTTTAATCGTTACTACTACGGTTTAATAAATCTTCGTCAAAAGCCCCGAAAAGCGAAGTTTGCCGGGCTTTTTCCTTCTCGCTTAGAAGTTGTTCTACCCGCTTTATTTCCGCGTCTATTTCGGCTTCTAATTGCTTCGATTTGCTTAGCGCGGAAGGTGCGCGGAAACGGAAGTACTCTTTTTGTGCCTTCCGCATCTCTACAACTTTGTCGTAAAACTCCTTTGGGGTCATAGCTGTGCAAATAAATTTTGTTGTATTCCCTTCTTCGCGGTTCTTGCGTAAATCGGGCATTTGTCCCGATAGGCGCAAGCCCCTAACTTGGCTTCGTTAAATCGTTGTTCCCAAAGTTCCGCATAGGCTTCCGTTCCCGGTTCTGCTTCTGTATTTAAGAAGGCTAACAACTTCATGCAGAAAAAACCGCGTTCTTGGGTCTTTTCGCCGTATATCTCTACCAAGCCGTTACCGTTTACTTTCATTTCCCTGCTATTTTTTGTTCTACCTTTGTTCTTAATCTCGCTTCTGCATTGGCTACGTTCTTTCTCGCACGTTCCAGCTTTTTCCGAACCTTAACTAACTGTGGGTCGTTGGTTTCGTCAAAGAATAAATTATCTTTATTTGCTTCGATGTAGTCTTTTATCCTATTCTCTTGCAAAGTTATCCGCCCCTTTAATGCGGTTAGTCTTGATAAATCGGAATTAAAACCGTATGCTTCTCCGCTTGTTTTATCGTAAAAAGATAATGTTTCATAGAGATGCGCTCGCGGGTCTTCACACGTTAATTTAGCCATACGCCAATTTATAACCCACCGCCAACGCTGTAAAATTTCGCGGGGCATATCGTAACGGTGTAATACAATTTCTTCGCCGTTTACTTTCTTGCAAATGCGAAGTACGCAATACACTTTTACGCCTAATTCCCGTTCTGCCTTTGCGTACGCTCTTACGATTTCTTCCCAGCTTTTGCCTATGTCTGTTTCTTGTGCCATAAGCTAATATCTGAATGTTGTAAACTGAATAATAGCAAAGGTTAGCGCGTTTTCCTGCGCTTTATCGAATACCGGGATAAACCATGCTGCAAACTCCGAAGGTGTCAGCCCGTCGTTACGTGCCAAATCTTCCAACCTAACCGGGTGTCCTTCAACTTCTGCGGTAAAGTTTAAGCCGTTCCTTCGTAATATTAAAGGCTGAACTATGCACATGTTAGCCGGAACTTCTAAAATACTTTCCTGCGGGCTTCTATACGGTTTGTCCGCCCATTGTCGTAGGCATAACGTACCGCTTTTTTCCTGCAAGGCGGTTATTTTTTTCTTCCAATACTCATAATTGCATCGGCATGTGTGCCGCTTTTGACCGTTAAGAACCTTTGTCTTAAAATCGGTTGCTTCGCCTGCCCGGAAATGTGCCGGGAAGAACTTCTTACTTAATAATACTACTGCTTTCATTATCGGTCTGTTGGGTTGCGTCGGGCTGTATGAATAAATCCGACTTGTTTATAGTTATAAAAATGGGTTGCAACGGTTGGTTGAAGGTTAGAAGGCTTACCCATAATTCGCCCGTTTCGGCTATTTTTTTTCGTTCTGCTTCGTCCAATTCGAAACAGAAAATAGCCTGCCCTTCTTTCGTCTTATGTGCTGGTAATGGCTTGTATTCGGGTTGTCCCTCGCCGTAAACTACGTTTGCTTCTTGAAATTTTTTTGGTTTCATTGTCTTACTACTTTTAAAGTTTGTATAGTTTTTTATTTTTCTTGTTTTTCAGAATGGGTTGATATATATTTCTGTTCTGTTTTCATCAATATATCAACCAACTTATGTTCTTCAAGAAAATGCGCCTTATCTTCATCTGTAGAGCATGAATGGAACTGACTTAAATAACCTTGTGTCGTCGCTTTTAAAATAGTCTGTAAATCGTTGTTTTCCCAGCAATATGGGCAAACGTAGAACACCCCGTATTTATCGGTAATGTCTATATGTTCATGACCGCAAACCGACCAAGGCAAATTACAAATCCCGCAACAACTTTCAGAACGGTAAATTTGCTTATAGGCTGAAACGACAAAAGGCAATCTTTTTATTTCTTCTTTTCTATTCATTTTTCTGTTAGCTGAATGTTTTTAAAAAGGAAGATCATCTTTTTCGTTTTCCGGTGGAAACGGCGACGCACTTCCCGCCGGGGTATAGGTTGGCGGCGTGCTGGTAGTAGCTGGCTGTTGTTGCTCGTTTTGTGTTTCCTGCTTACTGCCTAATAGTTGAAGTTCACGCACGAGGCAATTAACGCCCGCTTGTACTCCGTTCCCGGAATTGAATGTTTTAACGGAAAGGCTACCACGTACATATACCTGCGTTCCTTTCTTCAAATAAGTTACTACGGAACTTTCACCGGGTTTCAAGCAGCTAACCCACGTTGTACGGCTGTGCTGGTTGCCCTGCCCGTCTTTATAACGTTCTGTACTCGCAACGTTGAAAGCTATAAACTTTTGCCCGTTGAACTCTTTAATTTCCGCATCGTTGCCGATGTTTCCTATTACTGTTACTGCTAACATAAATGTTTAATTTTATGGTTAATATATTCTTTCCATTCCGGGGTTATAACGTCCATCACGTCTTTGCCCGGATTATTTTCTTGCCAAACTCGTGCTTCCCTTACCATTTCGTTTGCAACCTCGATAGGGGTTCCTAACCCGGTTACGTCCATCAAAAAGCTACAATCCGGTATAGGTACTATTTCCTTTATGAAATCAAATGTCAGTTGCTCCATGCTGTTTTTCTTATCCTATTGCGCTATAATAGGCTACGTGTAGTACGTCGTACTGCTTTCCTACTATCGCAAATTGAAAATTACTATCTGCGCTCGGTTGAACGTTGGGAATGTTTATAAATTCGTAAGTGTACCCTTCAATGGTATAGGCGGCTATTTCCCGGTTGCTTTTAGCGAAGGCTGTTAAGCTGCTTATCAATAGCTTGTAGTAGTCTTCCCCGAAAGCCTTTATTAGCTTGCTTTTATTTCTTAGTGCAAATCTCATATTAACGAACCGTCTTATTTTAATACGTCCTTTGGAACACTTAACTTTTTACTCAATAGGGTAGCAACCTTTTCGGCTGCTGCGCGAAACTCCTTGTTATACTTATATTCGCTATCGTACCGCCGAAGGTAATAACATATCGTACTTTGGTCGTGTAAGGTTTCTTCCGCTATACGTTGGGTATTCTCGCCGCGTTTCTTGCAATGATGCGCGTAAATCATCCGGGCGTAAACGTGCCAGCGGTTACGGCTGTCTTCTGAAATGGAAGCGAAGCTAACCCCCATAGCCGTAAGTATAGCCGTCTTTATATCCCGGTGTTTGGGTGGTTTCTCATAGTTTATAATCAGTCCCAAACCTTCGGCTATATATAGTTCCAGCCCTGCGCCCGTGCTGCGTTCCCAATTAGAAAGCATATAAATCGCGTCGCAATCAAGCAAAAGGCGAATATCCACCTTCATTTGTTCGTTCCAGCGCGAACCCGGCTTTAATTCGTACCGCAATGGGTTTACAACCTCGTAACCCTTTGCTTTTAGTTCCGCTTCCGCTTTGCTGAACTTTTCCACGTATTCGGCTACCGGAAGCCCGGTTATTTGCCCGCTTATATATACTTTATGCTTCTTCATGTCTTTTAATCGTTTTTTTGCCCGTTAAGGCGTTATTATATTGTTTCCCTTACATCTTACCGTCTGAAATACGATAGTTGAATATCGGGGTTCATTTGTACAGCTATCGCGGTGTTAGCTTTGTTAGTCTTGGTCGGTAACTTGAATTATCGAAGCCTATAAGGTCGAACATCTCTACAAATCGGTCGGCTACACGAACCCCGTAACGCTTGGCTATATCTTCGTCGCCTTCCAAGTTTGAGGTTATAATCGTGAATAACTGGCGGTCGTAACGGTGGTATAGCAAATCTACCAACGGGCTAACCTCGTTTCCCCAAACCTTTAGGCTTGCTGGTTCCGTCCCTACGTCGTCGATGCAAAGAAGCTCGGTATTTTTCAAGTCCGCTAAAAGTTCCTGCTTTTCCCCCTTCGCTGCTTCCGTAAGTGCGGAAGCCGGAATAAAGGAAACGCCTTTACGTTCAAACGATATATCGCTATGGTAAATCGTATTTATTAGCTGGGAAATTGCACGCGCTAATGTTGTCTTTCCGCATCCGGGTGTTCCGTACATGAATAACCCCGGTTTCATGCTTTCGCCAACGAGCCAACGCGCCGCCATTGTAAGATGCTGCCTTGTCGCTTCGTCTTCTTGGTAAGAATAGCCCCGGTTTTCAACTTGGAAACGGTAACATTCGCGTAGCATGGCGGGTACGTCCTGCGTATAACGGTCAATCTTAAAGCGTGCTACGGCGGGGCTTCTTTTGCGTAGCAGGTTCGCAAATGCCACTATGTCTATCCGTTGTATCGGTTGCTCCTGCTTTTTGTTCTCTGTTGTTCCCATTGTCTTTCCTTATTTTAATTCTTAGATGATTAATCAAATGCCGCGCCCATTCGGTATAATTTATGTGGGTATCTCCGGTTAGTTCCCATTCGTCTATAACTTCTTCGGCTTCCTTGCGCAATCGTTCGGGAGTGACATAAAGCTGCATGCAAATGGTTTCTATCTGCGCCCTTTTGTTTTCGCTGAAAAATTCGGTTAGAAACTTACTGTTTTCGGTTTCCTTGCCGTTTATGTTTTTTTTCTCGCGCACGCCATCAAGAGAAAGAAGAGAAGGAGAATTATTATTAATCATATCAACATCATTACATATCATATCAATGTTGTTTTCGGTTGTTTTCGCTTGTTTTTTCAACCCTTCGGTTGTTTCGGTTGAAAAATCAACCGCCCGGTTGTTTGGGTTGTTTTGGCTTGTTTCCTCGGTTTCCGTATTCTTTTTCTTCTTTCGTGCGTTCTGATTACCTTTAGGCGCGCCCCCTAATTTGCCGTTAGCTTTATTCAACTGCACTGTTTCCGCGTAACGCTTGTTATCAGCTTCAAGACGTTTTCGGATGGGTGCAAATGCTATCCTAACGGTTTTGTTCGCCGTCATTGCTTCCAAATCTTCCGCAGCCTTCGTCCGTATAGCTTCGTTTTCGCTCTCTAATTGGTTATAGGCTCTAATCGCGCGGAACAACATAGCCGTTTCTTCGTCGTCAAGTTCATCAAGCACTGAAAGCAAATCCATATATAATACGAATGAATTTTTATCGCCCATGATAGGTATATTTTAGGGACACGCCCGAAGGCGCGCCCCGGTTAGTTAATAACTTTCTTCTTGTTCTTTGTATGCCAAACAAAAGGCTTTTTCTACAATCGCGTTGCAAGCGAAAGGCGAAGCCGCAAGTATGGAAATATCCACTACCTTACATTCTTCGTTTTCTTTTTCTATACGCTCTTTTATCTTGCTGTTTATCCATGCGGTAATAACGACCTTAGCCGTATCCACGTCGCGTGTTTTTACAACAAAATCGTAGTTCTGCTTATTCGGTTCTTCTTCGTCTTCCGATTGTATTACTACGTCGGCTTCAACCTTGTAATACTTCGTATCGTTGCGCTGATCTTCCCCGTCGTTGCTTTCTTCGCCTTCTTCGTTTGCGCCTTCCTGCGCTTCAACGTGTTTCCGCAGGCGGTCGTTAAGAATTATAATCCTATCCATCAACTTTATGCCCACTATGTCGAACGGCTGGGTAAAATTCAATTCTATATAGTCGGTCGCAACCTCATAGGCTTTTATTATGTTTTGCGCCTGCAATATGAAGTTATGCCGCTTACCGCCAATGGTAGCGGAAATCTTGAACGGGTAAAGGCTGGTTCGCTTGTTTTCGTAAGCGAGTCTTCGTTGGTTACTTACTTCCACTTCTTTAACGTCTTCGCTTTGCAGATAGAAATTTATCTCGGTCGCCAAATCGTTATCTATATATTTCCCGCGCTCAAACAGAATTTCGTTGCGCTCAATAGTTACAACCTCTCCCGTATCATCGTCCACAAAGTCCTCGTTCCATGTGCGCAAAACATTTGCCGCTAAGTATTTTCCTATTATTCGGCGTATGTCCGAAGTTTTGAAGCGTACTTCGTCTTTCCGGGTCTGTATTTTTTCGTTCTGTTTCATATCCTATCCGCGTTAAAGTCTTTTGAGGGTTTGAAAACAACAACCTTGCGGGCTGGAACTAATAGGGTTTCGCCCGTATTTATGTTCCGGGCTGGTTTCGCCTTGCGTTGCTTCGTTTGGAAAGTACCGAAGCCGCGAATAGTTACCGTATCGCCGCCCGTCACTTCGTCCCGAATAACATCAAATGTACGTTCTAATACTTCCTTTACTTGATAGCTGTTTAATCCGGTCTGTTCCGCTACCGAGTTCACTAATTCCTGCTTTGTCATAGCTTCTCAATTAAAATTTGTTCGTATAAGTCTGTAAATTGGTTGCCCGCGTACCGTGCCAAACGTGAAGCGTAGAAGCAAAGCCGAGAGCCGATAACCGCAAACGTATACGAAGCCGCGCGATTCGTATACGCGAACGAAAGCCCGGCAGAACCTTTGCCTTTCGCGTTTTCTTGTATATAGAAGTAAGGGTAGTATTTGTATTGGTCGGTATTGTTCCAATCCGGTTTCCAGCCTTCGTTAAGTGCTGCGGCAATAGTTTCCAATTTGCGGCGTGCTATTTCGTCCGATCTGAAGCCTTGCGCCTTCGCGTTTTGTTCGTTTATCGGTTCTACGCCTAATACCTTACATGCGTCTTCGTAGGTCTTTACCCGGTCGGTTATTTCCTCGTAGTCTTCTTCCTTGTAGAAGTAATCGAAAATACTACCGTTCCCTTCGTCTTCGGTAAGTTTCTTTACGGTGTCTTGCGCTTCTTCTACGTTGTCGTATCTGCCTTGTAAATTCTCGTTCCCGTTCTCTTTTCTGTATAAACAAATCTTTTTCATGTCACTAAAATTTAAATATTAAAATAATGTTCCCTGCTTGGGCTTGTGCGCGTCTTCGTAAAGTATGCGCCTTTGCCTTGCGATACTCAACCGTACTGCTTTTATAGCTTCTTCACGTCCTTTCAGGCTTTCTTCGTATTCCAAAAGTTCGCTTTCGGTCGTAGCTAAGAAATAGCCTTCGGAAGTTGCTATAAGTCCCGGTAGAAGGTCGTTTGTACGAATGTGGTTTATTATCTTCCTTAGCCGTGCCGCGTCTATCTTGTAGCTGTCACGTAACCGGGAAATAATATACTTATTCGTTACCGCGTTGGCTTTGCCTATCTTGGTTTTCAAGCCTTCAAGAATAATCGGAAGTATTACTTTCCTTTCGTATTCTGTCAGCGGTTGCGTTTCTTCTGAAAACCCTTTAATCATAGTGCTTGCAATTAAAAAGGTGTTTTGTTGAAACTAATCCGTAGTCCGGGTTTTGCGACGTGTACCGTTTTTCCGGTGGCTTTTGCTATTCCGTCCCGGAAGGCTACCGCGTCGCCGTTCCCTTCGCTTATATGTATCAATACTATGTTATTAACCCGTGTTAGGTCGTTAGCCTTCAACGCGTCCAAACAAGTATAGTAGCTTAAATGGCTTCTCCGTACTCGTTCTTTCAATACTTCCGGTATATAACCTTCTGTTACATTGCGTTCCAATATATCCGGGTCGTAGTTGCATTCAATTAATATGTTGTTCAACCCGGCAAATGTGCAAGGCAAATAGAAAGTATCGGTAGCAAACAATACGCCGCCCGTTTCTTCATGCCAGACGTAGAAGCCCAACGGTTCGCGGCTGTCGTGCTTCGTGGGAAAGGGAATGATAGTAAAACCGCCCAGCCGTAAATGCTGGTAACTTCCGTTTTCCATCCTTATGTGGGTCGGTCGCCAGCAAGAATTAATCTTAGCGGCTTCTATCGTGCCTTTGGAAGCGTAAACCGGAACAACGTAGTTTAAAACCTCATTAATACGCCCGGCATGGTCGCCATGTTCATGGGTAATGAGGCAGCCTACTATTTTCTTTACGTTGTTGCCCAACGCTGCTAATACCTTCTTGAATGGTATTCCAGCTTCAAGTAGAAGGGCTTCGCCCGCGTTTTGCAAAACGTAGGCGTTACCCTCTGAACTTGAACCTAATACGGTTAATTCCATATTTAGAACAATGGTTTAGCGTTATTACTTCCGCGACCTTCCCGTGCTTGCGGCGGGTTAGCTGGCTCGCTTTGCGCCGTTTGTCCCTGCTGTGCTTGTATGGGTTGCCCGTCGATAACTCCAATAGTAGGCGCGGCATTCGCTTCTTCTTTTATTTCTTCGGCTACCGCATCCACTATCGGTACGCTGCTTTGTTCGTCTGCATCGCCGAAGTCGCACCCCGTAATGTACTCGTATAGGGCTTTCTTAGCCTTTCTTTCGGCTTTTCCGCGCAGTTGGTCGTGGCTGCTGTAATCATCCTTCTTTACGGTTGCAATAATGCTAAAGCCGTTTTTTTCTCCGTTATACTCATAGTTTATTTTGCAAGGTATTTCGGCGAAGTTCTGCGTTTGCCCCTTGTCGTATGAGGTATCAATGAAGTATTTTACGCCCAGCTTGCGAAGAAGCGAAGTATAACCTTCCTTAGTGGGGTACATCCTTTCGGCTATTATATTGAACTGGTTTCCGGTCGGAAGCAAGCCGATAGTAACCGCGTCTATGATGCAATCGCGTACTATGTCGCGGGTGTAAAGCGGAAGCGGGGCGCGCCCGCCGCTTCTTGCACGCCCGTTTCGGTCTGTAAGAAATCCTATTTTCGTGTTCATCAAAGGCATGAAAACCTTATCCATTACTTCGTCGGTCATGGCTTCGCGAAGAAGTGCTATTACGTTTACGGCTGTAAATGCCGCACCGAAGTTGCTTACGATCTGCAAAGCCGAAGCGTCCTTGCAGGCTAATTCAAACTTTTCTTTTGCTGCCAATATGGTAGCGGGTAAAGTGTTGGTATTCATACTATCGTTAGTTAATTGTTGTTCATTATGTCCTTTAAAAAGCTCTCTATTCCACCGCCTTTAATCATCTTTTCAAAAGCTATTTCGCGGGTTGCCCGTTCTACTATCGGCGCGGACTGCTTTCCGGTAAGAAGTTCTTTCAAGCCCTTTATTATGGCTCCATAATTTCCGCAAAAACCTACCATTACTCCGGTACTGTCTTCGCCGTTTTTATCTTTCGTATCTGTGTCGCAACCTACTACGATAAGACCGCGTGAACTGCTTCCGTTACATAATGGTACTAAATGCTTTTGCATTACTTCTGTGGTGGTCTTCAAAAAGTCGCTTTGGGGTTCTTCTTGGCTGCTTTCCGCTTGTTGCGTTTCTCCGTTTCCCGAAGCAAAGCAATAATAGTCACGATACAAGTCCGCAAAGTGTTCGGCTGCGTATTTCGCGAGCGCGGACGTGGGAAAGCAAAGCCGAGAGCCGATATACGCGATCGTATACGTAGCCGAGTTATTCGTATACGCGTACGAAAGCCCGGCATTTACATAACGGAATAGCGGGTAATACTTCCATTCGTTTTGGTCGTCCCAATTCGGCTTCCAACCGTTATTAAGTGCGCGGGTTATTACTGTCAGCTTGTGGTAGGCTAACATGCTTCTTTGGTCTTCCTTCGGGAATATGTTAAACGCTTCTTCGTTAATCGGTTGAATGTTCAAAACTCTACAAGCGTCCTCGTAAGACGCGATTTTCTTTTCTGTATTCATAAAGCTGTTATTTAAAAAAGTTAATAATAATGTTATTCTACTTTGAAGTCTTCGGTAGTTACTACCAACTTTACAAGCTGGCTAACAACCGGGATAAACTCGTTAATACTTTCTGCGTTATCCACGAAAATAGGCGCGCTAACGTTGTGGAACGTGCAAAGGGTGTTTATTATGTCAAGCCCGGCATTAACTTTCCCGGCTTGGTTCTTATCCGCGTATTTTACCCCGTCAATAAGGCAAATGCAATCCGGTTCTTTTTCGCCGTTTACGAGCGTTTTGTACATCTTGAACTGAACCCGGCTAAACAATCCGTTTACGCGGCGTTCCACTTCCGTCATACGGGCTTTTATCAAGTCGGCTATTACTATTTCGCAGCCTTGTATTTCGGCGCGTTCCTGCGCCAATTTTGCGGCTTCCCCGTTTAGTTCGGCTATGCGCTTTTCGTTGGCTTCTATAATGGTGCGAAGGTTTAGTTTACGCTTTACTTCATCAAGCCGGGCAGTAAGGTTGGCTTTCCGTTGGCGTATCTCTGTTCTGCTTGCCGCGTCATCCGCGTTGAAGGCTGGAAGCTGTTCGGAAAGTTCCTTTATTTCTTTTTCAAGCGCAACCCATTCCGGGAGGTCTTCTCCGTTAATATCCGGTTCGGTATTTACGCGGGGATTGTCATTCAAAACCTTTTGCAACGCTTCGCGGTCTTCTTTCGCCTTTGCTACGGCGGTAGTGTGGCTGGTTTCCAATTCGGCTAACGCTTTGTCTATCCGGTTGGCTTCTTCTTCCTGCGATGTTATCATTTCGTTTAACCGCTGACCGTCCGTGTTAATCTTGTTAAGGCGTTCTTCCCGGTCTGCATAGAATTTTTCGCGAGCGGCTTCCCGGTCGGTGTTATATTTTGCTAATGCTACCGGGTCGGCGCAAGCGTGCTTAAACAACGGGCAAACAAGACTTTCCGTAGCGGTAAATTCTTCGGCGTTTACTTTGTACCATCTTTCGCGTAGTTCGTTCTGCATTTGCTTGTAGCCTTCTATTGTGCTTTGCGTCCGTTTCTTCTCGTTCGTCAAACGGTCGTATTCACTACGGTAACGGCTGGCTTCGCTGCGTTCGTCGTTTATAACCTGCTGTAACTTACGGTCGGCATTATTGTAAGTTTCGTTCTTCTTGAATGCTTCATTCCTTGCCGTTTCCTTTGCCTTAAATACTAATGCGTGCTGGCTGCTACGTTTGTCATTTATGGCGGTTTGTACCTTAGCGGCAGCTTCATAGGCGATACGGTTGGCTTCTGCTGCTGATGCGGCGGCTTCGTCTATGTCGTTCAATTCTTTTGTAAGTTGCTCCTTTTCGGTGTTAAGGGCGGCATAGTCCGGTGTAAGCGGGGTAGCACGCGTTATTTCGTCAATACGCGTAGGTATCTTTTCCAATTCCTTCGTTATCTTCTCCTTTTGCGCTGCAATCTCGCGTTTATAGTCTTCTACCGTTTTCCCACTAAGCCGTTCTATCAATGCGGCAAAGGCGGTATCTCCCTTCGCTATGTCTTCGTAGCTTACGCCCCCGGCTATCTGCAAAAGCATTTCGCGTTGTGCCGTCCAATGAAGGGAAAGGAAATAGTAGGGGTTGGTAATCATCTTGAAAACAGCTTCGGGTATAATTGCGTTTATACGTTCGTCGTATTCGCCTTTTGTTTTTAATGGTACTCCGTTATAGAAGTAGTCGGTATGATGTCCCTTTAACTTCCTTTCCGTCTTTCCCTTCTCTGTTTTCCATTCTTCAACCAATACGCGACGGAGTTCTACGGTTTCAACACTTCCCGTTTCGGTATCTATTATTTCCAACGTTCCGGCTACCTCGTGTTCAAGGTCGGGAATAAAGTTACCTTCTGCGTCGTTGGTCTTAATTCCGAACTTACTATCTACGTTGCCTTCGCTGTCTTTGCCCCAAAGAAGCCATGTAAAAGCGTCCATTATGGTAGTCTTTCCCGTGCCGTTCCGTCCGCTTATGGTTGTAACTGTGTCGTTAAAGTCTATAACGACGTTGCGCAAGCCTTTGAAATTTACAAGGCTTAGACGTTTGATGATTGCTTTTTTGCTCATATTACTGATATTTTTGAAGTGAATAAAATCCCGCGTCAAGACTTACGGTTATTTTCTCTAATTTCTTCTTTTGGGCTGCATAGGAGCGTGCTATGCTGTTCAGGTAGCCCGTAAGGTTTACTATGTAGGTGCGCTTCTCTATGATGCAGTTTAGGGCTACGTCTAAGACGGCTTCCCAAACTTCCCGTACGCGTTCCGGCTGTACCGCTATTCTGTGCCGGATGATATATTCCGTTACTTTTGCCTTGCGGCTTTCAATCTCGGTTATTACCATTGAAAAATCACCTGTCCGGTATGCCTGCAATACAATCGCGCAAAATTGGATGGCGTTCAAATATTCTTCTTGTATATTGGAAACGCTTGTTCTCTTTCTCAAACGCTCCCTAATCCGTTCTTGAAATGTGTTACGATCTATTAGTTCTATCTGCCCGCTGGTTGTTTCAACTATACAGTATTTTCGGCTAATTTCGCGCGGGTCTATGTTCTTTTCCGCCGAATAAAGGAAACGTTTAAGGCTTCCGGTGTATTTTTCCCCGTTATCCGCCTTTAATATCAATGCGTTATTGCATGGTTTCAATATACGCGGTTCTACTCCCCGGCAGTAACTTCGTATCTGCCTGCTCTCCCTATTTATTTCATATTTAGAAAAGCCGGGAATGTTAATCCAAATGTTTTTAATCATATAGCTGTGTTTTAAAAGTTATTTCTTTTTGTTTCCTGCTGCCAGCTTTAACGCTAAATCAGCGTCAATAATCAGTAGCGCGCCTACTTGCGTTATCGCTGCATCAATCCGCCCGGAAGCCTTCAACCGTGCTGCGGTTGTCTTGGAACACCCTAATAGAATTGCAAGCCCTTTCAAACCGTACACGTAACGTTTCGCCGCTTTAGGCTTTTCCGGCTTCTGTGCCGCAACTTCTATACGTTCGTCTATCGCGTCCATAAGTTCGCCGAGCGTAAGGTCTATTATTCGTTTCTTTGTGTCCATAGTCTAACTGTTTTCGTCGTCTTTAATGTCCGGTATTGTCTTCGCCGCAACCTTTATTGAAAGGGCGAAATTCGCAACTACAAGGAATACTGCCCATATAGGCTCGGTTTCAGTGTCAATGCTTAGAAGTATAAAGGAAACGGCAACCCAAGCAAGGGTAAGCCAGTTATACCACTTTAGCGGTTTCGTAAATTCTATGCCGATGGCTTTAAAAATCTTAGTCATAACTGCAAACTTCAAAAGGGTTATAATCGTTTTCGCCTTTGCGCCTTCCCGTCGTTTTGACAATCCGTGTAATCTGCGCGCGTCTTCCTACTCTGAAAAAATCGCCGTTCCCGGTAAGTTCCTTCGGGAGTATAAGCAGAAGAAGGGCTACCGCTACGAATGTGCGTTTTAACGGGTCAAGGCTTACCGGAACATTATGCTTTGTACAGAACCACCAAACGCAAAGTTCCGTAGCCTTTTGTATGCCTACTTTCGCGTAGATGTTCCGGGCTGTATTCTCTACGGTGCGGGTAGAAATAAACAGAATGTCCGCTACTTCTTTCTTGGAAGCTCCCCACGCCAGCAAGTGTGCTACTTCGGTTTCCCGCCTGCTTAGTTCCACGTTTAGTTTCATACGTCCCAAATGTTAGCTGTTATTCCGTATTTGTTGAATACGCCTTCTACGGCTTTCGCTTGCGTTACTTTAGGTTCTATCTTTCCGTCCCGGTATGCGTAGAAACTGTTCCGGTTATTTATTCCCAAAGCGGCTTTAATTTCCGTTACCGCTATTTTGTAATCGCCTACACGTAATTGGTTCAACCCGCTAAGGAAGCCCCTGCTTTTTTTCTTATTTTCTGTTGTTACTACCATAATTGTAAAATTTAAAATTCATAGTGCGCGGGGGAAGGTTCGCCCTTCGTACGCCCGTAGCGTCCCGCGCGCGGTCTGTTTCCGCAGTCATCGGTTTATAGCCTTTACAAAGGGGATTCCTTTTCCGCTGGCTTATATATAGTTCCTCTGATTTGTATTAAGGTAATACGTTAATCGGAAGAAGAAGCGTTACCTATCTGCTTGTAATAGCTGGTATCTTCCATGCTGTCCATGTAGTTAAGCATACGCAAAAGTCTTTGCAGGTCTTCCGGGCTTAATTCCCGTTCTTCTTCGCTATTGTCGTCGCCATGCTTTCCGAATATCCTATGCTTTTGTATGTACGCTTCCGTGAACTCCTTTTGCATCCGCTTCATATCCTTTGTAAGCTGTTTATAGTGCCAATCGTACAAAGCCTGCAATTCTACGTACTGCATTTTGGTTAATTCAACGGTAACGTATCTTCTGCGCTGGCGGTAACTCATCCGCTTTTCGTTTGTTACATTGAAATAACATTGGGTAAACAAGGTAAATCCGTACCCGTTTTCCTTTACGTTGAAAGTGTACGGTTGTTTTTCTTCCTGCGCTTCTACTATTTCTTCCAACGAAACACCGTATTTGGCTAACAGTTGGTCTAACAAACGCCTTGCGTTTATGGCTTCGCCTTTCTCGCCGCGTTCCGCAAGGGCTTGTAGTTTCAGAACCTTG
This sequence comes from uncultured Clostridia bacterium, assembly GCA_947245485.1. Lineage (GTDB taxonomy): Bacteria > Bacillota > Clostridia > Christensenellales > Borkfalkiaceae > Coproplasma. Next base: position 3,610 of record CAMXOH010000003.1, on the reverse strand, counting down.
CTTCTAATGCTTTCAAAATCTTTATCCATATAGCTGAATATTAAAAGTAATTGAGTGAACTATTTTACGTAGAAAGTAACGCGAAGCCCGCGACGAAGGCAGCACTTAACTTTGTCTAATCCGGCTTTCAAAGCGCGTGTTACAAACTTATCGGCTAAAGTTTCGCCAATCAAATTCAGAAGACCGCTAACGCCTACCAACTTGTTAATACGGTTGCCTTCGTTGTCTATTCCGCTTACCTTAATGCGGAAGTTCTTGTTAATGAATTTACTTGTATGTATCATATAGCTTTTATAAATTTCTGTAAATTAGCGTGTTTTTGTCATTGCTAAGTGTCCGCTTTTTGCTTACCTTTGCAACTGAACAACTAACACAATGCAAATGTATAGTAAAAGCATACAATATGCAAACTAAAAGTGTTCATATTTTTAGCTGAAAGCCGATTTTTAACTTTTAGAAACAGTTATGTTTATGGAAACAAGTGTAAAAGAGCGACTTAAACAATTTATAGATACGCTAAACATTAGCGAAAGGGAATTTTGCAGGCGCATAGGTGTGTCTTCTTCTTATGTTATGTCTATAAAAAAGTCTATTCAACCGGATAAAATGCAAGCTATTAGCATACAGTTCCCGGAACTTAATCCGCTTTGGCTTTTGCTGGGGCAGGGGGAAATGTTGTTACCTAACGAAAAGAAGGAAGGCGAACAACGGCAGAACGCAGGCGAGTTGCCTTCTTCCGAACTGTTGGCTAAGTTGCTGGAAGAAGCCAATAACGAAAAGTCGCGTTTGCTTTCAATTATAGAAAGCCAGCAGCGTACAATAGAAAGCCTTACGGATTTAAGCAAAAAAGCCAATGCCCAGACGGTAGAACATGCTGGATGTGCAAATGCCGTTTAGTATTTGGTCGCAAAGTTCCTAAATACTGAAAAGGTTTTCATAAAGTAGTATCACACGCACGTACTTATATGATAATAATATCATACAATCGCCGTATTAAAGTGATACGAAAACAAGGCGATTTTAAGCCCATTTTCGCGTTATTTTATTTTCGCCTTATAACTATACCATTTTGGAACGAAACGCGCTTAAATTGAAAAATCAATAAAAATAACTATTAGCTATATGGTAGAAGTAAATGTAGATAAGTTTTATAGTAACCGGGCTTTGTATCCATTTATCCCGGAGGCTGTGTTTGATGCGTTGGAAGCTGCCTACTTGTCCGGGAATGAATGTGCCCGAATACCGGAAGGGGAATATAATACAATGATGTCTAACCTTAAACGTGCGAATTTATGCCCCGTACAATAGCCAAGCCTTCGACTATAAGCGAAGGGATAAACCGCCGTTTTTTTGAAGCAATCGAAGCGATTGTAAGTTTGGGTAAGGTTAGCGCGTTGGAAGCGTTTTGTACGCTTTACGATTTAAGTGCGCCGCGTTATAGGGAAATGCGGCTTACTTATGGCGTTTCTCCGAAGCCCGGCTACCAATCACGTTACAAGAATATAGAAGTAGAAGCGATCTATTCGCTGGTCGTTAATTATCCAATTTCTTCACGCTGGCTTATAACCGGGCGCGGTAAAATGCTTATTGAATAATGAAATTCTCTATTAAGTACCAATTATCGCCGCGAACGGAAGGGGATAGGCTTACGGAAAACGTGCCTATACGTTTGCGGGTATCTTTTGCAGGCATTCGTGTGGATTTGCGTTCTGGCTATGTAATAGACGCGGAAAAGTGGGACAATAATAACGCCTGCGTGAAAATCGGTGCAAAGAATAGTTTCAACCAAACGGCAGGCGAAATAAATCGCGCTCTTACAAACCTTTCATCTATTGTTGAAGAAGTCTTAACCCGGTTTGAACTCGACAACCGCAGAACGCCAACGGCGAAAGAATTTAAGGCGGCTTTCGATGAAGCCGCCGGAAGGAAGAAGAAGGAAGTAACGCCGGACTTCTTTACTGTTTTCGACAAATTTGTAGTAGAAGCTGGAACGGCTAATAACTGGGTTCCGGCTACCTATACGAAATTTAGCAGTTTGCGTAAACATCTGTACGCTTATATGCCCCAGCAAATACTTAACCAACTGACAAAGGAAAAGCTACAAGGCTTTGTTAAATACCTGCAAGACGCGGGACAAATGAATACGACCGTAAGCAAGTATATGAGTTATGTACGTTGGTTTCTCCGCTGGGCTTGTAACAACGGTTACTATAATGGGCTTTTGCATGAACAATATAAACCGCGTTTTAAGGGGATAGACTGCAAAGAAGTTATTTTCCTTTCATGGGAAGAACTGCAACACTTTCTAAACTATCAATTTCCGGAAAACCGCAGTTCTTTGTCGTGCGTACGTGATGTATTTTGCTTCTGCTGCTTTACCGGGTTGCGATATTCCGATGTAGCCCGGTTACGTCCCTGCGATGTCAAACGGACGACAAACAAGCCTTTTATATCTATCGTTACTATGAAAACCGAAGACCGTTTGCATATAGAGCTTAACAAATACGCACTTCAAATACTTGACAAATACAAAAACATTCATTTCCCCAAAGGGTTAGCCCTTCCGGTTATCAGTAATGCGAAAATGAATGAATACCTTAAAGAAGCTGCCGAAATAGCCGGAATAAAAGAACCCGTTAGAATAGTGTTTTTCAAGGGAAACAAACGTTATGAAAATGTTTTGCCGAAGTGCGAACTTCTTACCACGCATAGCGGAAGAAAGACGTTTATCTGCAACGCTATAAGGCTGGGTATTCCTACTAACGTTATTATGGAATGGACGGGGCATAGTGATTACAAGGCAATGAAGCCGTATATAAAAATAGTGGATGCGGTTAAAGAGGAAAATATGTCTAAATTTGACACCTTTTCCGAAGAAAGAAGAAGCAATAGTAAAAAATAGAAAACCCGAAAAAGTACCCGAAAATGGCTTTACTATTTGGGTACGGTCGTACTCAATCAATAGCGTAAAATCCTGAATATTCGGCTATTTATGAAAATGTGATAACAGTTGATTATATTTGAATATCTTGGGCTTAGAGCCGTACGCACCGCAAAGGAGAATTAAGAACATAAAAAAGCACTGATATTCAATATATCAGTGCTTTTTTATGTTCTTACCTTTGCTACACTTTAAAAAAATAGTGTGCATAATGTGCGACCAACTATTAGTAACCCGTGCGACCAATCCATGCGTAACATTCATGTGTTCTAACCGCCTGAAATAATGAATGTTATATATTGGTTACTTTTTAAATTTTGTACCTTTACTTTTCGTGTCTCCGACACATAACATTCAGTTTCAAATTTGAATTCATAAGAACGTTTGATTTACTAAGAGCCTGTTTAAATTCTGCTCAATACTATTGTGAGAATTGTTTTCGAGTATCTTTTTCTGTTTTTATGAGAAGAAGGCTCCGGAGGGTTCTCGTCCGGACGTTAAATCTTGGTTAACGTACTGCTAAAAAAACAAAAAAAATCTCCTTTCGGAGCCTTCCCGAAGATTCTGTTTTTTTGTCTTTCCACTGCTTTTCCGCTACTTTTTCGTCACTTCTCCGTATCACCTCCGTATCACCTTCGTTCCTTCTCCGTTCTAAAATTGAATAAATAT
>CAMXOH010000002.1 GCA_947245485.1 uncultured Clostridia bacterium | reverse complement strand
TCTTGGCGGATTCGCCCAATGATATACCTCTGCAAAGTTATGCCGAACAGCTTTCCGAAACGGGCGGCAAACCCGTTTCTACCTACGTCCCTTTCAGAAACGGACTGTTTCTTGCGGCGGCGGCAAGCGTGGCGCTTTCTCACGGGTGTGAAGTGATATATTACGGCGCGCACAGTGACGACGCGGCCGGTAACGCCTATCCCGATTGTAGCGAAAAGTTCAATTCCGCGATGGGCGAAGCTGTTTATACAGGTAGCGGAGGGCAGCTTAGGATTCTTGCGCCATTTGTAAACTTAAACAAATCTCAGGTTGTAAAAATGGGAATTGAACTCGGTGTTCCGTATAAATATACATGGAGCTGTTATTCGGGAGGCACAAAACCTTGCGGCGTATGCGCTACTTGTCGAGATAGAGCCGCGGCGTTTAAAGCCAACGGGATAGAAGATACTGCAACAAAAGGAGAATAATATGCAAAGAGAAAAACAGAACGAAAGTATTACCCTGCTCGGTAACAACAGTACTACATATCCTCAGACTTATGACCCGTCCGTTTTGGAAACGTTTGCAAACAAACACCCCGGGAGGGACTATTTCGTAAAGTTTAACTGTCCCGAATTTACAAGCCTTTGCCCTATTACGGGTCAGCCGGATTTTGCAACTGTTTATATTTCGTACGTGCCGCACGAAAAGATGGTTGAAAGCAAGTCTTTAAAACTGTATCTTTTCGGTTTCAGAAACCGCGGTGATTTTCATGAAGACTGCGTGAATATAATTATGAACGACCTTATTGATTTGATGAACCCTGAATACATTGAGGTATGGGGTAAGTTTTTGCCTCGCGGCGGAATTTCTATAGACCCATATTGCAACTACGGAAGAAGTGGGACCAAGTGGGAACAGGTAGCCTGGGACAGGCTTTCGCACCATGATATGTATCCCGAAAAAGTCGACAACAGATAATAAAAAAGTGGACGGACGTCCGCTATTTTATTAAGCTCTTTTTGTTGTGTCTGACTCAGAAACAGTGAAATGCAAGATAAAGAAAATCATATCCTGTCATGGCAAGCGTCAACTTGCGCAAAAAGGACATTTTAAATGGAAAAAGACACACGTAGCGGAGTTTTATAAGCTCTTTTTGCGTGTGTCTTTGTGTCAATGATGAATGATAAATAGTGTACTCAACTGCCGAATTGGGTAGCGGACAGACACAAGGGTTGAACCTTATTATTATATCGTTTTATCCAAGCTACGCATAGGAAGAATAAGATGGAGGTTGAAATGAAAAAGGCGGTTAGTATATTACTACTTTTATGCAGTATGATATGTATAATTCTTGCGGGTTGTTTGGAAAGCGGAGAAACTTATGTCGTTAAACAAGTTGTTATAGACGTGAACGGCGATTGTATTTTATTGGATATTAACGATAAAACTCTATCCGACTACCCGCACGTTGCCAACGGAATTGACTGTTTAGGTGATAAAATTATTATAAACGACGACAAGGTAATTTTGAACGGCAAAGAAACAAAAAACGTTAAGGCGACAATATCTGAAAATGATATCAATATAAGATTTTCGGAAGTGCCAACATTTATTATTAAAGGGGCTAAATTTGTAAACAACGAAGTTCATATTTATATATCTGTAAATCAAACACTGTCATATTTAATTTATAAAAAGAAATAAAAGAAATGTCGTATTTTGTTTTTCGACAAAATACGACATTATTCTTGGCGGAGAGAGAGGGATTCGAACCCCCGGATAGTTGCCCATCAACGGTTTTCAAGACCGCCGCATTCGACCGCTCTGCCATCTCTCCGTAAAATATTGAGTTGTAGCATTTGTCGCTTATCCAAACGGAGAAGAGGATAAGCGCCAAACAGCTTTTATATTTTATCAAACGAATTTTATATTGTCAAATATTTTTCAGCCTTTCTCGGGTTTGTATTGAACCGAAGCAACCGTAGCAAGGTATACGTTCGCCGCGCCGGCGGAAAGTAATTTTTTACAAATTGCGTCGGCTGTTGCACCGGTTGTGAGAACGTCGTCCGTCAGCAAAATGTTTTTTCCTTTTAACGCGTCTCGGTTTTCCACTTTAAAACAGCCTTGAAGATTTTTTTCGCGCTCTTTTCTCGAAAGCGATTTCTGTTCGGAAGTATCTTTTATTTTCGTCAAAGCGTCGGAAATAAACGGCTTGTTCATTCTTTCGGACAGACATATTGCAAGAAGTTCCGACTGGTTATAACCTCTTTTGCGTTCGCTTTTTTGCGTCATCGGCACGCAGACTATGCAATCCGTTTCGGGAAAATTTTTAAGTTTTTCGAAAATCAAATCTGCAAAATAATCTTTCAAATACGCGCAGTCGTTCTTGAATTTTGCAATAAGCACAGCCGCTCCGCCCTCGTATACGAGCGGCGAAACGGCTTTTTTAAATAAGGGCGCTTTAGCTTTGCATTCCAAACAAATTTCTTCGACTACTGTTTTTCTTCCGCATACGGGACAAACGTTAAGATTGTTTAACGTAATAGTCTTCATACAAGTCGGGCAGATATTGCTTTCGAAAGATTCTATGCCGCATACGTCGCAGGTAAAAGAGCTTGGGAAAATAACTTCGCTTAATAATTTTTTAAGTTTAATCATAAATACTTTTTCAAATCGCTCGCCCTGTCAACGCGTTCCCAAGGTAAACCGTCTTTACCGAAGTGTCCGTAAGCCGCCGTCCGCGAATAGATGGGTGCGCGCAGTCCGAGAGTTGAAATAATGGAGTAGGGGCGGAGGTCAAATTCCTTGACTATAATGTCGGCAATTTCACCGTCGCTGAGTTTTCCCGTGCCGTATGTATTGACGAATACCGAGACGGGACTCGAAACGCCGATTGCGTAAGCAACCTGCAATTCTATTTCGTCGGCAAGTCCTGCGGCAACCACGTTTTTACAGATATATCTTGCCATATACGCCGCCGAACGGTCTACTTTCGTAGGGTCTTTGCCCGAAAAAGCGCCGCCGCCGTGCGCGCATCTGCCGCCGTATGTGTCAACAATAATTTTTCTTCCCGTAAGTCCGCTGTCGCCCTCTGGTCCGCCGATTTCGAATCTGCCCGTAGGGTTGATAAAGAACTTAGTATTTTCATCCAAAAGATTCGGAGGTATAACGCCTACAACGTATTTTAAAATATCTTCTTTAAGTTGAGACTGTTCGACTTTTTCGTCGTGCTGTGCCGAAACGACAACCGTGTCAATGCGCACGGGTTTATTTCCGTCGTATTCGACAGTAACCTGCGTTTTTCCGTCCGGACGGAGGTAGGGGAGAGTGCCGTCCTTTCTCACGTCGGCAAGTCTCTTTGCAAGTTTGTGCGAAAGCGCGATAGGGAGGGGCATAAGTTCCTCCGTTTCGCGGCAGGCATAGCCGAACATCATGCCTTGGTCTCCCGCGCCGATTAAATCTTCCGCGGAACCGCCCGCTTTGTTTTCAAGCGAACTGTTGACGCCCATTGCAATATCGGGACTCTGTCTGTGGACTGCCACGTCGATTTTGCATTTTTCGTATGAGAACGTGCCGAAGTCATAACCTATTTCTTTTATAGTCTTTCTCGCAACCGCCTCGTAGTCCACGCGCGCAGCAGTAGTAACTTCGCCCATAATAAGCAGTCTGTCGTAAGCCGCACAGCACTCTACCGCACAGCGCGCCTCGTTGTCCTGTCTGTAAATTTCGTCTACAACCGCGTCGGAAATGCGGTCGCAAAGTTTGTCGGGATGTCCTTCCGTAACGCTCTCGCTCGTAAAAAATTTCTTCATATAAACCTCTGTAAATTTGTTCTCTTAGTTTTAACCATTTGTAAATAAGGCAGTTTTTCAAACCCCAAACGCTCGTAAAGTTTAATCGCCCTCTCGTTGTCGGGTTCCGCTTCCAACCTGAGCGCAACGTTTTCGCAGATGCTTTCCGCAAACGCAAAAAACTTGCGAGCAATTTTGCGCCCTCTGAACTCGGGTTTAACGAACAGTTCGTCAACCCACAGAACCGTTCCGCCGTATTCCTGCGAGGGGTATTCGACTGTAAGCGCGTATCCTGCGTGCTTGCCGTCTTCTTCGAAAATATAGCCTTTGATTTGTTGCGCTTTCAAAATCTCACACCAAAACACATTGCGTTTCGCATCGTCGATTTCTTTAATTGCCGCGCCCGAAGAATAAAAGCATTTCGACATTTCGAAATAACTTTCTCTGTCGCTCTCGGTAATAAGTCTGAACATAAACTACCTCGTCAAAACAAAACCCCGCGCGTTTGACCGTGCGGGGTAGTTTTAATATAATCAATCCCATAGGTCTTCGGCGTTAGCACCTTGCAAAGCAGGTTGCTGTGTGGTCTCTGAGCCGTTCTCTCGCACACTCTTTATAGGTTTGAATGTATTATAGCGCAACCGATAAATAATGTCAATCAAAAGTTGCATTTGTCATTCAAATAATTTATAATATAGTCGGTATGAAATGTGCGCAGTGCCCCGTAATGTGCGGCTCGGACAGAAAACTTAATAAAGGCGCTTGCGGTTCGGACGGAATTAAAATTGCTAAATATTATCTGCACCCTTTCGAAGAACTGCCTATATCGTTTAAAAACGGAAGCGGCTGTATATTTTTTTGCGGTTGTTCGTTAAAGTGCGTATTCTGCCAGAATTTCGAGGTTTCGCGTAATACGCGCGGCAAATATATAACCGTCGAAATGCTTGCTGAAATATTCCGCAAACTCGAAGGAGAGGGGGCGGAGAATATTAATTTAGTCAATCCGACGCACTATAAAGACGATATATGCGCCGCGCTTGAAATTTACCGTCCGAATATTCCAATCGTTTACAATACTCACGGGTACGAACGGATTAAAGAACTTGAAAAAATAGATGCGTATATCGATATTTATCTTCCCGATTTGAAATTTACGGACGCGCTTCTTGCAAGCCGTTACACCGCGCGGGGCGATTATGCGGAATATGCGTTGCCTGCAATAAAGTTTATGGCTGAAAAACCGCTTAAAATGCGTGAGGACGGAAAAATGCTATCGGGTTGCATAGTGCGTCACCTCGTGCTTCCGCTTGCCGCTTACGATTCCGTCAACATAGTAAAATTCATTTCTGCTCTTCCCAAAAGCGTGTATTTCAGTCTAATGGGACAGTATACGCCCTTCGGCGAAATTGAAAATTACAAAGAATTACAGCGCGGAATAACTTCTCGCGAATATAATAAAGTGATTTCGGCGGTTAGGGAATACAATTTAAAAAACGTATTCGTACAGGATTTGAACAGCGCGCAACAAATTTATATACCTGAATGGGATTATTGAAAAAATGCTTGTAACTCTCGACAGCGTAGCATTCGGCTACGCAGGAAATTTAATATTCCAAGACGTAAGTTTTGCCGTTAACGAAGGCGAGCACGTGGGATTAATCGGCGCGAACGGAGAAGGCAAAACCACGCTTATTAAATTGATATTGGGCGAACTCGAAGCCGAGTCGGGTTCGGTAATAAAAAAGAACGGACTTAAAATAGGCTATCTCGAACAAAACGGAGGATATTCGAGCGGGAATACCGTGTATTCGGAAATGCTCGACGTGTTTAAGGAAGAACTCGGCGCGCTTGAAAAACTTTCTTCTCTCTCCGACGAACTATCCAAAACGGCTTTTCCGAGCCGCGAATACGACGCATTATCGGCAAAATTGGAAAGCCTTAATAAATATATCTGCGCCCGCGATTGTTTTAACGTGGAAGTAAAAATTAAAACCGTACTCAACGGTATGGGTTTTTCCGCCATGTACGAAAGGGTTATAGACACCATGTCGGGCGGAGAAAAAACGCGTTTGAAACTTGCAAGGCTTCTTCTCGAAAATCCCGATATGCTCATTTTAGACGAGCCTACAAACCATCTCGATATTTCCACGCTGTTTTGGCTTGAAGACTATCTTCAAACTTTCGGCGGCGGAGTATTCGTCGTTTCGCACGACAGATATTTTCTCGATAAAATCACTTCCCGGATACTTGAAATAGAGAATAAAAAGCTGACTTCATTTTCGGGCAATTATTCCAAATACAAAATTTTGAAAGCGGAACTGTGCGCGCGTATGTTAAAGGAGTACGAAGCGCAACTCGAAGAACGCGCGAAACTGCAAGATTACGTTGACAGAAACATAGTCCGCGCAACCACGGCGAAATCGGCGCAGAGCAGAGTCAAGCAGCTTGAAAAAATGGAACTGAAAGAAAAACCTTACACGCCGCCTAAACCGCCTTCGTTCAAATTCGTTTACGATTTGCAACCGTATGAACGCGTGTTGGAAATTGACGGACTTAATCTTGAAATTGGCGGAAAGCGGTTGTTTTCAGACGGTAGGCTCAACGTTAAGCGCGGTGATAAACTCGCGCTCGTAGGTGAAAACGGTACGGGCAAAAGTACTCTTCTTAAAGCTATTTTAAATGGTTCGCCTGCGATAAAAACGGGCAGATTCGTAAAGTATTCCTATTACGAACAGGAAACGGCAAACCTCAATCCGCAGAACACCGTGCTTGCCGAACTTTGGGAAAGGCATACGGGTTACACGCAGACCGAAGCTCGCTCCGCGCTCGCCCGTTGCGGACTATTTGCGGAGGATATGCAAAAACCCGTCGGCGCGCTTTCCGGCGGAGAACGCGCAAAACTTGCTCTTTGCGTACTCGAATGCGAACGCGGCAACGTTCTATTAATGGACGAGCCTACCAATCACCTCGATTTGCCTGCGCGAGAGGGACTTGAAAGCGCGCTGAAAGAATTTGACGGAACGCTGATTTTCGTCTCTCACGACAGATATTTTATCTCTGCGCTCGCGGACAGAATAGCGGAAATAAGCGATTGCAGTTTAAATTGCTTCGAATGCGGTTATGAAGAATATACGCAGGAAAAGAAGAAACAGCGCGAGAAATTACGCGCGGAAGAGGAAGCGCAAAAGGCGTCCGTACGCGAAAACGAAAAGTCAAAGGCTTTCCGTTCCAAAAAGGAACGCGCGGAAGAAGAACGCAAAAAATTGCGTATAAGACAGCTTGAAGCGGAGATTTCCGAGGCGGAAAGCAGGGAAGAGGAAATAAACGTTTCGCTTGCTTCTTCCGAAATAGCCGCGGACTACGTCCGCGTCAACGGACTTTTAGCCGAACTCGAAGGCATAAAATCGCAGTTGGATACGCTGTACAAAGAATACGAAACACTGTTCTGATTTTAAAAAGCGGCTTGTATTTTAAGGGTAATTAATATGGACGATAAGAATAATGAAGAAAAGGTGACTATACGCCACACAATAAACGCAGAGGAAACGTTCACGCTCGCAAAGGACGTGTACGATATCAGAAGCGTCATAAAAAACGTATATAATAACCGCGCGGTAATCGCGCGTCGTTTGAATTTGCTTTCGCTGTCCGTAAGCCTTGTCTTTACGCTTTTATACATTGCCTATATACTCGGCACGGGTTTACTGAAAAAACTTTCTTTCAGCAGTGAAATCGCGTTATACTGCCTTCTCGGTGTTTACGGCGCGCTTGTAATCACGTTGTTTATAATCACAATGTGCGGCATAGGCGCAAAGGCGAAAAATATAAAAAGGTATAATAAAATTCTTTCGTATTTCAGATTTTCGGTAAGAATTTTATCCGTCGCAATAACGATAGTAGCGTTAGTGTTCGCAACTCGCGGCGGCGAATTTTCGGCAAAGTATATCGCAATAGATATAGTACTTATTATATTTTCCATTATCTGTCTTGTATTTCAGCTCATTCCGCTCATTTTCGGCAGTATGGGAAAACTTGCCCGTTGGCTGCTTTCGCCCGTAAAAATAAAGTACCGCTTCTCGACAATCGCTCTCGAATGGTACGAACAAGCCGTAACTTCTGCCGGCGACAGCAAAACGGTAAAGCGCGTGGCTAAAAAATATTACGACGATATAGGAATTTGCCTCGATAACTTTCTGATACCTGCATTCGGCAGAAAGTTTGTTACGGCAATCAAGCCTGTGCATATTTTGGACGTGGTAAATTCCGCGCCCGAAAGCGATAAAGCGCTCGTAGAGGGAATACTCAAAAATATTTTCGAATATGCAACCGAATGCGGCTATCTGACTTTTGACCCCTGCAAGGACCTGAATTTCGAAGGCAGTATAGAGGAAGAGGTTAAACAGCCTAAAACCGTCAAGTCAAGGCTTTTCGGTATGGGCAAGAAAATAGGAATGTCGATACTCGATAAATATATCGAAAAAAGTACCGAAACCGACGATAAAAAATAAAATAAAAACGTACGGCGCATTTACTTGCGCCGTACGTTTTTAATATTATTACGTTTTAAAATTCAATACTCTTTTCTATATAATCTTCGAGCTCGTCTATTTTTAATCTGATTTGTTGCATAGAATCCCTGTCGCGCACCGTAACCGAATTATCGTTCAGCGTATCGAAGTCAACCGTAATGCAGTAAGGAGTACCTATTTCGTCCTGACGGCGGTATCTTTTGCCTATGGAACCCGTAACGTCGTACGTGACGGAAAATTTCTTTGCAAGGTTTCTGTAAACTTCGTCCGCCTTTTCGGAAAGATTTTTCTGTAAGGGCAGGACGGCGGCTTTGTAAGGGGCAAGGAAGGGATGCAGTCTTAAAACCGTTCTTACGTCGTTTTTAGCTTCGTCGAGAACTTCTTCGTCGTAAGCGTCCGTAAGGAATGCGAGAACGACTCTCTCCGCGCCGAGCGAAGGTTCTATAACGTAAGGTATATACTTTTCGTTGGTGACGGGGTCTGTGTATTCCATATTTTCGCCGCTTTCCGCCGCGTGCTGTTTTAAGTCGTAATCCGTTCTGTCCGCAATACCCCAAAGCTCGCCCCAACCGAAAGCAAAATTATATTCGAAGTCGGTTGTTGCTTTGGAATAGAAGCAAAGCTCTTCTTGCGAATGGTCTCTGAGTTTTAAATTTTCTTCCTTCATACCGAGCGATAAAAGGAAGTTTTTGCAGTAACTTTTCCAATAAGAGAACCATTCCAAATCGGTTCCGGGTTTACAGAAAAATTCAAGTTCCATCTGTTCGAATTCGCGCACTCTGAAAATAAAGTTTCCGGGCGTTATTTCGTTTCTGAAAGATTTACCGATTTGCCCTATACCGAAAGGAACGCGCAGACGGGAGGCGCGCTGTACGTTCTTGAAGTTTACAAAGATACCCTGCGCCGTTTCGGGGCGGAGGTAAACGGTGTTTACGCTGTCCTCGGTTACGCCCTGAAAAGTCTTGAACATTAAGTTGAATTTTCTTATGGAAGTAAAGTCGCTTTTGCCGCACACGGGGCAGTTGATTTTCTTTTCGGAAATAAAGTTTTCAAGCGCTTCGTTGTCCATAGACTCGACTTTGATTTCAAGTCCGTGTTTTTTGCAGTAATCCTCGATGAGATTATCCGCGCGGTGTCTTGCTTTACAGCTTCTGCAATCCATAAGGGGGTCCGAAAAACCGCCGAGATGCCCCGACGCTTTCCATGTGCGCGTGTTCATAAGAATTGCGCAGTCGAGTCCAGTATTGTAGTGCGTTTCCTGAACGAATTTTTTCCACCAGGCTTTCTTTACGTTGTTTTTGAACTCGACTCCGAGAGGGCCGAAATCCCATGTGTTTGCAAGTCCGCCGTAAATTTCGCTTCCGGGGAAAATAAAACCTCTGTTTTTGCAAAGCGCTACAAGTTTGTCCATAGTCACGGCGCGTTTTTTATCCGCCATATAAAACTCCTTTGCCGTATTTGGTTTAATACGGACGCATTAATTTATTTAATTAATTGTATATAATTTATTTTTCCAAGTCAAGTTTTCGGCGGATAAATTTATTTGAAAAAGTTTGCGTAAACGATATACTTTTAACTTAATCTTATGTTATAATGTAACAGCTAAAAATTATTTATTATAAGGTGAAATATGCTCTCCGACATCGAAATTGCAGAAAGCTGTAAAATCAAAGATATCCGCATAATCGCTAAAAAGCTCAATCTCGGCGAGGACAAGCTGGAACTGTACGGCAAGTACAAAGCTAAAATCGACTTGAAAGAGCTCGAACCCAAAGCAAAATTAATACTCGTCACCGCGATAAATCCTACCGCAAGCGGCGAGGGTAAGACTACCGTATCGATAGGACTTGCCGACGGAATGGCTAAACTCGGCAAAAAAGTCTGCCTTGCCTTGCGCGAACCTTCCTTGGGACCCGTGTTCGGAATCAAGGGCGGCGCGGCGGGCGGCGGTTATGCGCAGGTTGTGCCTATGGCGGATATAAATCTCCATTTTACGGGCGACTTGCACGCTATTACCGCGGCGAACAATCTTTTGTGCGCATTAATCGATAATCACATATTCCGCGGTAACGCGCTCAGAATTTCGGACGTTTACTTCCGTCGCTGTATGGATATGAACGACCGTGCGCTCCGCGATATAACGCTCAACTGCGAAGCGGGTTCTATGAAAGGCTGTCAGAGCTATCAGAGGAACGAGAGTTTCGAAATAACCGCGGCTTCCGAAATTATGGCGATACTTTGCCTTGCAACGGACTTGGCGGACCTTAAAAAGCGCATAGGCAATATAGTAGTGGGAGTAGACGAGGACGGCGAATACGTCCGCGCGCGCCAACTCAACGCGGAAGGCGCGATGGCGACGCTTTTGAAAGACGCAATAAAACCCAACCTTGTGCAGACGCTCGAAGGCACGCCTGCAATCGTTCACGGCGGACCGTTTGCTAATATCGCGCACGGCTGTAACTCGGTACGCGCAACCTACACGGCTATGAGTATATCCGAATACACCGTAACGGAAGCGGGGTTCGGCGCGGATTTGGGCGCGGAGAAATTCCTCGATACCAAGTGCCGCGTGGCGGGAATTCAACCCGACTGCGTAGTAATTGTCGCGACAGTCAAGGCGCTGAAACTTCACGGCGGCGCAGACAAAGCAATCCTTTCTGAAGAAAATCTTTCGGCTTTGAAACTCGGTATTCCCAATCTTTTAAAGCACGTTGAAAATATCAAGAAAGTATATAATAAACCCGTCGTAGTCGCAATGAACAGATTTGAAACCGACACGCAGGCGGAAATAGACGAAGTGCTTTCCTCTTGCGAATTGGCGGGAGCGAAAGCGGTGTTTACCGACGTATTCCTGCGCGGCGGCGAGGGCGGCAAGGAACTTGCTTCCGCCGTAATAGAGCAGTGCGAAGTTCAGTCCGAACTCCATTACGCCTATGACCTCAACGACGATATTAAGACGAAAATTGACGGCATAGTCAAAAACGTTTACGGCGGCGAGGGCGCGGATTATTCGGAAGAAGCGCTTAAACTCATAGACGAAATCGAGAGCAAGGGAATAAACGGACTGCCCGTAATTATAGCAAAGACGCAATATTCGCTTTCGGACGACGCAACAAAACTCGCCCGTCCCGAGGGATTCAGAATTTTCGTGCGCGACGTTATTTACAAGGGCGGCGCAGGTTTCATAGTCGCCGTCGCGGGTTCGGTTATGCTTATGCCGGGACTCGGCAAAGTTCCCAGCGCTGAACATATAGATATAGATGAAAACGGTAATATTACAGGTTTATCATAAAAATTAATTTTCAGAGAAGAGGCAAGTATGCAGTTACCCGAAGCCACAAACTTTATTGAACAGATTATAAACGAGGAGCTCGAATCGGGCAAATTCGAAAGCCGCGGCAATCAGCTTCAAGTGCGCTTTCCACCCGAACCCAACGGCTATCTCCACATAGGGCACGTAAAGGCTATGTGCATTAATTTCGGCGTAAAGGAAAAATACGGTGCGAAAATAAATTTGCGTATGGACGATACAAACCCCGCAAAAGAGGATTACGAATACGTAAATTCCATAGTAGACGCCATAAAATGGCTTGGGTTTGAATATGATAATCTCGTATTCGCTTCCGATTACTACGACAGCCTCTATGAAATAGCCGAAAAGTATATTTTAGACGGCAACGCCTACGTCTGCGATTTATCCGCTGCGGAAATTACGGCAACCCGCGGCACGCTTACGGAAGCGGGCACGCCGTCGCCTTACAGAAACAGAAGCGTAGAAGAAAATCTCCGCCTTTTCAGGGAGATGAAAGCGGGCAAATATCCCGACGGCGCAAAAGTCTTGCGTGCTAAAATTGATATGGCTTCGCCCAATATCAATTTGCGCGACCCCGTCGTATACAGAATAGCGCACGTTCCGCACTACCGTACGGGAGATAAGTGGTGCATATACCCTATGTACGATTTCGCTCACCCCGTTTCCGATGCAATAGAGGGCATTACGCATTCGCTCTGTTCTCTCGAATTTGAAAATCACCGTCCCGTTTACAACTGGTTTGTGGAAAAGGCGGGTTTCCCCGCGCCCAGACCGCGCCAAATAGAGTTTGCGCGCCTTAACATTACGAATATGCTTATGTCCAAGCGCTATCTCAAAAAACTTGTGGACGAAGGTTTCGTAAGAGGTTGGGACGACCCGAGAATGCCTACGATAATGGGACTTAAAAACCGCGGCGTTCCGCCCGAAGCGCTTAAGAAATTCTGCGCCGACGTCGGAGTCGCTAAGGCGTATTCGGTTGTCAATCAGGCTCAGCTCGACAGCTGTATCCGCGACAACCTCAACGAGAATGCGGAGCGCGGCATGGCGGTGCTCAATCCTTTAAAACTCACTATCACCAATTACGAGGGCGAAGAGACGCTCGAATTTGAAAAAAATCCGATGAAAGAGGACGGCGGCACGCGCGAAGTTAAATTTTCGGGCAGCGTGTATATCGACAGAGACGATTTCGCGCTTATTCCTCCGCCCAAATACAAGCGTCTTTCCAAGGGCGGTACAGTCCGCCTTAAAAGCGCGTATATCGTGCGTTGCGACGAGGTTAAACTCAATGCCGACGGCGAAGCTGAGGAACTTTTCTGTACTTATTTTCCCGAAACAAAGAGCGGTTCGTCCGTGCAGTCGCAAGTCAAGGCGAAAGGCGTCATACAGTGGGTTGACGCGAAGTACGGAGAGGACGTCGTTTTCAGACACTATCAGCCGCTTTTAAAGGACGAGCAGTACCCCGAACAGGATTACGCGGAAAGACTCAACGAGAACAGCGAAAAGGAATTTTGCGGCAAAGCCGAACCTTATTTCTCAGAATGCGAGGACGGCAAACCCTTCCAGCTTATGCGTACGGGATACTATAAAAAATGTACGGACGGTAAGTGCACCGTTCTATCGGAAATCGTTTCGCTTAAAGACAGTTTTAACAAATAAAATTACCTAAGAGGTAGTTATGAACATAGTCAATATAATAATATTGGCGTTCGTAGGCGTTTTCGCATTAATCGGGCTTATCGTCGGACTTGTGAAAGGCTTTACGCGCGTTAAATCGTGGGCGGTAGAACTGCTTTTATGCTGTTCAGTATGTATCGCCGTATCTACGTTCGCCTTAAATAAAATGACTGGCTCGACTCCGGCTATAATCGCGCTTGCGCTTTCCGTTTCGCTTGTGTGTATTTTTATGTTGCTTTTTGAAGTTTTTCGCAAATCGCTTTCAAAAAAAATCGAAAAGCGCAAACAGCTTTCATATTATAAGCAGTACGATGAAATGGAAGACAATACCGAGAAAATTTTAAGCGCGCTCGGCACAGAGGATAAGAAACAGTACAAAAAACTTACCAAACGCAAATTCAAACAGTCGGGCGGAGCTTGGGGAGTAGTTGATAAAATTTTCGGCGGACTTACGCTCGCGGTAAAGGGTTTCGTTATTGCGGGAATGTTGGCGGCGATTACGCTTGCAGTACTGGAATTTGCAAGACTTACGGGAGAAGGCGGAAAACTTTACTCGTCCTTGGGCGGAATTTATTCCAACCGTATATGGCTGTTAACAAAGAATTATATCTTCGATTTTCTCTTCGTATTTATAGTTATGCTCTGCATAAAGTTCGGTTATGCAAGCGGAATTTCTTCCTGTCTGTGGACTGTCGCCGTAATTGGACTTATCGTCGGTTCGGGAGTGCTTGCCTTCAATCTCGCTTTCAAGGTTGACGAATTCGTTTCGGTAGCCGTATCTCTCGAAGGGAAAATAGCGGACAAACTTGCAGGCGTTGCGGGAATGCTCGAAAGCATAGGACTTACTACCTTGAAACTTTCTAAGATTATTATAGGAATTATAATTTTCTTACTGCTTCTTATAGTTGATATAATTATTGCGGTGTTCGTGCCGAGATTAATCGACAGAGCGCGCGACGGCGTAATATTCCGCGGAGTGGACGGGGTTATAGGCGCCTTGGTTCTTACGACGTTTATATCGGGAATACTTCTCGTTGTAGGCGCGGTAGCAAACGCGATGCACGATTTAGCGTTTATGAACGTGTTCAACGCCTATTTCGAAAAGAGCGCGGTAGCAACTTACATATACGACAAAAACATTCTGAACGAATTCGGACTGTTAAAAAACATACCTCTTATAAATATGCTCGGTTAATTTAAAAATAAGCGGAGCGCAGAATAATTTCTGCGCTCCGCTCATTTTAGTTTTCCTTATAGCTTTCGCAGCACGTGCAGGAAGAACTGTTGCAGGAACAGCCAACCTTAATGTGGTCAAGCGTGCAGTTGCAACCTTCGAAGTTGTATTTGCACTTGTTAACGTCGCAAGCTATATCTTTATTGAAGTTTTTCATAAAAACCCTCCGCTAATATCTTGTGCCGTCAGCCGTAAATTATACAAAGTTATTGACAAAGGCGCCGATTGATAGTACAATATATAAAAGGAGTAAACGTATGAAAGTTATCTTGTTGCAGGACGTAAAGGGACAGGGAAAAAAGGGCGAAGTAGTGGACGTGAACGAGGGTTACGCGCGTAATTTCCTCGTTAAAAAAGGACTTGCCGAAATAGCTACCGCTACAAAACTCAACGACATAGCGCAGAAAAAATCTTCCGCAGATTTCCATAAAGCGGAAGAGATTAAAATGACGAAAGCGCTTGCGACAGAGCTTAAAGGTAAGGTGTTTACCGTAAAAATAAAGGCGGGACAGAACGGAAAAGTTTTCGGTTCGGTTACGGGCGCGAACGTTTCCGACGCAATGCTCGCACAGGGTTATAACGTTGATAAGAGAAAAATAGTACTTACCCAACCGATTAAAACTCTCGGCTCGTACGACGTGGATTTGAAACTTATGGAAGGAATAACTTCAAAAATTATCGTAAACGTAGAAGCCGAATAAATAGAACAAAACTATAAACCCCCCGCAGACGGTTTAACGTCTGCGGGGGGTTATTCGGTATAAGTAGCTTTAATTATCTTCCTCTGCCGCCGCCACCGCCGAAGCCGCCGCCGGAGAACCCTCCGCCGATGCCTCTGCCGCCGCCGTTAACGCCAGAGGAAGAGGGGCGCGAAACCATTTGCTGTGAAAAACTGTCCAAAGAATT
Organism: uncultured Clostridia bacterium; assembly: GCA_947245485.1. Classification (GTDB taxonomy): domain Bacteria; phylum Bacillota; class Clostridia; order Christensenellales; family Borkfalkiaceae; genus Coproplasma. The sequence goes on along the minus strand of CAMXOH010000002.1, from coordinate 41,276 downwards.
TCTTATTATTCCGTTGATAATTCTGAATTCCAAATAAGAAGTCAGCATATTTCCCGCAAGCCACTGAGGAGGCTCGACGGTAAGGTCTTCGAATTTCTTTTCCCATTTATTCGTTACGCCCAAAACCTGCGCGTAAGGTAAAATGCGGTAATAGAATTGAGGGTCTTGCTCTAACATCATTTCAAGCTGTTCTTTTTCGGCAAGCTCGATAAAGTTCTTAAATCCGATAATATCGTTAAGTTTCTCGGTATAGTCTTTGGTTCTGCTTATAATAACGGCAGAACAAACCGCCGCAGCACAGCTTACCGCGCAAATAGCCGCGGCGCACCCCGCGCCCATAATATGGGCGGGAACGAGAAGAAACGCGTAAAATCCGCAAATAGCCGCGCTTGCTAAGACAAGTCCCGAAATAATCAATAAAAACTTTTCTTTTTTGGTTTTCAATCGGTTATAAATAACGTACTGCGCGCCGAAATAAACCGCCATCAGAGGAATTATAATAATAAACGGCGCGAATATAAACAACTTAGTCGATACGTTCATTATACCGAGCAACGCAGGGATAATTCCGAGAAGCAATCCGCTGAATACGACAAAGAAGAGAGATAATCCTACGCTCTTTTTGTCGTAAAGATTTTTAGTCTGCTTGTTTACGATACCGGTAACCTGTTCAACCGTCTTGTAAAAGCTGTTTTTAAGCTGTGACGGTACTACGATATCCCGGTCGCCGAATAGCCTGTCGTACATAATTCTCTGATAATCGGGACTGCCTTCGGGGAGTGTCTGCATTATACGTATAAGCGAGGGTTCTTTTTTATCTTCGAGGTTGATTTTTATATAACCTTTGCTTGCCCAATAGAAAATAAGCGAAGTCACGTCCTCGCCGTCAACTTTGTTATCGATAAGTTTACCCATCATAAGAGGGTCTGTTTTATTTGGCGCTTCGTAGTTAACTACCGGCATAAGTTGGTTTTTATTGAATACGAAGAGTTTCAATAATACTATTAAAAATATAACCGCAACGCCGGCAAGAACGAACAAATAGGGGGACGGGTCTGAAAAATGCTTGATTGCTCCGTCTTCGAAGTTAATGTTAAAAGTCACTCCCGTATAGAAGGGGAGATACTCGAATTCGTCATAAATGACGGTTCTGCCGTCTTCTGTCTTTTTCTTATCGTCGAAACACGAGTGTTGGTTTGTACCTCCGGCTTTATCAACGTAGCATACGGCGTCTTTGTATCCGTCGGGCAGGATAATGGTTATAGAAGCATTGTAAATAATACAATCCCATCCGTGCCCTATCGGGTTAAGTGGAAGCATTCCTTTGTCAACTATTTTATTCGTAATATTGTATGTATAGCTGAGCAAATACTTTTCCTGTTTTCCGCGTTTATAGGTTTTGTCGCCGATGTCCACTGAAACGTAATCGCTATCTTCGGATTCAACGTCATACCAAACGTTTTCAAGTTCGGCGCCGACGACTTTTTTTACGTCTACGTTTCTGACTTGCGCCCCTTTATTTACGGGTATATCCCGTATAAAGCCTGTGCTTTTAATGCCTTTGTAATCAATGGTCAGTTCTTCCGTGACTTTTATCGAACAGTTTTCGGCTACGTCGTAAACAACGTTATATTCCGCGACTTCGAATCTGTATTCGGAAGAAGTGTCGGCGGAAGCGTTTTTATTGCGTGAAACCCCGAATACGCTTACGGCGAGCAATGCCGTAAGCGCAAACAGAATAATAAAATACAGTTTATTAACTTTTTTCATAATTCTCTTAAAAACTTAAAACTGAACTTTTACGTTCTTTCTCTCCTCAGCGTCTTCAAGTTCGAAATAAGGTTGTTTTTCAAGGTGCATAGAACCCGCGATAATAGAGGCGGGGAACGTTCTTATCTTGGTATTGAACTGCTTAATCGTTGCGTTGTAATATTTTCTCACGTTTGCAAGTTCGTATTCGATGCTTTTAAGTTGTTCCTGCAAATCCAAAAAGTTAGTGTTTGCTTTAAGCTGTGGATAGCTCTCCATAACCATATTAAAGTTTCTCATAGTCTGCGTGAGCTGTGCGTTGGCTTCGATTTTCTCTGCGGGAGTTACAGCAGAGTTTGCCTTGTTTCTCGCCTCGATAACGTTTTGAAGGGTGGCGCTTTCGTGTCCCGCATAGCCTTTAACGGTTTCAACGAGGTTGGGAATAAGGTCGTAGCGCTTTTTAAGATAAATATCGATGTTATGGAATGCTTCTTCGTATTGGTTTTCCATCTTAACGAATTTATTACGCGCAGATATCGCCCAGCAGACGATTATAATCAAAAGTAAAAGTACTATTGCGCCGGCAATAATTCCGCCGATTGCGCCTCCCGAAAGTGCAAGTAAATTCATTTTTAATTTCTCCTTAAAGTTTTTTTATTTCGGCGAAAGCGTTCTTTAAAAACGTTTCCGCAGTCGAATCTTTTTTAATCGCTTTTTCGGCTTCTTCGAATGTGAACCATTTCACTTCCGCAAGTTCGTTGGGGTCGGGCACTGGTTCTCCGTTCTCAGCCATTACAAGGAAGTTAAGCATTAATATATTTTTCGGCTCGTGATAACGCGAACCCATATATTTGAACTTAACGGTATCCAAACGCGTTTCCTCTTTAAATTCGCGCGTTACGGCTTTTTCCGCCGTTTCGCCCTTTTTAATGTATCCCGCAAAAAGAATAAAATCTTCTTTGCCGTTATGCTTTGCCAAAAGTATCTTGTCTTTCGCCCTGTTGGTTACTACCATACTCACCGCGGTTGCAAAACGGGGGAAGCGGTATTCGTTACAGTTTTTGCAAAACGGCACCAATCCTTCGTCCTGTTTGAACATAAGCGTGAGTTTTTCTCCGCAATCGTTACAATACATATATTTACCTCCTTAATCTATAAACAAATGCAATTAATTTTATATTCTGTACATAATATTATATAACTATTATTAAAATTTTTCAATAGTTATTTGCAAATTTAACAAACATATTGACTTATTTTCACAAATACTTTATAATTAAAAGCGATAATAAAGTAAAATCGGAGCTTATAGTGGAGTACGAAAGAGTAAAAAAGTTATTAGACAGTCGCGGACAAAGTCAGCTTCTTAAATATTATAAAGAACTAAGCGAAGAGCAGCGCGCAGTTCTTCTCGGCGAAATAGAAAAATTAAATTTTTCGGTAGTAGAAAGTATAAACAATTCGTCGGAGAATAAAAATTTAGAAAATATCAGACCGATTTGCGTTAAAAGCGTCGGCGATATTGAAGAAAACAAGGACGTATATACGGAAGAGGGTTTAAAACTTCTCCGCGAAAATAAAGTTGCGGCTGTTCTGCTTGCGGGCGGACAGGGAACCCGTCTCGGTTTCGATAAACCTAAGGGTATGTTCAATATAGGCGAAACGCGCGAACTTTCCATTTTCGGACAGCTTATGTCGAACATAGAGCGCGTAACTTCGCAGTCGGGTAGACAATTTCATTTATTCATTATGACAAGCGCGGAAAATAACGGCGATACGGTTTCGTTTTTCAAGGAAAACGATTATTTCGGTTATACCGCGGATAAGATTCATTTCTATATTCAGGATACCGAACCTGCGTGCGATTTTAACGGAAAAATTTTCCTTTCGGAAAAACACCGCGTCGCACAGTTGCCAAACGGAAACGGCGGTTGGTATTCGTCGCTTATCAACAGCGGATACAAAGAACTTTTAGAGCGCGAGGGAATCGAGTGGCTCAACGTATTCGGCGTGGATAACGTGCTTCAAAGCATTTGCGAACCCGCATTCATAGGCGCAACCTCTCTGTCGCGCAGTTTATGCGGTGCAAAAGTCGTTAAAAAAGTCTGCGCAGAAGAAAAAGTCGGCGTTCTTTGCGAGCTGGACGGAAAACCGGGAATAGTAGAGTACTTTGAAATGCCCGCCGAATTAAATAACATGCGCGGCGCCGACGGAGAACTAGTATATTGCTACGGAGTAATTTTGAATTATCTGTTTAACGTCAAAGCGCTTGACGGCGCCGTTGCGGAAAAATTACCCTATCACCTCGCGAAAAAGTCCATTACGCATATAGAGAACGGCAAACCCGTCAAACCGCAGGAGCCGAACGGCTATAAGTTTGAAACACTGATAGTGGATATGTTCGAATATATGGGCAGTTGTCTTGCTTACGAAGTTGTAAGGGAAAAGGAATTCGCGCCCGTAAAGAATAAAGTAGGCGCAGACAGCGTCCAAACCGCACGCGAGCTTTTAAAGCGAAACGGAGTAAAATTATAAGACAGGTAAATAAAGTGAAAAAATTTCTAATTGCGGCTGTTACCGTATTGACGGCGCTTACTATACTGTTTTGCGGCTGTACCAAACCGGTTGACGGACGCGACGGCAGAGACGGTAAGGACGCGCAGGATATCTCTATTTATGAGATTTATGAAGCGGCAAAAAATATCGAAGGCAACGAAAAACTTACTTTCGACGAGTTTTTAAAGAGATATTTAAATTATACGGACTCGTCTGTGGATTTAAGAGCCGCCGTCAACCGTTCTATGATGAGCGGGGTTACGATACTGTCGCGCTTCTCATACACTTCTAAAAAACAAAGCGGCGTATTGGGTACGGTCAATAAAACAAGCTATAAAGTCTTTACGGGTTCGGGCGCGATTGTATGGTTGGATAAAAACAAGGGCGACGCGTACATAGTTACCAACTGTCACGTTGTTTACGACGATACCGCAGACAAAATATTCTGTCAGGATGTAAGACTGTTTCTCTACGGGCAGGACGAAAGGGGATTCAATTATTCCATCGACAGTGCTTATTATATAAGCGGCGACGCTAATTACCGCATAAAGGCGGAAGTTATAGGCGCTTCCGTGTCCTACGATATAGCGCTTTTAAAAGTTACGGGTAGCGAAGTTTTAAAACGCAGCGACGCAAGAGCGGCTAAATTTTCGGACGCCGCGGACGTATATACGGGCGAATACGTATATGCAGTCGGCAATGCTTCGGGCGAAGGCTTGTCTGCCGCTAACGGAATAATCAGCAAAGACAGCGAATATATTCAATTAACCCTTTCGGAAAAAGATAACGTAAGTGTAAGCGACTACAACGAATACCGCGTTATGCGTACTTCTGCGGCGATAAACCACGGTAATTCGGGCGGCGCGTTATATAATAAGAAAGGCGAGATAGTCGGTATTGTAAACGCCAAAGACGAGGGCGCGGATATAGACAATATGGGTTACGCTATTCCCGCAAACACCGTTAAACCGCTTTTGGGATTAATATACGAAAATTATAAAAATAACGGAAATTCTATGTTAACGGGCGGCGGAATACGTAAAGCGTTTTTAAACGTCGAAACCAAGGCGACGGATAGTTATTCTCAGTATAACTCCTCGACGGGACTTGCGGTAATCGTCGAGCAGATAATGGTTTCTTCGGTTATAGGTTCCCCTGCAAGCGGTAAACTTTTTATGAACGACTTTCTTAAACAAATAAAAATAACCGACGCAGATGGAAACGTTAAAAAACAACTTAAAGTCACGAGGAGATACCATATCCCCGACGCACTGCTCGGCGTCTCTCTCGGCGATACCGTGACTTTGACGATTGAGCGCGACGGCAAAGAGTTAGAAGTTCCCATTTCATATGACAGTGAATCATATTTTAAATATATGATATAATAACAACGTCGTTTTCTCTAAACGTCGCATAACCGCGTTGAACTGCGCTTTTCTCGGGTTAAGTACGTCTATGTACGCGCCCGTCGAAACTGCCCGTTCGCCTTGTTCTGCTTGTTTAAAAAAACCGACGAAAAACTTTTACTGTGATATAATAACAATAAAGCGGAGCGCGTTAAGCGCTCCGCTTTATATTATCTTTTTTCGTTGAGTACGTAAGGCGTAACCTGATAAACGTAATAGTTAAGCCAATTTATGTAAAAGAGATTTGCCGTCGAAGTCCAGTTCATTTTAACCTCGTTCATTTCTTTATCGGCAAAATAATTTACGGGCGGTTTAATGTCGAGACCTTTTGCTATGTCGCGTTCGTATTCGTTTTTAAGCGTATATCTGTCGTATTCCATATGTCCCGTTACAAACACCTGCCTGTTATCGGTACTTTTAATGACCGAAGCGCCCGCGCGTTTTGAATATGCAAGAATTTTTAAATTCTTAATATCCAAAATATCCTTCGCGTAAATTATTGTATGGCGCGAATGCGGCATATGGAACTCGTCGGAAATCCCGCGCATCAAAGGTTCGGGCACGCCGTCGCGCACGCGGTTATGCGCAAAAATACCGAAGCACTTTTCTTTTAAAGGGTGCTTTTTTATTTTATAGAAATAATGTAAAGCGGCTTGCGCTCCCCAGCAGATGAAAAGCGTAGAGGTGACGTTCGTCTTTGTCCAGTCTAAAATTTCTTTAAGTTCCGCCCAGTAAGTAACCTTTTCAAAGGGCATATTTTCTACGGGCGCGCCCGTAATAATCATACCGTCAAATTTGTTATGCTTGATTTCGCTGAAAGATTTATAGAACTTGTCCAGGTGTCCTTTATCGGTATGCGTCGAGTTGTATGTGGAAGTTTTGATGAGCGTGATATTTACTTGAAGAGGGGAGTTTGACAAAAGACGCATAAACTGCGTTTCCGTAGTTTCTTTTGTGGGCATAAGATTGAGAATGGCAATTTCAATGGGGCGTATCTCCTGCGAAACAGCCCTCTGTTTATCCATTACGAAAATTCTTTCGCCTGTAAGTACTTTATAAGCGGGAAGTTCTTTATCTATTACTATCGGCATACAAACTCCTTTCTGAAATTAAACTTTTTCCAATGCTTGTTTTAAGTCCGCAATAATATCGTCGGGGTGTTCTATTCCAACGGAAAGTCTTACAAGATTATGCGGAACGCCCGCCTTTTTCAAATCTTCTTCCGTCAACTGTCTGTGGGTAGTGGAGGCGGGGTGAAGCACGCAACTTCTCGCGTCGGCAACGTGCGTTTCCTGCGTAATCAGTTTCAACGCTTCCATAAATGCCGCGCATTTTTTAACGTCGCCCTTTATGCCGAAACTCATCATTCCGCCCTGTCCGTAAGGCAAATATTTTTCGGAAAGTTTATGATATTTGTTTCCTTTGAGAGAGGGGTGGTTGAGCCACTCGATTTTGGGGTGAGCGGACAGAAACTGCGCGACTTTCTTTGCGTTTGACGAATGTCTTTCCATTCTGAGCGCAAGCGTATCGCAACCTATGTAAGATATAAAAGCGTTCTGCGGACTCATAATCGCGCCGAAATCGCGCATCATCTGCGCGCGGCATTTCGTTCCGAATGCAACTGGTAAATCGGCGTAAACAAGTCCGTGATAGCTTTCGTCGGGTTCGTTAAAGGAGGAATATCTTTCGTTTGCTTTGAAATCGAAGTTTCCCGCGTCGATAATTAATCCGCCCAAAGCCGCCGCGTGCCCGTCGAGATATTTTGTCGAGGAATGGATGATAATATTCGCCCCGAAATCTTTCGGTCTGCACAGTACGGGGGTGGCAAGCGTGTTATCTACCGCAAAGAGAATTTTATGCTTTTTGGAAATTTCCGCGAATTTATCGAAGTCGAGGACGACGATTGCGGGATTCGCTACCGTTTCGGTAAATATCATTTTTGTTTTGCCGTCGATTAACTTTTCTATTTCTTCGGCGGGAGCGTCCGGGTCAAAGAATCTGCACTCTATTCCGAGCTTGGGCAAAGTGGTGGAGAAGAGGTTGTAAGTACCGCCGTAAACCGCCTGCGAGGACAGAAAATTGTCGCCCGCGCCCGCAACGGTGAAGATGGCAAGCGAAGTCGCGCTCATTCCCGAAGCGCATCCTATACCGCAAACACCGCCTTCGAGAGCGGCGACTTTCGCTTCGAATGCAGAAACTGTCGGGTTAGCAAGGCGCGAATAGAAATATCCGTCGCTTTTAAGGTCGAAAAGGTCTGCCATATCCTGCGTTTTTTCGTATACGAAGGTAGTGGACTGCACAATCGGCGGTATGCGCGCTTCGCCCGTTTTGGGCGCATATCCCGCTTGGACGCACAGAGTGTCGGGTTTATAGTTATTCATAAATTTCTCCTTTAAGTACTTTTCGCCCTTTCGTAAGGCGTATTATTTATATTCTTTAAGCTGTCTTTCCAAAGCGCGTTTCTGTTCGCGTTCCGCAATGGTGCGCTTTTTATCGTAGTTTTGTTTGCCCTTGCAAAGCGCAAGTTCGACTTTAATAAGACTACCCGAAAAATAGAGCGAAAGCGGGATAAGGGTATAACCCTTTTCGTTGATTTTGCCCACGATTTTATCTATTTCGAAGCGGTGCATAAGCAGTCTTCTGTCGCGTTTGCTTTCTTTTGTAGAGAACGCGCCCGCCTTGTCGTATACGGCTATATGCGCGTTTTTAAGCGTAAGCTGTCCTTCGCGGATAAAGCAAAAACTCTCTTTAAGATTGCAGTTGCCCGCCCTTAAAGATTTAACTTCCGCGCCTTCCAGCACTATTCCCGCCTCATATTTTTCAAGAATGAAATATTCGTAAGTGGCGTACTTGTTATACGCAATGGTTTTCATAAAAATAATTATACCACAAATTTTGAAATAGTAAAATAAAATTTTAATCGTCTAATGAAAACATTACCCGCATTCTGCCGAAATCGCACGCGTCGACGCGTATTCTCAGTCTGTCGCCTAGTCTGAAAGAGCGTTTTTTGCCTTTCAGCAGAAATTTTTCCGCAACGTATTCATAATATTCGTCGGGCAGAATTTCAACGGGTATAAGTCCCTCGATAGTATTGCCGAGTTCGCAGAACACGCCGAAGTTCGTCACGCCGGAAACCGTGGCTTCGTAACATTCGCCGATGTGTTCGTACATATAAACGGTTTTATATAAATCGTCTACGGCGCGTTCGGCTTCATCCGCGTTTCTTTCGCGTTCGGAACAGTCGATTCCCGCGGACGGCGCATTCTTTTTGTATTTTTCGAGCGCGCTTTTTTTATTGTACATAACGGCTTTTATTGCGCGGTGAACGAACAAGTCGGGATAACGCCGTATAGGCGAAGTGAAATGACAGTAGCAGGAGGAAGCAAGTCCGAAGTGCCCGAGGTTGCTTTCACAGTAACGCGCTTTCTGCATACTGCGCAGCATTACCTTATTTACTACGGATGAGTAGGGTTTGTCGAAAACCGCGTTTAAAATATTCTGAAAATCTTTGGGTTTAACGTTTTCGGCGTTGCACTTTGCGTTAATTCCCAAATCCTTTAAAAAGGAAATAAGCGTTTCGGCTTTTTCGGGAGAGGGACTTTCGTGAACGCGGAACAGGCAGGGAGCCTCGTTTTTCTGCAAAAACTCGGCTACTGTCTCGTTTGCGGCAATCATAAACTGCTCAATAATTCTCTCGGAAATACCGCGCTCATAATCGGGAATGATTATTTCACCGTCGCCGTCTATATAAATTTTCGCTTCGCGCACGTCAAGGTTAACTTCGCCTGCGTCCTTTCGGTTTTGCTCCATAATAAGACAAAGTTGTTCCATATTCTTAATACAGGAAACCAAGTCTGCGTATTGTTCGCAGATTTCCTTAACGCCGTCGCAAATGGAAGTAACGTCTTTATAAGTCATTTTGTGCCTGCTGCAAATAACGCTCTCGCAAATTTCGTAAGCCGTTCTTTTCGCTTCTTTATCGAAAGTCATAATGCAGGAAAGCGCGTATCTGTCCTCGCCCTCGTCTAAAGAACAGCTACCGTTTGAAAGTTCCTTAGGCAGCATAGGCAGTACGCGGTCGGGGAAATAAACGCTTGTGCCGCGCGCGTACGCTTCCCTGTCGAGCACGCTCTTGTATTTCACATAACGGCTCACGTCCGCAATGTGCACGCCGAGTACGAAGTTTCCGTCGATAATTTCAAGCGAAACCGCGTCGTCTATATCGCGCGTGTCCGCGCCGTCGATTGTGAATATGAGTTTTTCCCGCAAATCTTTTCGTCCGCCGACAATTACGGGTTCGCCCGAAACGGTCTGCGCTTCCGAGATAACCTCGTCGGGAAACTCTTCGTAAAGTCCATGAGAACGGATAATGGAAAGTTCTTCGACTTCGAAATCTCCGCTCTCGCCGAGAATTTCTATCGCTTTACCCTGAGGCGCGCCGCTCTGTCTGTAATCGGTAATTTCGCAAACTATTTTGTCGCCGTCTTTTGCGCGCAGGGAGAGGGGACGGGGAATCTTAATTTCGGGCATACTTGCGTCGTCGGGGTAAAGAATACCGCGTTCGTAAACGCCAACGAGTTTTTGTCTGCCGCGTTCGAGAACTTTAATTATATAACCTTCGTCTTTCGTTCCGCGTACGTGCGCGGCGAGTACTCTGTCGCCGTCGAACGCGCCGTTTACGGAGTTTTTAGGTATGAAAAAGTCGCCCTCGAACTTCTGCTTGTCCGCAGGCGTTACAAACGCAAATCCGCGTTCATTTCCTCTCAGCGTTCCCTCGAACGCGCCGAGCTGTTCATAAGTGCAGTATCTGCCTTTATTGTCGCGGCAGATTTTGCCCTCGCTTTCAAGTTCTTTCAAAGCCGTGCGTATGGTTTTTTTAGCCTGTTTGGTGTGCGCGTAAAAGGGAGGAGTGCGGAAAATTTCACTCTGAGTTTTGTTCAGCCGTCCGCTTTTGATTTCATTGTATAATCTTTGTTCTAACTTCATAATTTTAAAAAAATAAAGCGGCTTAAAAAGCCGCCTTGAAACTGTATTGATTTATTACGGAACGAGTAAGTTAACGATATATAAAGCAACGGAAAGGAAAGCGAGAACGCCGAGACAAATCCAAGTCCATTTTTTAAGTTTACTCTCAATCGACTGTCCTCTGTTTTTACCGAAGAAAGTTTCGCTCGAAGCGGTAATACCCTGAATACCGTCCGAGTTGCTCTTCTGGAACAGTACGATTATAATCGTAACGAGCGCGGTAAGGAATAAAATAACAAGGCAAGCTATGGATAAGACCATATATAATGTATAAATACTTTCGGACATACCTGCCTGACCGGCAGCCGATAATATATTTAAACCCATAAAAAAACCTCTCAATCTGATTTACCTGAAAAGTATAACACAAATAAAAAATATTTACAATCAATTTTATCCCGTTTTTTTAAATTTTAAACGCGTTTCTCCGAATTTATTTATAATAAAAATGCCCGCGCATACGAGTAACAACGCGATTAACGTAAACCAGGAAAAAAGCTGTTCGCTTTCGCCGAGAATTAGCGCGGAAAAGACTGCGCCGAAAAGGGGATTGGTGCTCTTGAAGACGGCGACTTTGGAAACGGGATTATATCTCAATAAAAAGCCTTGCAGAGTGAACGCGCAAGCCGACAGGAAAGCAAGGTATAAGAGCATAAATGCGCTTCCCGCGTTTACCACATTAATCTTTCCTCCCAAGCCGAGTCCTATTATTACAAGTACGAGTCCGCCTATGAAGAACTGATAACCGCACAGCGCCGCGGTGTCCTCGTGTTTGGAAAATATCTTTACGAGTCCCGCCGCGACTGCCGCGGAAAGTCCCGAAAATATAACGAACCCTTCGCCGAGTAAAGTAAATGAGAACGAAAAATCTCCGCCGAGGTTTATCAGTACTACGCCGCCGAAACCGAGTATACAACCTGCAAGTTTAATTAGGTTGAATTTTTCCGTACGGAATATAAAGCACGCCGCTATAATAGTAAAGAAAACTCCGAGTCCGTTTAAAACAGAAGCCTTTACGCCCGCGGTATGCGCAAGTCCGATATAAAAGAAAGTATACTGTGCAATAGTCTGAAAAACAGAAAGCAATCCAACGCGCCACAAATTTTTAACTTTCGGCAAAAGAAATCTTTTCTTTGCAATGCTCCCGAAAAGGAGAACGAGTACGCCCGCAAGAGAAAAACGCGTTCCCGCGAACAGCATAAGAGAGGGGACGCTTTCGGTATCGACGTCAAAAAGTTTATAACCGATTTTAACGCAGGGAAAAGCGCTGCCCCATAAAATACAGCAAATAATCGCGCATATGCACACAACGTAATTTTTAGTGAAAAATTTTTCGGGTTCTTTAATCAACATATTCTACAATTATTATATTTCAAATAAAAAAATTAGGCAAATAATTTTGCATCTTACAATAATAAACGGCTAACTTTAAAGCCAGCCGTTTATTCGTTGTTGCTAAAAGACAACCTCCGCTATGCGGGAGGCAAAAAAGAAGCGGAAGCGTTGCTGTTTTGTCGTCATTGCGAGGAACCGTAGGTGACGAAGCAATCCAGAAGTAAATGTTCGAAAAGAGCGGAATAGTCTGGATTGCCGCGCTACGCTCGCAATGACGAAAGAATGAACGCATTTGCGGTAGCGGGGCGCTTGTTGCGGTTGACGGCTCTTCCACGCGCCGGTACCGTGCCCTTTTAGGGCGTATGCAAACTACGTGTTGCACACGTAGTTATGATTTAAATTAATTTATTTTATAAGGCTTTTTCCCGTCATTTCTTCGGGTATGGGTAAACCCATAATTTCGAGCAGAGTGGGGGCAAGGTCCGCAAGCACGCCGTCCGTACGGAGTTCCGCGTTTTTGTATTTATCGGATACGAGAACAACGGGTACGGGGTTTGTGGTGTGCGCCGTGAAAGGCGAGCCGTCTTCGGAAATAAGTTTATCCGCATTGCCGTGGTCTGCGGTAAGAAGCGCAGAGCCGCCCATAGAAAGTATTTTATCGACAACCTTTTTAACGCACTCGTCAACCGTTCCGACGGCTTTTATCGCCGCAGGTATTATACCCGTGTGTCCAACCATATCACAGTTTGCGTAGTTCAAAATAATCACGTCGAATTTGCCGCTGCCGATTTCTTTAAGAACTTTTTCCGTAACGGCGTACGCGCTCATTTCGGGTTGCAAATCATAAGTGGCAACTTTGGGCGAAGGGATGAGTTGGCGTACTTCGTTTTCGTTAGGTTTCTCGACGCCGCCGTTAAAGAAGAACGTTACGTGCGCATACTTCTCGGTTTCTGCAATACGTAGCTGTTTTTTACCGTTTTTGGCAAGATACTCGCCGAGCGTGTTTGCCATAGAAGTTTTGGGGAAAGCGACTTCCACGTCCTTAAACTGCGCGTCGTATAAAGTAAAGCATACGAAAGTCGGTTCGAGGAATCCTGTCTTTCTTTCGAAAGGACAGCCTTTCGGAACGGAAAACTCTCTCTGCGAGAACGCGCGCGTAATTTGTCTTGCGCGGTCGGGGCGGAAGTTAAAGCATATTATGCTGTCGCCCTTTTCTATAAGTCCTACGGGTTTGCCGCATTTATATACGTTGGTAGGCAGAATAAACTCGTCGGTGATACCGTCTTTATAGCTTTGCTCTACCGCGCTCAAAGCGTTATTGCACTGCAAACCCTCGCCGAGAGTAAGCATATCGTAAGCGATACCCGTTCTTTCCCAGTTGTTATCTCTGTCCATTCCGTAATATCTTCCGCAGACGGAAGCGATTTCGCCAATACCTATAAGTTCCATCTGGCTTTGGAGTTCTTTTAAGAAATCGATGCCGGAAGTGGGGGCGGTGTCTCTGCCGTCCATAAAACAGTGAACGTAGCAATTCGTAAGTCCGCGCGTCTTAGCCATTTTCAAAAGCGCGTAAATGTGCGAAATGTGGCTATGTACGCCGCCGTCGGATATAAGTCCGAAAAGGTGAAGGTTTTTTCCGTTTTTCTTCGCGTTGTCAACTGCTTTGATAAGCGCGGGGTTTTCATAGAAATCGCCGTCCGAAATAGACTTGGTGATTTTAGTCAAGTCCTGATAAACTATTCTGCCGGCGCCCATATTTAGGTGCCCGACTTCGCTGTTACCCATTTGTCCTTCGGGCAAACCGACGCTCATTCCGCTTGCGCCGAGAGTGGCGGAGGGGTAGTTCTTCATAAGCTCGTTTACGTTTTTACTGCCGTTTGCGGTTATTGCGTTTCCGTTTCCGTCAGCCGCCAAACCGTAACCGTCCATAATAATCAACGCGTAAGGTGTTCTTTTCATTTATTCTCCTTTGTGCAACGGTTTTATTTGTCGTAGTTAACAATCGTTGCAAAATCGGTTTTAAGCGACGCGCCGCCGATGAGACCTCCGTCTATATCGGGTTGCGCCATAAGTCCTTTGCAGTTAGCGGCGTTCATGCTTCCGCCGTACTGAATAATAATTTTTTCTGCGCATTCGGGGCAGAAGAGTTCGCCTATCTTCTTGCGGATATAAGCGATTGTTTCCTGCGCCTGTTCGTCGGTTGCGGTTTTACCCGTGCCTATCGCCCATACGGGTTCGTAAGCTATTACGGCTTTCGTTACGTCTGCAATGCCGTTAAGTCCGACTTTAAGCTGTCTGTCCAATACTTCGTTCGTCTTTCCGCTTTCGCGCTCTTCGAGAAGTTCGCCTACGCATACGATAGGGGTGAGTCCCGCGTTGAGCGCGGCGTGCGTGCGTTTATTGACGGTTTCGTCGGTTTCTCCGAAATACTGTCTGCGTTCGCTATGACCTATAATTACGTATTTAACGCCGTAGTCTTTGAGCATATCCGCGGATATTTCGCCGGTGTACGCGCCTTTTTCCGCCCAGTGAACGTTTTCCGCGCCTATTTCGACGTTACTGCCTTCCGCGGCTTTTTTCATAGCGGGAATGAGAATGGCGGGTACGCAAAGGCATACGTCGCAGTTCGCGTCTTTTACAAGAGGTTTAAGCTCGTTTATAAGTTTTTCTCCGCTTGCAACCGTCATATTCATTTTCCAGTTGCCTGCAATAAAAGGTTTTCTTGACATAATTTGCTTCTCCTTATATTTTGTTAAAAAGCCTTCCCCCTCGAGAGGGGGAAGGTGGGTTATTATTGTTTTTCGTTAAGGCAATCGATTCCGGGGAGAACTTTTCCTTCGAAAAGCTCCAACGAAGCGCCGCCGCCCGTCGAAATGTGCGTTACTTTATCCGCAAAACCGAGCTGCTGTACAGCCGCCGCGCTGTCGCCGCCGCCGATAATAGTGGTGCATTTTCCGTAAACGTCGGCAAGAGCCTGCGCAACCGCGATTGTACCCTTTGCAAGAGTAGGATTTTCGAACACGCCCATAGGACCGTTCCAGATAACGGATTTAGCCGTAGCTACTTTTTCAGCGTAAAGTTTTCTCGTCTTTTCGCCGATATCCATACCCATAAGTCCCGCGGGTATTGCGTTTGAAGGAACCGTCTTGACTTCGATAGCTTCGTCTATGGGTTCGGGGAAATGGTCTGCGACAACGGTGTCTACGGGAAGAAGAAGTTCTTTGCCCGCTTTCGCCGCTTTTTCCATCATTTCCTTGCAGTAAGCGACTTTGTCCTCTTCGAGAAGGGAAGTGCCTACTTCGTAACCCTTGGCTTTAAGGAAAGTATAAGCCATTCCGCCGCCGATAATGAGAGTATCGCATTTTTCAAGCAGATTGTTAATTACGTTGAGCTTATCCGCAACCTTTGCACCGCCGAGAATAGCTACGAACGGACGCTTGGGATTTTCGAGCGTGTCAGCCATAACGGAAAGTTCTTTTTCGATAAGGAAACCGCAAACTGCGTTTTTGATTATGCCGTATTCGACGATAGCGGCAGTGGAAGCGTGCGAGCGGTGCGCGGTTCCGAATGCGTCGTTCACGTAAATTTCCGCGTCGTAAGCAAGTTCTTTGCAGAAGTTTTCGTCCTTTTTCTCTTCTTCCCAATGGAAACGGAGGTTTTCGAGGAGAACTGCTTCGCCGCAATTAAGATTACTGCGTTTTGCTTTCGCGTCGGCGCCTATTACGTCGGTTGCAAAAAGGACTTTTCCGCCTAAAAGTTCGTTAAGTCTTTTTGCCACGGGCGCGAGCGTAAGTTTTTTGGGTTCTTCCTTTTTAGCTTTCTCTATAATAGCTTCTTCGGTTGTTTCGCCCGCTTCAACCTTTTTCTTATCCTTTTTATTGAGCTTTACTTCGGACGAGAAAATGGAGTGGGGTTTACCCATATGGGAGCAAAGCGTAACCTTTGCGCCGTTTTCAAGCAGATATTTAATAGTGGGAAGCGCACCTTGAATTCTGTTTTCGTCAGTAATTACGCCGTCTTTCATAGGTACGTTGAAATCGCAACGGACAAGTACTTTTTTGCCGTGTAAATCTTTAAGTTCTTTAACGGACATTTTGTTCATAATCGTCGACTCCTTATAAAATAAATATTTTTTTACTCATTCAAGTATATTCAAATCAGAAATATTTGTCAATAAAATAAATAACTTTCACCTGTATTTCATTTTTTTGTTACGCATTTGATATAAAGGTTTGAAAAAATAGTGAAAACTAATATAATGTTCAAACAAAAAAAATAGGAGCATTTTTATGAAAAATATATTCAGAAAAGGTTTTGCGGTGTTAGCGGTTTTGTCGGCTTTTTGTATGGTTTTTGCCGTCGGATGCGCCGAAAACGGCAAAAAATCGCAGGCAAAAGGAATTGTTTCCTACGTTTCGGTATCTTCGGAAGTTTACAGTTCCACGGCGGAAGTTGTGGAAGCGGTTGCAGACGCCGTTGTGGAAATAAGTACCGAAACGGTAAAAACGCAGTGGGGTATGCAGTATATAGTTTCGGGCGCGGGAAGCGGCGTAATAGTGGGTTCAAGCGCAGAAATTTACTACATTATAACGAATAACCATGTAATAGACGGCGCCAACGAAATTACGGTTACTACCCGCGCAGGCGAACGGTATAGAGCCGAACTCGTAGCAACCGACGACTCCGCGGATATTGCTGTTGTAACCGTGAATTCCGAAAAGGAACTTTCCGTAGCGGTATGGGGAAACAGCGACGAACTTAAAGTGGGCGAGGATTTAATCGCCATAGGCAATCCTTTGGGCAGTCTCGGCGGTACGGTTACGAAAGGCATACTTTCGGCTAAGGGCAGAACGATAACCGTAGGCGACTACGCAATGACTTTATTGCAGACGGATACGGCGATTAACCCCGGCAATTCGGGCGGCGCGCTGTTCAATATGCGCGGAGAACTTATCGGCGTGGTAAACGCTAAAACCACGGACGAGGAAATAGAGGGAATATGTTTCGCAATTCCCTGTAATACGGCGCGCGCCGTTTTCTCGGACCTCATAGAATACGGATATATTTTAGGCAGGGCGACGCTAAATATCGAACTTGCGGAAGCAAATATTTCGACGGGCGGAGTCAATGCTCAGACGCAAAAAATCGTCTATTTAACTTCCGAAACGGTTGGCGACGGGCAGACTTTCAGACAGTACGACAGACTGTATTCGATAAACGGCAAAATAATTTCTTCCATACTCGACTACAACGTAGCGATGTCGGAAATAAAAGCGGGTTCACGCGTCGAAATAGAAGTATGCCGCGGAACGCTTACTTCGGGTTGGTTCGGCAACAGCATTTCGTTCGATGCGGAAGTTACGAAATTTACCGTAACGGCGGCGCAGTACGGCGCATAAAATAATTTTAAAATTATTTCAAGTTAGTAAAAGCGGGATTCGGTTCAACCGATTCCCGCTTTTGGTGAAAAAGGGTTGAATTAAATTTAAATGTATGCTATAATAACAGCGTCGTTTTCTTTAAATGTCGCATAACAGCGTTGAACTGCGCTTTTCTCGGGTTACGTACGTCAGTGTACGCGCCCGTTCGAAAATGCCCGTTCGCCTTGTTCTGCTTGTTTATAAAAAACGACGAAAAACTTTTAATTTGTTATAATAAATCTGTTATGAAAATTTGCGTTGCCGGACTAGGACTTATTGGCGGTTCGATATGTATGGCTTTAAAAAGAGCGGGATACCGCGTCGCGGGTTGGAACCGTTCCGAGCCGCCGCTTCTCTATGCGCTCGACCACGGAATTATCGACGAGAGAACGGAAAACGTCGCGCTTTACGACTTGGTTTTCGTTGCCCTGCCTCCCGAAGCTACGGTTAAATTTCTCAACTCCGCGCAGTTTAAAGACGGGGCGACCGTCGCGGATATTTGCGGTATAAAGGAATATATTCTCGGCGCGGTAAACGCAGTTCCGCGCAACTTCAATTTCGTCGGCTGTCACCCTATGGCGGGCAAAGAAGTTTCGGGAATAGAGAACGCCTGCGCCGATTTGTTCGACAGGGCGAGTATGGTTATTACGCCCGACGAAAGCACGGATAAGGGCGCGCTTGAATCAGTGCGAAAAATTACGGCTGAAATTGGCTTTAAATATATTGTGGAATGTTCCGCAAAAACGCATGACAGGAAAATAGCTTATACCTCGCAACTCGCGCATATCGTTTCCAACGCTTACGTAAAAGACGGAGAAATAGAAAGTTGCATAGGCTTTACGGGCGGAAGTTTTCAGGATATGACGAGAATCGCGGGAGTAGACGAAAACGTTTGGGCGTCGCTGTATCTGAAAAACGCAGGCAACGTATCGGAGAAAATTTCTTCTCTCATATCGTCGTTGCAGGAGATTAAATCCGCAGTGGAACAGGGCGACGAACAAACGCTCCGTACGGTTTTGAAAGACGGCAGACTGCGCTTCGACAGCGGTAAAAAAAGTACGGTTAGCGCGGATATTTATGTAAAAAAATTGAAGTAATTAAATAAATATGTGTTATAATAATAGAAACGTAAGAGTGACGGTAAATTCCCGCGGCTCCGATTGGAGCGACAGCAAGTCGTCGGACGGCGTTTTAACGCTTACGCCGTCGGGGTGTAAAATAGTCTATTATATCGACGGCGACGAGTGTGTTTTGAGCGTGGACGGCGGTTGCGTTACGCAGGAACGTTGCGGCGAGCAAAACGTGCGTATAAACTTTGAACTCGGCAAGCGCACGCAGTGCGTTATCGGAAGCGGGGGACTTGCAGGCGGATACGATATTTTTACGCGCAGGCTCGAAACGCTGTCGGGTAAAGGCGGGTTTCGCGTCGAACTCGAATACGCCAACGGTTCGGATGAAGAGATTATTAATTTAACGCTTTCTGCGGTTTATAAATAACGCTCAGATTAATTCAAAAGAAAAGTCAATTTATTTGGAGAAAAAATGAAGATATAATATCTTGGACATTCCTGTTTCAAAATGACGGAGAGTACGGGCACTTCCGTAATATGCGACCCGTACGACCCGACTGTGGGTTATGATTTGCCAGAGCTTACCGCGGACGCGGTTACGGTTTCGCATCATCATTTCGACCACGACTACCTTAAAGCGGTAAAAGGCAAACCCGTACTGCTTGACAAGGAGTGCAATTACGAACTTACGGGAGTGGAAATAAACGCTTTTAAAAGTTTTCACGACGGAAAACGCGGTAAAGCGCGCGGCGAAAATCTCATATTCAAATTCCGTATGGACGGTATAGATGTATGCCATTTGGGCGATTTGGGCGAGGCGTGTTCGTCGGAGTTAATCGACTTGCTTCTTCCCGTAAACGTACTGCTCATTCCAGTCGGGGGAAACTATACCATAGATGCGGAAATGGCAAAGGAATACGTGGACAGAATTATGCCCGACGTGGTAATTCCTATGCACTACCGCGACAAAGGCTGTAAAATAGATATTGAAAAAGTTGACGAATTTATTGACCTTTTCGAAGAAGAGTATGTAGAAGACAACGAAGACTGCGAACTCGAACTTATGCGCAGCGATTTGAACGGAGATACCAAAGTCGTTGTATTGAGGAGACGCGGAAATGTCTGAAACGCTGATTGAAGCAATAAGGAAGCGGCTAAACCGTAAAACCATACACGACTTACGCCAAATCGGGCGCGCCGTCGGCGTACACCGTCCGGCGGAAGGAAAAAAAGACAGGCTTGTCGACAGTATAACAGAAATCGCTTCGGGAGAAGCCGACCCCGTAAAACCTTCTAATCGCGGCG
The DNA here is from genome assembly GCA_947245485.1 of uncultured Clostridia bacterium. GTDB lineage: Bacteria > Bacillota > Clostridia > Christensenellales > Borkfalkiaceae > Coproplasma. Next base: position 21,407 of record CAMXOH010000002.1, on the reverse strand, counting down.
CGCACCCCAAGTCTTGCGAATATGACAGACAGCTTGTTGCGGATATATTCCGTTGCCGCGAAATTTGTCTTTCGGATAATATTTCCGAAGATGAAACAAGCACGGAAATGACAGTCGGAAGCGGACTCGAAGGGGACGCGCTTGACTTTAACGCGAAAGGCATACTCGAAAAAAGCGACGGCAAATGGTTTATCCGCGTACACGGTTGCAAGGAAGATTTGTGTTCGGACGTTTTCGTCAGCGATTATTTCATAGAAAATTACGCTCTGCGCGAAGGAGACTTTATTTTCGGCAGGTGCAAACGTAATTCCGTGGAAGAGATTGCCGGACTTGTAGTGCTTAAAACGGTTAATTCGCTGCCTGCCGCGCCTACTTTTTCAAGGACGGATTTCGATTCGCTTACTCCCGTTTATCCCGACAGGAAAATTTCCGTATCCGATAAAATTATAGATTTATTCGCTCCATTTGGTTTGGGACAGCGCGTTCTCGTATCCGGCGCGTACGGTAGCGGTAAGACTAAATTATTAATGAATATTTGCCGCGGACTGCTTAGCGCAAACGCAGGACTCAAAATAATAATTCTGTCGCTCGGCGCGGGAGCAGAAGAAGCCGCGGAGTATTCGCGCGCTTTTTCGCGTGCGGACGTATTTACTTCGCCGCTCGGTTCGCCTTCGGCGGTTCAAGTAAGAACGGCAAGACTTGCCCTCGAATATGCGAAAAGGCAGGCAGAAACGGGCAAAGACGCCGTTCTCGTTCTCGACGATTTAACCAAACTTACGCGCGCTTTAAATTCCTGCGGTAAGCAAGTCTGCGCCGCGCTTGACAGTCAGGCGGCGGAAATTGCGAAAAAATTCGTATCGTCCGCCAAAAATGCGGCTGAGGGCGGTTCGCTCACGGTAATAACCGCGCTTGCTTCGGAATTATCGGACATAGTTGACGCCGCAATATACTCCGAACTCAAAGGCGCTTTCAATAACAGGATAAACATATCGGACGAACTTTCCCGTTCAGGCGTCGAGCCTCCTATCGATTTGGCTACAAGCGGCGCGGTAGGCGCGGAAAGATTGCTCGGAAAAGACGAGCTTGCGCTTTCAGTCAAATTGCGCGGCGAAAATATACGCGACTTAATAGAAAAATTAAAATAAGGATAGATATGCCGGATAAAAATATATTTACCGACAAGGTTAAAATCACAATTAAATCGGGCGACGGCGGCGACGGAATGAATTCGTTCAAAGCCTATAAAGGCAAGCCTGCGTGCGGACCCGACGGCGGCGACGGCGGCAACGGCGGCAACGTATATATCGTTGCGGATTCGGGTATGAACGACTTGCTGTCTTTCCGCTTTACCTCTAAATATTTTGCGGGCAACGGCGAACGCGGCGGCACGAATAAATGTTTCGGCAGAGGCGGGGAACATATGGTTATAAAAGTTCCCGTAGGCACGGTTGTAAGGGACGCCGAAACGGATACCGTCATTTGCGATATGTTTTCGGAGGGCGAGAAGAAGCTGATTGCCGAAGGCGGCAGGGGAGGTAAAGGCAACGTCCGCTTTACGACCGCAAGAAGACATGCGCCCAACTTCGCGCAAAAGGGAGAGAAAACCGAGGCGCACGTTCTGATTTTAGAACTTAAAGTTATTGCCGACGTCGGGATTATAGGATTCCCAAACGTGGGCAAGTCAACTTTGCTTTCCAAGATTTCAGCGGCGAAACCCAAAATAGCGAACTACCATTTCACTACGCTTTCTCCCAATCTCGGCGTGGTTAAATATTACGACGAGTCCTTCGTCGCGGCGGATATTCCGGGACTCATTGAGGGCGCGGCGGACGGCGCGGGACTCGGACACGACTTTTTGCGCCATATTGAGCGTACGCGTATGCTTCTGCATGTTGTGGACGTTTCGGGTTGCGAGGGAAGGGAACCTACGGAAGATTTCAAAAAAATCAATGCGGAACTTTCGGCATACAGCAAAGTGCTATCTTCATTGCCGCAGATTATCGCACTGAATAAGTGCGACGTTTACGGCGCGGAAGAAAACGTAAAGGCGTTCAAAAAGAAATATTCGCGCAAATATAAAATTTTCCCCATAACCGCAGTCAACGGCGAGGGGACGGACAAACTTATCGAAGGCATTTTTGAAATTCTGAAACAGCTTCCGCCTGTAAGAAGAATCGAAAGCGACGAAAACTTTACGTATACGAAAGGCGGCGATTTGGGATTTGAAATTTATATGGACGGCGACGCTTACGTGGTAGTCGGCGCGCTCGTTGATATGCTTTGCCGCAACGTTGCGCTCAACGACCCCGACTCGATGGCGTATTTCCAGAAAATCCTGCGCGAGAAAGGCGTTATTTCAAAACTTCGCGAGATGGGCATAAAGGAGAACGACACCGTAATAGTCGGCGACGTGGAATTCGATTTCATAAATTAAAAGCAGAGGATAAAATGTTAACTTCAAAACAACGCAGTAAATTAAAAAGCCTTGCCGCAAATCTGTCCCCGATAGGGCAGGTAGGCAAGGAGGGAATAGGCGAAAATATGCTTGCAAGTTTTTCGGACTGTCTTGACAAGCGCGAACTCATTAAAATAAACATTCTCGAAAACGCGGGTTGCGAACCGCAGGAAACGGGACGCGAGCTTGCGGAAAAACTTTCTGCGGAATGCGTAATAGTCATAGGCAGAAAGGCGGTACTGTACCGCAAATCCAACCGCAAAGATATCGAGCATATAGAACTGTAGTCAGGTAATAACAAGCGTTACGGCGGAGAGAATGAGCATTATTCCTCCGCTGACGATATAGTAAACGGGAAAAAACGTAAAGTAGCTCAGTATGAGAAGCGCCGCGCCCGACCAGAACAGCGGCGCGCATATTTTGCGTGAAAAGCGGGATTTAATCAATTTCCAGGTACTTACTTTTTTTGTTTCGCCGTAGGCGTATTTTTCGGGCAGAAGTTTTTTTTCTTTAAGCAAGGGATAAACCGTTTCTATGCTTCTCACGTCTATTAAAAAGTTTTCCGCAAGGAGCAACGCTTCGGCGGAACATTTGCAACAGTAAAAAACTTTTTTCAGTTCGCTTTTGAATTTTATCGTTTTTGCTATATCGTCTTCGGTAAGCGGCTGCATTTTGAAATCGAAAAAGTAAACGGTATCTTCGGTGTAAATTTTTTCGCCCTTTATTTCCGTCTTGTTTCCTTCCGTTTGCAGAAATTTTTCAAAGAGTTCGCATATATAGTCGTCGGATGAAAGCGATAAGTGCAGAGAGAGCAGTTTTTTCTGTTTTTCGTCGCGCGAAATAAGTAACTTTTTATTTTGACGGCGGCTTATGTACAGAAAGCTGAGACAGCCGAAAAGTAAACAAGCGCACACGGCAAATCCGAGCGCGACGTAAGCGTTGCCCGTATAATAACGGAGAGCGGTAAAAAACAACAGAAACGCGCATAATGCAATAAATAATGTATCTAAAATAAGCGGCAGATTGATTTTTCTCATATATTAATTATTGCCGCGGTATTAAAAATATAAACGTTGATATGAACATAGGAATTTTCGGCGGTTCTTTCAATCCCGTACACTACGAACATCTATGTATGGTTTGTACGGCTATTAAGGAGCTTGCTCTCGATAAAGTAATAATAATGCCGTCGTGCGTTACGCCTTTGAAAGAGGGCAGAATGGTTGTTTCGGGCGAGGACAGGCTGAATATGTGCCGTCTTACGTTCGCAAAAGTCGAGCGCGCCGAAGTTTCGGATTATGAGCTGAAAAAGGGCGGAATAAGCTATTCTTACCTTACCTGCCTTGAAATGGCGAAAAGGTATCCCGATGAACGGCTGTATTTCATTGTCGGGGCGGATATGCTCGAATGTTTCCCGAAGTGGAAAAATCCCGAAACAATACTCGAATGCGCAACTCTCGCTGTTTGCGCCCGTTCGAATTCTTGCAGTATCGAGAGGGCGAAAAAATCTTTTGCCGAAGGCTTGGGCGAAAAGCGGTTAAGCAGGGTTATAGAATTATCGTTTGCAGGCGAACCGGTAAGTTCCACGCGCGTACGCACCGTTGCCGCGCTCGGAGAACATATCGAGGGATATTTAGAGGAAGATACGGCAAAATATATTAGAGAGCGCGGTTTATACCGTATACTGGAACTTGAAAAATGTCTGAAAACGGTTAAGGAATATCTTTCGTTTCCGCGTTGGGGACATACGGTGCGCGTGGCTATTACCGCGGCGGAGAACGCTCCGCGTTTCGGAATTTCCGAAGAAAAAGCGATTATTGCGGCGGCGCTTCACGATTGCGCTAAATATATGAAAGAGAACGACGGTTTGCTCTCGGGTTTTGTCTGCCCCGAAAACGTTCCGCATCCCGTAGTTCATCAGTATGCGGGCGCATACGTTGCTGAAAAAGCGTTCAATATCACTGACAGGGAAATTTTGGACGCGATTAAGTACCACGCGAGCGGAAGAGCGGGTATGGGTAAACTCGAAAAACTCATTTATCTTTCCGATATGCTCGAATACGGGCGCGATTTCGAGGGCGTCGAAGAATTACGCAATGCTTTTGCCATCGGACTTGACGAGGGTATGCTCGCGGCTTTAAAGCATCAGCTTTCATACCTCAAAAAACAAAATATGCCCGTTGAACCGTTGACGGAACAGGCATACGAATATTTATTAAATAAAAGGAAAACTTATGACGAGTAAAGAAAAAACCAATCTGATTTGTTCTATTTTATCGGAAAGAAAGGCAAGCGGTATCGTTTATATTGCGGTAGAAGATAAAACAAGCCTTTGCGACTATTTCATAATCGCGGGCGGAAGGTCTAAAACGCAGGTTAAGTCCATTGCGGAAAACCTTGAAGAAAAACTCAAAAAGGAACACGCTCTTGTTCCGCAGAGAAGCGAGGGCATACAGGGCGGACGCTGGGCGGTCTTAGACTATGCGGACGTAATAGTTCATCTCTTCGGCGACGAGGAACGCGATTTTTACCGCCTCGAACGTCTTTGGGAGGACGGCAGTAATCTCACCCGCTGGGAAGACTGATTTCATTTTTTAAACTTAATTTCCTTAGGTTCGGAATACGACGATTTTTTCGTCCGTTTTTTCTCGACTATGTAATAGACAGGCTCGGGCTTCGGCTCGGGCTTTTCGCGTTTAGGCTGGGGAGGCGGTTCGGGTTTCTTTTTCATGCTCATTAACCCGATATATGCAAGTTTTATAAAATGCACGAGAATAAAACAGATAACGAATGTTAAAAACAAATACAAAGCGCCTATAAACATATAATGATTATAGCGGTTTACGCAAGTAAGAAAATTGCGGAAAATAATAAAAATTTAAAAAAGAAGGTAAAAATTATGCCCGATTACACGGAAATTTCCGATTTCACAGAAGAGGAACGCGAAGAGTTTACCGAATTTAAGCGCAGAATGAATCTTCAAGCGGCGCAGGCGCAGATAGGAAAACTCGAATACAATCTTACCGATACGACAATCGATAAGGTTACTTTGCGCAAAGCGTGTCAGGACGCAACATCGCTGAAACTCGGTGCGATTTGCGTTCTTCCAAATCAAATCAAACCTTGCGTAAATTATTTGGGTTCCAATCCGCGCGTTTCGCTTATTGCCTGTATCTCTTACCCGCACGGCGGTGACACTTTCAAGACGAAAATAGACGCCGTAAAACATGCGTTCCGCGACGGCGCGGACGAGGCGGAAGTTACCGCGCCCGTTTCATACGTTAAGGACGGCAACTGGAATTATATTAAGCGCGAATTTAAAAAACTTAAATCGGCTTGTAAAAACCATTCGCTGCGAATAAACATTCAGAGTCCGCTTTTGAACGAGCATGAAATAACACGCCTTTGCAGTCTTGCCGCCGATTGCGGCATACCGTCCATACGCGTATCTACGGAAAGTTATTCGGCGGACGGTTTGAACGGAATTTCGTTCGATATTGCAGAAACAATATCGCGCGTTAAAGCCGCGGTTAAGGATAAATGCACCATAAAGGCGGACGGAGCCGTCACTTTGTCGGACGTGAACACGGCGGTGGATATGGGAGCGGTAATAATCGGCAGTAAAAACGCAACCGCACTTGCAAAACTGATTATGCAGACGGCGTAAATTATAAGGCTCTTTTCTTAAAATTTCAAAAGTCCGCTATTGACTCTATTAAAAAAATATAGTATAATAATAGGTAGAAATTATTTTCGGAGGGAGCAATGGCTAATTATAACGAAAGTCAGCGCGTCACGGTAGATTTTAACTATATGATGGAGAAATCTCTCGGCGCAAAGGGAATAAAAGACAGCGAACTTAAAGCGCATGCAAAGCAGGCGGAAGAAGCGTATGAATACGTAAAGGCAAACCGCGGCAAAGACGAACTTTTTATGGGTTGGACGGAACTTCCCTATAATCAGGACGAGATAGTCGAAGACATTTTAAAGACAGCGGCGGAAGTGCGCGCAAAGTTTAAATACTTTGTGGTTTTGGGTATAGGCGGAAGCGCTCTCGGACCTATAATGGCGTTCAATGCGCTTAAACATCTGCACTACAACGAATTGTCTGACGAAAAGCGCGGAGGACCTAAGTTCTACGTTGAAGACAACGTGGACCCAGTGCGTATGCAGGCGCTTTTAGACGTAATAGAACCCGAAAAGACATGCTTTAACGTTATTTCCAAATCCGGCGCGACGAGCGAAACTATGACGCAATATCTCATTATTGCGGATATTCTTAAAAAGAAGGGAGTTAATCTTCCCGATAATATGATTTTCACTACGGACGCAAGCCGCGGTAATTTAATCAAAATAGATAATAGTTACGGCGGAGCTTTCAAGAAGTACGTGCTTCCCGACGGCGTCGGCGGCAGGTTCTCCGAAATGTGTCCCGTAGGACTTCTTCCTGCGGCGGTGCTCGGTATCGATATAAAAGCTATGCTCAAAGGCGCGGCTTATATGGATGAACTCTGTTCTTCGGCTAAAATCGAAAACAATCCCGCGCTTGCCTGCGCCGTACTTCAATATGTAACGATGAAGCAGGGCAAGAACATAAACGTATTAATGCCTTATTCGGATAATCTCAAATTGATGGCGGACTGGTATTGCCAGCTTTGGGCGGAGTCGCTCGGTAAAGCTGAAACCTATGACGGAAAAATTATTAATGCGGGAACTACTCCTGTAAAGAGTCTCGGCGTAACGGACCAGCATTCGCAGGTGCAGCTCTATATAGAGGGACCTTACGACAAAGTAATCACGTTTATCTCGGTAGGAAAGTATGCCTGCGAAATGCCGATTGCGCATGGATGCGAAGATATTCCCGACGTCGGCTTCCTCGGCGGACACACCATGCAGGAGCTTATACAGGCTGAAAACAAAGCAACGGCTTACGCTTTAATGCGCGCAGGCAGAATGAATTATACAATCAATATGCCCGTAGTAAATGAATTTACGCTCGGACAGTTAATGTATCTTCTTGAATTGCAGACTGCATATACGGGCGCGTTGCTTAACATTAACACGTTTAACCAACCGGGGGTTGAAGACGGTAAAAAGGCGACGTTTGCGCTTTTGGGCAAGCGCGGTTACGAAGCGCAGAAAGCAGAAATGGACTCGGCGCCAGCGCTTGAAAATAAATATATAGTTTAAATTGTTTAATATAAAGTCCGCCGTTTAACGGCGGACTTTATTAAAATATGATAACAACGTCGTTTTTTCTAAGCGTCGCATAACTGCGTTGAACTGCGCTTTTCTCGGGTTACGTACGTCAGTGTACGCGCCTTTCAAAAACGCTCGTTCGCATTGTTCTGTTTGCTTATAAAAACGACGAACAACGTTTATTGTATTATAAAAGTAAATATATTTTTATTTATTTTGCTTTGCAAATTTGCTTGCCAAACGATAGCGGGTTATGTTATAATCACAAAGCAAAAAATGAATAAGGCCCTGTGGTCAAGCGGTTAAGACGGAGCCCTCTCAAGGCTCAATCTCGGGTTCGATTCCCGACAGGGTCACCAAAATAAAGGCAGTAGCAATGCTACTGCTTTTATTTTGTGCAATCTAGCGGTTGCGAGAAACCGCGCGGTTCGCGCGAGCGCAGCGACGCTTTACCGGAAGTTTATAAAGTGTTTATGTAAATTCTTGAAATAATTTTTTACTAATAGGTAATATGGTTACAACTCACTAAATTTTTATAAGCATTTAATGTTTTACTTCGTTTATTTCAACTCTACCGTTGGTAGAGTCGAAAATTTATGCGGTAGAGTCGGGTTTCTTGCCGTTTAGTTGCACTTCTAAACCTTATAGTTAAAACCAGTCGAAGTAGGGTGTAATTTCATTTCTTATTGCTTATTATGAAATTGTCGGATTTAAACAGACAATAAATAAGGAGTTTAAAATGAAAAAAGTAAAAATAATAACCGATAGTTGTTGTAGTTTCTCGGCTGAAAAATTAAAAGAAATGGATATCGATTTTGTTCAAATGAGTTTTTCAATAGACAATGAAGAGTTTAATGCTTTTGAGCATCCGATAAAAAATGCGCAAATATTCTACGACGAGCTTGCTAAATCAAAGAGCTGTTCTACAAGTTGTATCAATCCTTATACGTTTACCGCGACGTTTGAAAAATACGTTAAACTCGGTTTCGACGTGGTTTATATCGGCATATCGGGCGGAATGAGCGCAACTTATAACAATGCGCTCATTTCGGCGAAAGAAATTAATGCGACTTACGGACAGCGCGTCTTTATAGCTAACAGTCTGTCGGGAAGTTACGGAATTGCTTTAATGCTCGAATATGCGGTTAAACTCCGCAACGTCGGAAAAACTGCCGAGGAAATATTCAGAGCGATAGATAAAAACGGGATGAATGTATTCGCTGTCTTTGTGCCAAGCGACTTAAAATTTTTAAATCGTTCGGGAAGAATCAGTAAGTTTGTCGCAAGCATAGGATCTTTGCTTAAAGTAACGCCTGTGATTATGGCTGATGCTCACGGCGAACTTAAATTACTTGCCAAATGTATAGGAAGAAAAAAAGCCATAAAGACAATTCAGAATTTTATCTTGGAAAAAGGGAATTTGGAAAGTGAATCCCGAATTTATATCGGACATACAGGTGTGAAAGAAGACGCGGAGGAATTTGCGGAATTTATAAAGGGAAATAGTAACGTTAAAGAGATAATCGTGGATACAATTGATTACACTATGGGTTGCAACTGCGGACCTTACACACTTGCCGTTTTCGGAAAATTAAAATAATAATATCAAGGAAAAAAGGTTTTATTACCTTGTAGTTTGCGGTAAAATGCACTGTTTGCGCTTTTTTTGCGGCGCTTTGACTGCAATGCTTAATAAAAAGAACTCTACGTTACGTAGAGTTCTTTTTAAAATAAATTGAAAATTTTATAGTTAGTGTAGAAAATACGTAGGTTTACTTTTCGTGATTTAAATGTTATAATTGAGAAAAATTTCAGGAGAAATACTTTTTATGGGTTCATCGATTATACCGGAGCAACACAGTAAACACAGTATAGGAAAAACCATTGCAGAACTTCGCAAAGAAAAAGGTTGGAAGCAAGCCGAACTTGCCGCTAAATTGCAAGTAAGCGATAAAGCAATCAGTAAATGGGAAAAAGACAGCGGCTCGCCGAGTATCGAATTTTTTCCTGCGCTTGCAGAATTGTTCGGCGTAACGATAGATTATATTTTGACAGGTAAAAGAACCGAGCCGGAAATAGTGAATATTTCTAAAATCGAACTTTGCGCTAAAAATGACGACGTTACATTACTTGACGGGATAAACTGTCGATTCAAAGACGAAAACGGCAAAACTATTATTGATTATATATTACAATATGGAAGTTATAATGTGTTTGCCGTTTTGTGTGATAAAAATAAGGATATTATAACTCACTTAAATATTTTGGACGCATTAAAGTTTGCTATTTTGTCTAATCGTCTTGATTTGCTTCGCGGAGTTACTCTTAAACTTGGTATGCAATACGTTGTTAAGCATCGTTATTTTCGTGAACACTATTTTGAAAACGAGAATAGTATTTTGGATTTATTGCCTAAAAAAGAAATAAAAATTTTAAATGGTCCTTGCATATTAACCGATGAATTTTTTGAAATGATTGTCTGTGACGATAGAATAAACCAAAAAACTCTTTCTGTTTTGTTGGGCGAACAAAACGAAAGGAAATGCGTGTGGTATAATGTTTACCCTTATTTGATTCATCAAAGCTATTTGCATAATAAGACGAATATGCTTAAAAGACTGTTGGCGCAAGCCAACAAAAATAACGATTATGCGTATAAAAACCTGAACACGAATTACTATTCATTAAACTTTTTCTTTATGGGCGATATATTTGATAGAAACCGCAGAAGAGGACATGGCTTAGTCAGAATATTGGAAGAAACGGTTAAACTTGCGCTGGAAAGAGGCGATTTTGAAACCTTTGAAAAGTTCAATGAAATTAATACCGAAATAGTTAAATACTGTGGATTTAATCCGTATATTGCTTCGGAATATGAAATAAGGATGGCTAAATTAAAGACAAATCCCGATATTTCAAAAGAAGAATTTACAATTCAATCGTGTATCCATGAAGGTATTGTAAACATTAAAGAGTTAACGGCAACGAAAGATTTAACGTTAATAAAAACGGTTTTGGGAAGTTATAATTATAATATTCATCCCGTAGAAATACCTTATAAAATGTTTAATGATAAGGAATGGAAAAACTTGTTTGAATATGCTATAGATAACAAATTAACCGTCCTTGCCGACGGGGTAATTAGAACCGAATCGAATATAATAAAAAAAGAGCTTGTTAAAATTTTCAATAATAATTCCTATAACTCTTTTGATTTGAGAGGTAAAAATATATCCGATTACAGTTCCAACGTAGAGGGGATAATAGAATACTTATCAGAGTACAGGAAGCAGGTAATATCCGATTTTTCCGACTTAAAGCAAAAAGATAAAGTTATAGGCGGCCTAACAAAAGAATATTTTGAAGATGAACTTGAAAAAGGAAATACGGAAACAGTAATCGTAAATCTCTGCAAACGGTTAGAGGCGGTTTTGCGTTACAGTTATCGCTTCTCGGGTGATTTTTCCGAAATGCTGAAACAATACTGTACCGTATATGTACAGGACGAAAATTATGACGGCAAAACGCAAAGACTGCTTAATGCGTTAAGAATGGCGAGAAACAATATCGTTCACCCTGAAAAAACGAATGTAACGTTAACGATTGAAGATATCCGCTATTGCATAGATTATATCTGTAATTTAAATTAAAGGAGGAAAAAAAATGAATAAGTATCAGGAATATCTTTTTAAAAATAATTTAAGTCAAGAGTTTATATTCTCTGTTTGCCGTCCGAAAACATTTCTATCAAATAATGTTAAAGGCGATTACGGTAAATTCGAACAAGAAAGCGATTCGTTTACGTTAACGCAAGACGAAGATATAAATATAGTTGATTATGAATTAATTATTGATGAAGAAAATATTTTGAACGTGTTAGAGAAAGTTTATATTCTTAAAAACGGGCAATGGAGCGTAGTGTCTAAATCCGCATATGATAAGAGACAAGTTTTCAAAATTGATATTAGCTTTAATGACAGGTTGGAAAAGTTAAAATTTAGTTTTAAGAACGGTTTAGCGGACGACTATATATTGAATTTAAAATATATTGAAGCGGACAGGGAAAAATATTATGCCAAGCAGGCGCGGCAGAAAAGAGAAGATTTACTCAAAAAGGCAGAAATAGAGCATTCGACGGGCAACGATTTGGTAAATATTTACTTTCAGCCTTGCTGTGACGAGTATGCGAGAACCGAAGTAATTTTATATAAAGGCTCCCGTATGCTTGCAACATATAAAGTTGAAGAAAATATTTACTATAAAGCTATTTGCGCTCTTGCATACGGGTCATACAGGTATATTGTAAAACAATACGACAAGAACGATAATTTGCTTTTGGAAACTGATGAAATCAGATTTTCAATCGATGAGCCTAAAAAATTCGATGTGATGCCGCGTAATGTTAACGGTAATTGTTAATTAAATATAAAAAAGCCGCGTCTTTAATTTCAGGCGCGGCTTTTTTATGTAGTTTACTTTTAATTTTTGGTATAAAAAGTTATATAAACACTTAATTATTGGAACTGACTTTGATATTGACTTTATATATACTTAAAATTATAATTAAATTGGACTATAACTAAGAGGTGATTTATGGAGATTATTATTACAAATGATTATGAAGAAATGAGTGAAAAGGCGTTTGAAATAATACTCTCGGTCGTAAAAGATAATCCGCAAGCGGTACTCGGACTGGCAACGGGTACAACGCCCCTCGGCTTGTATAATAAGATGATAGCAGACCATAAATTAAACGGCACAAGCTATAAACTGATAAAAACCGTAAACCTTGACGAATACGTAGGACTTGATATAAATAATAAACAGAGTTACGTGTATTTTATGCGTAAAAATCTCTTCGACGAATTGGATATCGATTTAAAAAACACGAATATAGAAAACGGAAAGGCGGACGACGCGGAGGCGGAGTGCAACCGCTATAACGCGCTATTAAAGCAAATGCCGCAGGATATTCAACTGCTCGGTTTAGGCAGTAACGGACATATCGCATTTAACGAACCCGGCACGCCGTTCAGTACGGAAACGCATGTAGTCCAACTTGCGGAAAGCACGATAAAAGACAATTCGCGTCTTTTCGAAAGAATCGAGGATGTGCCTTCAAGCGCCTATACAATGGGACCCAAGAACATTATGACGGCGAAAAAAATTTTGATTCTGGCAAGCGGTGCAAACAAGGCGCAAACCGTTAATTCAATGGTAAACGGCGAAATAAACGAAAAGTGTCCCGCAAGTATATTGCAATTACACCCTGATTGTGTTTTAATTGTAGATAAGGAGGCTGCGGCTTTACTTTAATTTATGAAAGGTTTTAAAAACGTAAAAACTTACATACGCGGAAAAGGTATTGTAAGTACCGCTTTCGGGATTGAGAACGGCAGAATCATCGGTTTGGGTATCGAAAATGATATCGAACCTATCACGCAAACGGGCGACTGTCTTTTGGTTCCGGGGTTTATAGACGAGCATACGCACGGCGCGGGCGGAGCGGATACTATGGACGGCACGGCGGAAGCGCTTTCGGCAATATCGGAAACGCTTGCAAAAGAGGGTACAACGGCTTTTTTGGCGACTACGATGACTCAGAGCGACGATAATTTAAAAACGACCCTGAAAGCCGTAGCAAATTATAATGAGTTTAAAGGCGCGCGATTATTGGGAGTACACCTCGAAGGACCGTTTATCTCCCGTAAGCATATCGGCGCGCAACTGCCCGAATTTATCAGAAAGCCGAGTATAGAATACTTTGAAGAACTGCAAACGCTTTCGGGCAATAAAATCAAAATGGTAACGCTTGCGCCCGAAGAGGACGACGGCGGATTAATCGCATATCTCAATAAGCATAAAGTTATCGCTTCTGCGGGGCATAGCGACGCAACCGAAAATAATATGAAAGAGGCGATAAAAGCAGGGTTATCCTGCGTCACTCATACTTTTAACGCACAGTCTCCGCTTCACCACAGGGAAGTCGGCGTTGCCGGTTCTGCGCTGTTATACGACGAACTGTATTGCGAAGTAATCGCCGATACGCTTCATATATCGGTTCCCGCATTAAAGTTATTGTTAAAGAATAAACCCGAAACAAAACTTGTTTTAATTACGGATTCGATACGCGCCAAGGGAACTGCCGCCGCCGTTTCCGAACTCGGCGGGCAGACGGTATACGTAAATGACGGGCAGGCGAGGCTTGCGGACGGAACGTTGGCGGGCAGTCTGCTGAAAATGAACGAAGCGGTAAAAACGCTTGTTACCAAAAGCGGCTCGGGAATAGAAAAAGCTATCGATTGCGCGACCTATAATCCCGCATTAAATCTCGGAATAGAAGAGGAATGCGGAATAATCAAAGACGGCGCGCGTGCGGACTTCACGCTTCTCGACGAAAACTTTAACGTAATGTTAACCGTCGTAGGCGGAAATATAGTTTACAAAAATTAAAGGAAAAATTATGGGAAAATTAACGTTAAACGACTTGACTATTGATGAGAAATTGCGTCTTTTGTGTAGCAACGGATTTTGGTACACGATGGACTTCGGCGGTAAGATACCCGCAGTTTCGGTTTCAGACGGACCCGTAGGCGTTCGCGCAGAACGCAAAAACGCTCAGGGCGAAACAATTACTCTGCCTTCGGTTTCGTATCCCTCAACGCAGTCTCTTGCAAATACTTGGAATACGGATTGCGCCAGACTTATGGGCGAATGTCTTGCGGACGACTGTTATGAGAAAAACGTCGATATTCTTCTCGCTCCGGGAGTGAATATAAAAAGGCATCCGCTTAACGGCAGAAACTTCGAATACTTTTCGGAAGACCCCTATCTTGCGGGGCATATGGCAAAGAGCTATATAGAAGGCGTTCAGTCGCAAGGGATAGGCACCTGCTTAAAGCATTTTTGCTGTAACAATCTCGAATATAACCGTTTCGAACAGTCGAGTGAGGTTGACGAAAGAACGCTGAGAGAAATTTATTACGTTCCGTTTGAAATTGCCTTAAAAGCAAAGCCCGTCAGTATGATGTCTGCGTATAACCGCGTAAACGGAAGATATGCAAGCGAAAACAAGAAAGGATTTAAAGTTTTAAGGGAAGAATTCGGCTTCGACGGAGCTATGTATTCCGACTGGGAAGCAGTCAGGGACAGAACGGTTTCGGCAAAGGCGGGTTGCGATATAGAGTTTCCTTTCAATCAAAAAAATTACGATAATTTGGTAAAGGATTTCGAGGAAGGCAAAATAACCGAAGCGGAAATCGACGAATGCGCTGCGCGCGTTCTGTCGCTTGCCGAACGCTGTAAGGAAATGCAAAAGGGCAAGGGAGTTAAGAGAACGGTAGAAAACAGACTCGACGCCGCGCAGAAAATTGCGGAAGAGAGTATGGTTCTTTTAAAAAACGATGAAAGAATACTCCCCGTTAAAAAAGGAACGAAAGTTGCGCTTTTCGGTTGCTATGCAAAACCCGAAAAAGATATGATCGCGGGAGACGGAAGCTCGAAAGTCGTTCCCTTGAATAAAGATTTCGATTTGCAAACGCTTCTTGAAAAAGAGCTCGGCGTGAAGATTCCCTTTGAAAGTATGTATTATTACAATAAAGTTTTGGGAACAAACGGTTATGCGCATTGGGCGGCGAAACCGCACTTAGGCAGAAATTACGCCGCCGAATGCGAAATGAATATTATCTGCGTGGGAACGGGAGCGCCTTTCGAATACGAAGCGGGGGACCGTACCGATATGCGTCTGCCTGCCGTTCAGGAGAGGGCGATATTGGATTTGGCACGAATAAACCCGAATACAGTCGTAGTAATATTCGCAGGTTCGCCTATCGATGTGAGCGCGTGGGAGAGCAAAGTAAAAGCAATTGTGTACGCGGGTTTTTGCGGCGAGCGCGGTTCGAACGCTTTGAGCAATATTCTCTGCGGAAAAGCAAACCCTTGCGGAAAACTTTCCGAAACTTTCCCCGTCAATTTTGAGTGTACGTCTGTAAACGGTACTTATACGGATACGGCGGTTACTTGTTATTCGGACGGATTGGACGTAGGATACAGATACTACGGACGCCACAGGGAAGCGGTGAAATATCCTTTCGGCTACGGATTAAGTTATTCTGAATTTGCCTATTCGGACTTATCAATCAAAGCCGACGGCTTGGATGCGGAAGTAAGTTTTACCGTTAAAAATATTTCAGACGCGTATGGCAAAGAGATTGCGCAGGTGTACGTTTCGGAGTGCTCGCCGAAAGTTTACCGTCCTTTAAAGGAATTGAAAGGCTTTGTCAAAACGGCGTTAAAAGCCGGCGAAAGCAAGAAACTTTCGGTTAAACTTGACAGCCGTTCGTTTGCGTATTATTCGGTTGCCGACGACGGATGGACGGTAAACGACGGAGTTTACGAAATAATTGTCGGAAGCTCTTGCGAAGACGTTAAACTTATAGCCAAAGTCAAAATAAAGAACGGTAAGATAAATTGAAATTACTTTTAAAAATTGGAAGTATCAGAAATATAAACATTCAAATAGTGGAAGCGCCGCCGCTATTGAAAATGTAAAATTAATTTGTTATAATCGGATTATTAAAACGGTAGGGGAGGAATAACCGAATGGCGGGTTTATCGCTCAGGCATATCTATAAAAGGTATAATACAAAAAAGAGATTTAATTTAATTAATTTCATTAAGCACAAGGGCAAACCGCCTAAGACAGATAAAGAATTTGTAGCCGTAAAAGATTTCAGTATGGAAATAGAGGACGGCGAATTTATAGTTTTTGTAGGACCGTCGGGTTGCGGCAAATCGACTACGCTCAGAATGATTGCCGGTTTAGAAGAGATTTCGGATGGCGCAATGTACATAGGCGATACGTTTGTAAACGACGTCGACCCTAAGAACAGGGATATAGCAATGGTTTTCCAGAGCTATGCTTTATATCCTCATATGACCGCTTTTCAGAATATTGCGTTCGGACTCAAAATGAAAAAAGTTCCGGGAACGAAGACGGATAAGAACGGCAACGTAAAGAACGTAATGCGCCATCTTACCAAGGAAGAAATAAAAGATAAAGTAAGATGGGCGGCAGAAGTTCTCAATATCGAAGAACAGCTCAATAAAAAACCCGGTGAAATGTCCGGCGGACAGCGTCAGCGTATTGCGCTCGGCAGGGCGATAGTGCGCAATCCGAAAGTTTTCCTTCTTGACGAACCGCTGTCAAACCTTGACGCAAAGTTAAGGGCGAATATGCGCGCCGAAATCGTAAAACTTCACAATAAACTTAAAACTACTTTCATTTACGTTACCCACGACCAGGTTGAAGCAATGACAATGGGTACGCGTATAGTTGTTATGAAACTCGGCGTAATACAGCAAATCGACACGCCCACAAACCTTTTCGACTATCCTGCAAACAAATTCGTCGCAGGCTTTATCGGCACGCCGCAGATGAACTTTTTCGACGTCACAATCCGTAAAAACGGAAGCGTACTCGAAACGATATTCGAAGACGGGCAGGCGGTAAACTATAAGCTCGACTCGCTCAGGAAAATAGACGTAAAGTATCTTGACGGAGAAATCCACAAAGTCATTCTCGGCATAAGAGGCGAAAAGATTTTCGTGTCCGACGACGGACTGAAAACCTCTCTCACAATAAAGGAAGTGCTTGGCGACACCACGCAGCTGTTCTTGCACTTTACAGAAGATTCAAAGGACTTCATCGTCTGCGTTTCGGAACGCGCCGATTACAATTCGGGCGATGCAGTCCGCGTCAAATTTTCCGAGAAGAATATACATATGTTCGACGCCGAAACGGAAGTTTCGATTATGGGGCGGGAAATCGGCAATAAATAAACAGGGTGAAAAGTGGCAGAGTGGTTCAAGCGTTTTACGATTTCTCTTTTTTCCGACGGCAGGGCGAAAGAGAGCGTAAAATTCGGATTCGGTAATATATTACTGACAAGCGTTTTAGCGTTCGTATTTATTTTCCTCGGCATTTTTGCGGGGAAAACCGTTCCGTTTGCCTCTTATTACAACGGCGCGGATGATTTTCGCAGTTTTTTATACAATGTGTTTTCAAAAGGAATATCCGTAAATGTTAAAGACGATAGAGCGGTAATTTCGTTAAACGGCGAAAATACGGAAATAAACACCGTCGAAAACGAAGAGGACGGCGCGTTGTATTCAAAGAATGGGTATCATCTGTTCGTCAATTCCGCCAACGTTGCGGAAACTTTCGATGACTTCGAAGCATATTGCGTGAATACAGACGGTAAAACGGAAATAGATTACGAAAAATATCTTTCGCTCAACGAAACCGAACGCAAAAATTACCGCTTCGCCGTGCGTTACACGGGAAAAATCAAGAGGATTACGGCTGACGTCGCCGACGCTTGCGCCGCATATCTCAAAGGATTAAACGACGGCGATATAAGTTCGAAACTGACGGAAATCGAAGGCGCCGAAAAATACGCCGAAAACGTTTACGCGCTCTATGTGCAGACTTACTATCCGGATATAGTAAAAGTAACGGGAGAAACGGTTCCTACGCTCAGAAACTACTATTACTTGCAGACGCTTAAAACCGAAGGAAAATATATGTGCCTTTTCGGCGATATGTTCGTTGCTTCGTTCGATACGTATAACCGTAACACGGTTACTTTCGGCGGACTTTATAAGTCGGGCAATTCGCTTACCGACGGCAGTGACGCACGTTCGGTAGACAGCTTTATAAAAAATGCTTTTTACGGCTCCGCGTCGTTTACTTTCCTGTTGGATTTGTTGAACGGTATTTCCGTTATCGCGTTTACCGAACTTATAACCGTTGCGGCTATGCTGCTCGGGTTTGCGGTTTGCAGGTTAAGGAACAAAGGCGCTTGTCTGAAATTTGCCGACAGCGCGAGGATAGTCGCATCTTACGCGCATATGGCGGCTTTGCTGTCCGCCGTCGCAACGCTTTTACTTTCGTTCGCTTTCGGCGGAATAGCGGTTTCCATAATCGCGTATGTTTGTTTTGCTACATTGTTAACCGTAAGAACTTTGGTTCTTATTTTCCGCGAAAAACAACAAGAGGAGCCTCAATAAAAATCTTTAAAATAAATTTTAACCCCCGCGCGGTTAAACCGCGCGGGGGTTTTTAGGTTTAAGTTATTTTCATAATGATTGCCTGGTCAAAGTCGCCGAAGTTTTTACCGAAAAGACTTATTCCTCCGCGGTATTCGGCGTCTTTTTTCACGCCTATATCGAATTTGATTACGTCGTTCGCGGTTATATGCAAATCATCGAAAGTAATTTTATTGTGGATAAAAGTGTTGTCGAGATAAACTCCGTTTTTATCTACCGAACATTTTTTCAGTAACCCGAATTGGGTGCTTGTAACGGGCCAGTACGACGGCGTGTATTTGCCGCGTTTTCCGCCGAAATTACCGGGAGAAGTAAAGGTAAGAACTTCGACGCCGTTGATTTTCAACGTAATGTCGGACGGCCAGTTATTGTTGAAATAAAGTGTATCCGAACAGATTTCCATTGAAAAGCTGATTCTGCGTTTGCCCGAAATATCGTCGGTGACGGGGAAAGTGTACGTCACCGAACCCGATTCGAACCATATACATTCCGCCTGTTGTCTGAGCGGCGAAAAGAATATATTCGGGTTGTCGAAAACGCCTAACGGACTGTCCTTTCCTATCATGCCGCAGGGCGCGCTGACGTTGCATTCGGTATATAAGCCTATGGGCATTTCGACTATATAAGATTTGGATTTCGTTTCCTCTTTTTCGCCAACCATAGAAACTTTTGCGTCGAGTATTGCCTGCGCGCAGTATTTAGTGTGACCTTTAAGTCCGGGTTGATAGGTTATAAAGATTAGTCCCGCGTCGGAAAGAATTTCAATGTGGCGCGAAACGCTTGAAATAGGCATATCCAAGTCTTTTGATATTGCCGAAACGCTCACTGATTTATTCAGCATATATTTGAGAATTTTCAGTCTTTCGTCCGAAGCGAACGCCCTCGCGACTTTAATCAAATCGCGGTGTTCGGACTCGTTGCTTATTTTAAAAGTTAAATGTTTTTCAGAACTTATGCCTGACATTCGTTAAACTCCGTAAATTATTAAATTCATTATACACCGTTTAAAAATTTATTCAATAGTTTTGGTTCTAAAAATTGAAAATAATTTTATATTTTAAAATTTAATTTCGTTAAAATACGATATATAGCGCTTTATTCCGTGTTTTTTATTTCCATTTTTTGAAACAAGTTAAAAAACAAACAGTCAAATAGTGGAAGCGTCTTAACTATTGTGAGACTATATCTATTTTGATATAATAAAAACAGAAATTATAATTAGGAACAAAAAATGTACAGAAACGAACATCCTAATCCTCAATTTCAGAGGGAGTCTTTCAGATGCCTCAACGGATTGTGGAAGTACGGAAAAGGTAAAAGACAAATAATCGGCAATCTTACGGACAAAATCGAAGTGCCTTTCTGCCCCGAATCCAAACTGTCGGGGATTGAGGATAAGTCGTTTATAACCGACTGTGTTTATTCAAGGAAAATCGAGCTTACGAAAGAAGATTTGAACGAAAGGCTCGTCCTGCATTTCGGCGCGGTGGATTACGATGCGGAAGTTTACGTTAATGAAAAATTCGCCGTACGGCATACGGGCGGATATACTGCGTTCGAAGTTGATATAGCAACTTTGGCACATGCGGGAGAGAACGTAATTACGGTTATCGTTCACGACGACGTGAGGGAAAATATTCCGAGCGGAAAGCAGAGTAAAAAAGATAATTCATACGGTTGTTTTTATACGCGTTCCACGGGCATATGGCAGACAGTCTGGCTCGAAAAAACTCCGTTAAATTACATAAGGGCGGTAAAATTCGTTTCGCAACCCGACTTAAAGTCCGTCAAAGCGGAAGTTACTGTCGAAGGTTGCGGCGAGGTTACGCTCAAAGTTTACTTCAACGGTAAACCTGTCGGCGAAGTGAAGGGCGAAACGGAATATCGCAGAACGTTTGATTTGGAACTGTCCGAAATTCATTTATGGGAAGTCGGCAAAGGAAATCTTTACGACGTTGAAATTTTGTTCGGCGAGGATAAAGTAAAAAGTTATTTCGGTTTGCGTTCGGTTTCGTACGACGGCAGAAAATTTCTTTTAAACGGTAAAAGCGTTTTCCAACGTCTCGTACTTGACCAAGGTTACTATGAGGACGGAATTTATACCGCAAAAGACGCAAAGCAGTTTAAAGAGGACATCGCGCTTTCGCGCGCGCTCGGTTTTAACGGCGCAAGACTTCACCAAAAGGTATTCGAACAAAGATACCTTTACGAATGCGACAAGGCGGGTTATCTTGTTTGGGGAGAGTTTCCGAGTTGGGGCGTTAAGTATGACGATTTAAAATCGCTTGGTATGGTTATTTCGCAGTGGAGCGAAGTAGTGGAACAATATTTCAATCATCCGTCGATAATAACTTGGTGTCCTTTAAACGAGGTATGGGAAGATTTGGATAATGCCAAACTGATAAGGGATATGCGGTTTGTAGAAGCTGTGTATAACGTTACTAAGACGCTTGACCCAACGCGCCCGTGCGTCGATGCGAGCGGCGGGTATCACGGAAAGTTTACGGATGTTTTCGACTTTCACAATTATCATCTTAGCGACAAGACGTTTTCGTTTATAGACGATATTAAAAATCTCGATAAACTGTCGATGGATAAAACTTACGCCCCCGAAAAGGCGCAGGAAAGCGTTCTCTATGACGGC
>CAMXOH010000001.1 GCA_947245485.1 uncultured Clostridia bacterium | reverse complement strand
CTACTACAAACTTTTGGGCAAAGATACCTAACCAAAATAACTACATTGTCCATTTGCGCATATTAGTAAGGCGTTTTGCGGGCATTGCGGCACGGCTATGATAGCGGGCGGCGGTACAAGCAGATTAGGCAAAAAACATTACTATTATGTTTGCAAGCAGAAAAATAAAGCCCTCTGCGACAAGAAACGCGAGGACAAAGACAAACTGGAATTGTATGTTACCCAAGTGGTACACGAATTTTTGAGCGATAGAAAAAACGTTGAGAAAGCCGCGCAAGACACGATAAAATATTATGAGCAACGCACGGGCGACAACGGAATGAAAAGCATAGAGGCACAGATACGGCACGCACAAGACGAGGCGGAACAACTTACAAACGCTTTTATACTGGCGCGCAACGACCTACTGCGGGCGAATATAGAGCGAAAAATGCAAGAGGTTGAAATACTTATAAAAGACCTAACCGCACACAAGGCGCAAATCGAGTTAGAGCGCGGGCAAAAGATAACAAAGGAAAAGATTATTGACTTTGTGGCTATGCTACTTAAAGGCGACCCGAACGACAAGGAATACCAAAAGAAACTGATAGACCACCTCGTTTACAAAGTGTTTGTTTACGACGATACAGTAGTTACATATCTGATTTTCGGCAACGACAAGGAAATTAAAGAAATAAGCCTTGCCGATAACGACAAGGCTATTGACGAATTAAAGGTTCAACCTTTATCGTCTTTGGTGCACCATAACAGGGGTATACGAACACCCAGATTGAGAAATCGCTTTTGCGGTTTCTTTTTCTTTTGTGCTGTTTTCGTCCGCGCCGCCGTTTCTGTCGGGGTAATCTGGGAATATCAAGTTCAAAAGCAACTCGTTCTTTTGTCCGCTTTTCAGATTAAACAGCACTTTCATTTTGTCGTCGTAAAGCAATACCCGATAAATAAACGTGTCGATTAGGTCTTTGCGGTTTTTCGTCTTGGAATAGTCCAACGTGCGGAAATGCTGTAACCACTTGCGAATATCGTCGTATGTATAGTCGATTTGCAACGCCTTTTCGCTTTCAATCGTCGCGTTCAGTTCGGCGTTTTCGCGCTCTAACTTTTCGATTTGCGCTAAAAGCGTGTCGGCAATCTTGCCGCGCATAAGGGCTTGCATAAGGTTATTGATTGCGTTTTGATTGTCCGCTATAACGCTCTCAATGCGTTTTATCTCGCTGTCGTTGCGTTCGGCTTGTATGAGTAAATACGTTTCGGCGGCAACCATATCTATAAATTCGTCCGTCAAAACGCCGTTTGCACCGACTATGGCGTTAATCACCTCGTCCTCGATAAATTGCTTGCGCACTGCGCGTTTATGACAGCCGCATTTCGCGCCAACGCATTTATAGTAATTGTGCATTGTCTTATTTCGGCTCGTGCCGCTTACGCCTGTCATTTTGTGTCCGCAAAGTCCGCATATAAGTTTGTCCGACAAAACGTATTCTTCAACCGCTTTTCCGCGCGAGGGTGCGGCGGCATATTTGCGCAAGACCGCTTGCACGTCCTCAAAAAGCCCGTCGTCGATTATCTGCGGAACGCCGCCTTTTATCTCTGTGCCTTGAAAGGTGTATATGCCTAAATACTTGCGGTTGCTGAATAGCCATTGAAAACTGTTCTTGCCCCATTTGCCGCCCGTTGCGGTAGGTATTCCGCGCTCGTTCAAATAGCGCGCTATATCTGCGTATGTGTAGCCCGTTGCAAGCATTTCAAACATTTTCTTAACGATGGGCGCAGTTTCCTCATCTATGACATAGTTTTTTTCGCTGTCGATTTTGTAACCGAGCGCAACCGTACCGCCGAAGTATTTGCATTTTGCCGCCGACATTGCTATACCGCGTTTGACCTTTTGGCTTAACTCGGCAGAATAATATTCCGCCATACTCTCTAAAACACCCTCAATCAAAATACCGCTCGCATCGTCCGTGATATTCTCTTTTGCCGAGAGTACGCGAACGCCGTTCTTCTTTAACTTGGCTTTATATGTTGCGCTGTCGTATCTATTACGGGCGAAACGGTCTAATTGATAAACTATGACAAACTGAAAGCCTTTCCGTTTGCTGTCCTCAATCATTCGCAAAAATTCGGGGCGTTTGTCCGTCGTTCCCGTTAATGCTCGGTCTATGTATTCGTGTCTGATTTGCAAGCCGCTTCGCTCTGCAAAAGCGTGGCACTCGGCTAATTGCCCTTCAATAGACTGCTCGTTTTGTGCGTGAGAACTAAATCTCGCATAAATGACTGCATTTTTCATAACTTACTCCTTTGCGCCGTCTGCGTGTGTGCGGACTGCGGCTTAAAAATTTTGTTGTTCGCTTTGGTGCTTACCGTCTTAACCAGCCAAAAATGCCGCCGCAGGCAAATTGTCAAGGGATTGCGCCGTAGGCGACGGCGGCTTTATGCCCTACGGGAAATAAATAGCCGCCCTTGATAATTTGTCAAGGCGGCGTATTCCGTCCCCAGACGGTAAGCACAAGCGAATTACAAAAAATGCTTGACAAAAGAATAAGTTTATTATATACTCTATGATATATAATGTCAAGTATATAAGGAGTTTTGTTATGCCACCTAAAACAAAAATACATAAAGAACTGATAGTCAGTACGGCGTATGAAATGACTAAAATGAATGGTATTGACAGTGTAACGGCAAAAGCCATTGCAAAACAATTAAATTGTTCCATACAACCCGTTTATTGGGTATTTGAAAATATGGATAATTTGCGCAAAGCGATTATGCAAGAAGCAATAAAGGAATACGACAACTATTTATTTGCTGAAATCCCTAACTTATCAAAATATCAAGCGGCAGGTTGGAATTATATTCGTTTTGCAAGAGAACAACCGCATTTATTTACGTTACTATTTATGACTGAAAGGCAAAGAGATACGCCTATTGCGGAAAGTGATTTGGACAAAAATAAAGAATATCTTATATCTTTAATAAAAAACGATTACGTTTTGTCCGATAAAGCAGCAAACGATTTATATGTTAGACTATGGCTTTTTTCGCACGGGGTTGCGACAATGATAGTAACGAAAACGGTAAGCCTTAACGATAAGGAAATAGGAAAAATGCTTATGGATGTTCTTAACGGCTTACTGCAAGTAATTAAAAAGGAAAATAATTTATGAAATTCAAAAAGTTAAAAATTTTTGATGATAGTCGCAAATTAAAAGCATTAAAAATCATAGCATTAGCCTTTTTGGGAATTTTGCTATTATGGTTTACTTTTAACATTACGGGGCTAAAAATCGGCGACACAAAAATAGTAGTCTCTGCATTTGTAGATGAACCGATTGATTTTGTATTTTATTTAATTTTCATTGCAAGCATTGTTTGTTTTATTCTAAAAGATACAATGGGAAACTATTTTTTGTCGGCATTTTTATTTTTTTGGGGAGTATTTCAGTTTACTACTTATTTTAAAACGGGCGAAAATATAGCCGCTTATAACAAAACATTCGCCGACACACACCATATTATAGCCGCATCGCAAAATACGTTAGTCAAAGACACATATCACATTTTTTTAGATATTTTCATTTTGTTTGCATTTATAACAATAATGATTTTTTTAATAGTTACGATAGTTTCTGACAAGAAAAAATCGCAAGCAAAGGAAAACCTATGACAAACTACGTTGTATGCCCCGAATGCGGGTATAAATTATTTAAGTTGGGCGACGGCTCAAACGTAGAAATACTTTGCCCGAAATGCAAATTGAAATTGCAAATAGAAATCAAGGACGGTAAAATCACAATACTGAAAATCATATCGGAAAAAGCATAACAACCGAATAAAACTTTATAGCAAATAAAGAATTGAGTGTACGAAAGTATTCTCGGTTGCATAATTTGTAGTAAATATTAAACACTTAAAAGGCGGTATTAACCGCCTTTTTTAAATATGCTTTTTAGCAATTTAAACGGCGCAGAAATAACAAATTTTATAGCTTTAAAAACAGATTTAAAAATATCCTTAACAGGCTTAATAAAATTAATAAGCACACAAAGTAAAACTACAAATAAAATTAACCCAATAGCCTTTACAAACATTTCCCAAAACTCCCCAAAAGCTTTAAGCAAATCAGTTTCAGTTCCACCACCAGCAATATTATCAGGGTCTGTTAGGTCATTAACAACACCTAAATCATAATGCTTACCGCTTGTATCTTGAAAATGTAAACGAAGTAAACCCACATCGTACACGTCAGAATAGTTATCAATGTGATGCACCCCGCCCGTCATAGAAGAGCCGTATTTATCTTCCGTTCTTTCCGTTTCAAGATAAGTAAACACCCATTGACTTTTTAATACATTTTCACGTACAGAAGCATTTATTTTAACACCTTGACTTTCCGCTGTTTTAATAAAATCTTCGGCAGACAAAATTCTATTCCATTCTAAATACGGCGAACCCAATCCAGGACTAACATACGTCATTTTATCACTATCTTTAAGTGTTACAACTTGATTTAATCGTTCGTTTGAATAAGTGCCTACCTTCTTAAATAATTGAACTTGCATAACTGCTCCTTTTGGCTTTACGCCATTTAAAATATTTATTTACAACGCCCTAAGGCGAATGTATCAAAATAAAAGACGGAAAGCCTTTTCATCAGAATTGACTACGCCTTCGCTGATACGTGACGACGTTCACACTCTTTGGTTTTACTGAACAATCCGGACAGCTTGTTTGTGGCTTTTTTGTGTGTCTTAAACCGTCTAATACACAAAGGGGGAATGCCTACAATGCCGACACTCACGGCATAAAAAAATCTGACTGCAACGATATGTTGCAATCAGATTGTACTAAAACAACATTTATTGGTTTAAATTTTTAGGCGGTATTGACATAACAGGAAAATTATGGTAAAATATATTCAACAAATAAATTAATTTTGTCGAAGGAATAAAATTGGGAATAAAAAGATTTTAAAAATTTTACAAAATGAATAAGGAGGGTTACTCCGATGTACGAATATAATATTATTAAGCGCAAATGAATGTTAATGTTTATTATTGCGCTTTTTTTATTTTTAACGGACAAGTGATTTATACGAATTTTATTATAAAAGAATTAATCTTATGAAAATAGAAAAGAAGGATATAGTCCGAACTACATAAATTAAAAGATGATTTTTGCGTACAATTAATGATTTATTAGGAGAATAATAGAAATGGTAAAGAACAGTAAGAAATTTTTAGTAGTAGTTTTATGTGCTTTAATGGTAAGTGTAATTTGCTTTGCGTTTGCCGGTTGCGAAGAGGGTCAGGAAAAAAAGTATGACGTGGCAATTCGTATCGGTTGCAGTGACGGAGAGATTTATGAATTTCCCGTCGGTACGGAAGAATTGCATATTGAAATTCCATACGACGGAGTTGAGCGTACTTATTATGTTGACACATTCAATTTACCCGACCACCCGCGTTGGTCTGAAGATTGGATTAGTCCGAGCGGTGAAGGCGCAAACGTGTTTGGGAAAACAATGACGTATTGCGAACCGGGAGGCTTAAATGCATCCTATTCCGGAACGGTAAAAGAGAAAGGTGAGTATTGTATCTCCATATATGCAGATTCGACATCTGATTTATGGAATTTTAGGTCAATATATTTATTTATTAATGTAATTTAAATATAAAAGGAGGAATTATATGTTGACAATGAAAAAATCTTTATTATACACGCTTTTTGCTATGATTATTCTCATGAGCGTATTTGTATTTATGGGAGTTACAACTAATGTGTCCGTTTATGCAGATAGTACCAAGTATTTATCGGATGAAAAGTACACGGAAAGCGACGTATTGGTTAACGATGACGGAAGTGAATCAAACAAAAATATTCAAACTTTTTCTAATGAAGTAAAAGCAGCAAATTCAGGTACTTCTTTCCCCGAACTTGCACAGGTTATTCCCCGCCAATATCTTGAAACAGCCGAAGCAAACGCCACATATTCCTATAACGGGAAAGAATACGGCTTTTATATGGTTAAAGAAGGCGATTATTTCGACCTGCTTTTAATTGATTTTGTATATGAGTTCGAAGATAAAACCCCCTCTGATTTGGAATACAAAATAAAAATAAAACCTTTATTGCAACAGAGTTTTTTGCGCAGTACGGAAAACGGCAGTTTTGTATGGAAAAAATATGACGGCGCAAGGTATAGTTACTATGTTTCAAATCCAAGATTTTTAACTGCGCTACAAAATGAGAATGCTTTGAATTACGGCGATAAGGGATATTCAAAGTACTATGACGACGGTTTAATCATTGCTCAAAGCCGTGCAAACTACGGTAAAATTTCATATGCAACCGAAGCGGACTTTGATAGAATATTGGCAGAATTTACAGCAAATCAATTGTTTAATTTCGGTTGTGCAATACTTGATGAATTAACTTTTAGTGCCGGGGGTAAAATACTCGGTTTAATAAAAGATAGCGTTGAACTTGGCATGGATTTTTATGAACAAGGGAAAGAGCAGACTATTTTAACAGATAACGAAGTAAACATTAACACAAAAATGTCTAAAACTGCACAGCGTGATAACGTTAATTTGGACGGCTATTCACGAGTTGTTGGATTTGCGCCTATAGAAGAAATAGTTTTATCCGAAGCAAACAACTCTTATGCAGAATTTATAACCGTATTGAACGATACGAACTATAAAAGTCGTTTAACGCAAATTTGCGAATTCGATATTGTTAAAAGGGACTCGCAATTTAGTTCGATGGAGTATGTTACAGGTTCTGCCAATAATAGCGCCTTTGCATTCTGCAAAGAAAGAATACTGTTTGATGACAAATATCCGCACTTTAATATTCCGGCAAATGATTTTGAAAACAGTACAGTTCCTTTATATTTATTACCTTACGGTAATCAGCAAGTAACCTTTACTCCCGATTATTCCGGTACATATAATTTCAACTTGTATGAGAATTTGGCTTTATCCTTTGCGGAAAATATCGACGTTGCAAGTCAGGGCAATTTGTATTCGGCTTATCTTACGGGGGAAACCGCATATCATATCTTAATTAAAAACAAAACTGCTAATAGGTACGTCGGTTCTCAATTAACGTGCGCATTAAAAGGTTTTGATACGGCTACGCTTTCGATAAAGGCAAACGAAAAGTATATCGTTTCGTATGTGCCGAACGTTGACGGCGTTAAAAAGATTGCTTCGGGCAACTCATTGGTTTCGGTCAGTGTGCTTAACAGTAATTTACTATATTTAAAGCGGACGACGACAGGCGAGTGTTATTATAACTTTGAAGCCGGCGAGCGATATTATATATTGTTTGAGAATACGACGAGTAATAACGCGGTTATTTCAATGACGCAAGCAAATCCGGCAACCGCTTCCGTCAACAATAAAGAATCGGCTTCTTTGAATAATTCGGAGGTATATTATAAATACTCGCTTGCATCCGGACAGTATATCTTTGAATATAAGACAAGTAACGGAGTACACTATCGTGAGTGCTCGTCAGAGGTTACTTACGGGCATATTACAAGCAATAACAGAAACGCATCATATTTTATTGTCGATATTACAAATGCTCAAGAAGTATCTTTTGGTTTTAGCGGGACAGGCTCGTTAGAATTTATAATGTATCCGTATAAAAGTGCGGAACATTGGGAAATTAACGGTAAGGTTCTTTCAAAGGATATTGAGCTGCCTAATGTGAGTTATGTTAACAATAGCGAAATAGCAGTGCGCCGCGGCTCATCTGTAAGCGTAAGACTTAAATTAGGAGATGAATACATAGATGACTTGGTTTACAGGGCAGGCAATACAAATAATTGGAGCTATAATAATTATACAGTAACGATACAGTCTGCGTGCAGTTTGACAAACATTAAAGGCGAAAACAAACTTATTTTGCAAGTTGCCATTGACAGACATATTATTTCTCTTTATATAAGCGTATTATCGGACATAGAAAAAATAAACTTTGATTTTTATAGTAATCAAAACGAATACGGTATTCAATATAGCAAAATCAGCAATATCAATACGGATAGAGCAGAAATCGAGTATATAATCGATTATCCCGACGCAACTAATGATTATTCGGGAATTCATAACGGCTCTTTTGCTGCGGGTAATATTAATATAAGAAATATTGTTGATACAAATTATTCTTCATTAGTTAATTTTAAAATAATCATAAAAAAAATAAGTATTGTAAATAACAGCGGAAAAGCAACTATCTATGACAAAAACGATAGTTCAAAACAATATATATCTATAACTTCCGAGTTTGAGGGTAATATGTATTTTGGAAAAGGCGACGGTTCGTATGAAAAACCGTATTTAATTTCAAACTCACGTAATCTGTATAATTTAAGATACGGCGTCGCTGCGGTATCTGACAATTATATTTACGGATATTATGAACTTACAAATGATATTACATTAGAAGGAAGTTGGACCCCTATTCCAAAGCCTTTTGCCGGGACGTTGGAGGGAAATTACTATACAATCATCGGATTAAAAATTAATGTTGATAAAAATGCGGGTTACGGTTTATTCGGTTCGTTAAAAAACGGCAAAGTCAGCAGGTTAAATTTTTCAAATGTAAGTATAAATGCGTCTACAATAATATCTGATACTGTTAACGTCGGTATTGTGGCGGGTGCAAATAACGGCGGAACAATAGAGAGTTGCGAAATTATTTCCGGCAAAGTTACGGTTGGTAATGCGCCAAATATACTTATAGGTGGAATTGTCGGCTTTAATATGGTTTACGGGAACATTAATAATTGTACGAACAGAGCCGAAATTTGCGGAAACGGTACCATCGGAGGAATTGCAGGTTTTAACCAAGGGCAAATAAACGGTTCCAGAAATTACGGAACAGTTAAAGGTCCTAATATCTTAGGCGGTATAGCCGGAATGAATTATCAGGGTGTTATAAGCTATTGCGTCAATAGGGGCGAAGTGCAATGTGAATCAGGCGGTATACCTAACGCCGGCGGCATCGCCGGTAAACAGGGAAGCGGCGCTAAAATAGAAGGTACCGTCAATTACGGAAAAATTGCATACGTCGGCGGTGCAACAAGCGATAAAAATTTTCAACCGCGCATAGGACAGGTTGTCGGGTTAAACGGTTCGGGATGTAAATACGATATTGCTTTTACAGGGATTAAAGCAAATAGCGGCACTGTGGATAAAGGTGCATTGACCCAAGTGGGCGGATTTATCGGTATAGGTAAGACGGACCAGGCGAAATACGTTTCGTCGGAGTATGTCGGCGAGCAACTGTAAAAAAGGTTCTACTGGATAAATGAATAAATATCTATTAGAATAAATTTTATTTAAGCGGAAATTTATAAACGGCGTTGAGGGATTGCTCTGCGCCGTTTTACTTTTCGGTTTCGGATAGTTTTTATGCGGTTTTAAGCCGTCTTCATTTTATCTTTTCGCAAAGATTAAGTTTGCGCATTTGAAAAATTATAACATTATTTGTTTGTTATAAAAAATTTTTAAAAAATGTATTGACAAATGCAAGTAAGCGTACTATAATCTACTTAATCGGTTAAGTAAAAAAACCGTAAAAAATTGTGAGGTGGAAAGATGAGAAAAGCAACTAAATGGCTCGGTATCGTGCTTGCTTCGGCGGTATGTGTAACTTCGGTTTCATTGCTTGCCGCCTGCGATAAAGAACCTGAAACAAAAGAATATACCGTAACTTATTATGACGGCAATACAGCATTGCGGGAACAAAAAGTAAAAGAGGGCGAAAAGGCGACGAAGTGGACGCCGTCAAAGACGGATTATGTTTTCGTCGATTGGTTCGCTACCCCTAATTTCGTACACAAATTTGACTTCGAAACGGCAATAACGGAAGATAAATCCGCATTCGCGCAGTGGGTTTCAGCTAATCAAAGCGTGGATACCCGCGAATATTACATTGTGGGAAGCGGCACGAGTCCCATACTTAAAAACAGCAACTGGGGCAAGCATATCGACAGCACGATGAAAATGAGTAAAGCCGACGGCAAAAACGAGTATTCGTTTACCACGGACTTAAACAAGGGCGACGAATTCCAGTTTGCAATCGACACGGATTGGAAAAATCAGCGCGGCGTAGGCTATCTCGAAACAATGAAACTTGCGGACGGAAGGGTTGCGTTCAGCGGTTCGAGCACAATCGGCGATAACCCCGATTACAGACTGAATATCAAGTGCGAACTCGCGGGCAATTATACTTTCACGCTCTCCACTCATCCCGACGACGACAAGTACGAAACCGAACATTCGCAGTATACGGAAGAAAGCAAAGAAAACTTCAACTACAACCCTCTCGATAAAATCAAATGGGTACGCAACGGCGACGTTTCGCAGGAAGTCGAAGTAGAAACCGATTTCTATATCAAGGGCGAACACATTACCAAGTGGCAGAACGTTTATAACGCTTCCACGAAAATGAGCAAAAACGACGGCGTTTATACTCTCGAAGTATATCTCAAAGCAAACGACGTGTTTATGTTCATTTCCCGCAATACTATCGGAACGGAAGTTTCCGACGGTACGGCTTTCATTAGAGGAAACAATCTTGACGATGCAAGCAAAGCGCTGTTCGACCAAAGACCCAACGGCGATATCATAGCAAAGGCAAGCGGAACTTATACGTTCACGTACGTTCCCGCAGCCGAACCTACGGCGGCAAAACTCTCGGCTACGTTAGATGTAAGCAAGGTTCCCGCGGCGCGCGACTTCTATCTCGACGGAACGTACGGCGGCGGAACTTGGGGCGACTTTATGAAACCGGCAAATATGGCGGCGCACAAATTCACCGAAACGGAAGAGGGTTCGGGCGTATACACTATTAGCGGCGTCCAGCTTAAAGCGGGCAACGAACTTGTTATCCGCTCCTATGCGGCGGGCACAACCGAACTTACGTGGGACAACGGAAAGGGCAATTATTCTTACGACAATCTCGTAGGCGGCGGAACGGATTTCGTAAAACCCGAAGGCGGAACGAATATCAAAACCGCAGCGGACGGAACGTACGATATAACGTTCGACACGTATTCCAAAATAATTACTATTCTGAAACAGTCGGCGGATAATCTCGACATTTATATCAAGGGCGCAAACGTAAACGGTTGGGCGCACAACTTTTCAAAAGATTATGTTATGACGATTTCCGCGGACGAAACCAAATACGAATACACCCTTACGGTTGAAGACGGAAAGGCAGTGGAGTTCGGATTTGCTAAATATCCGAAGGGCGGAAACACGGGATACGGCGATTATTTGGGAGTAGACGCGATTGGAACGAGCGGCGACGCAAATTCCGATTTCACTCCCGAAGACGGCACTAACTTTAAATGCTCTAAGGCAGGTACTTACAAAATAGTTTACGATAAAGAATCGGGCAACATTGATTTTTACGCGGTAACAAACGCATAGGCTCGTAATCGCGGCGAAAAAAGCGGGCGTTCGTGACGAACGCCCGCTGTTCAATTTAATTAAACGGCACATATGCGCGGGGTAAAGCCTTAATTTATACCTTATAAGAATGTACGTCGAACTTTTCGCGGCTGAGCGCCTTATTGACGCATTCCGCGGTTTGCCTGCATACGGGCGAGTATAAATTTTCGTAAAGAAGGTTTATTTTCAAACTTTTCATTAAATCGGCGATTATTCCGCTTACAGTCAAAATGTTTTTGAATTTAATATTTAACAAGTCGTCCGCACTGTCGATAAACGCAACGTTTTCAAAGGTGCGCGATATTTCGTCCTTTAAGCAGGCGTCGGCGGGAGTATGGCAGACGAAACAGTATTCGTCTTTGAAATATTCTTCGGCGGAACGGTTAAGCCGCGCATAGTCGGCGGTGATTTGGAAAAAGAGCTTGTCTTCCACAAGACAGTTTACTGCGATAAGCGGTATGTAGTTCTTATTGCCTATTTCATAGAATTTCTCTTTTGAAACGTTGTACGCGATTATCGCGTCGGCGTTGGTAATTCTTCCGTAGGGCGGCGTGTAAAAAATCAAATCGAAGTCCTCCCTCAAACAGACGGAAAGTTCCTCGATAACGTTCAGAAATTCGGCTTTTTCGATATTGCTTCTGCTTTCCGTGCAGACGGCAATCAGCTTCGAACTCGACGAACGCAGATTTTTTGCGAAAACGTTCGGCTTGTAATTAAGCATATTAATGACGTGCCAGATTTTGTTTTTCGTTTCCTCGCTTATGGACTGCCCCTGCGTATTGTTGATTACGTAGGAAACAGTCGCGGCGGAAACGCCCGCTTCGCGCGCGATATCGTGTATCGTAATTCTTTTTTCCATATCGGTAATTATACCAGTAATAATAAAAAATGTCAATATAAAGGAGTTCGGCATGGAAGAAAACGCAATATTACATTTCCCCGAATCAAAATTCTGCTTCGCCTTGCGTCCCGACGAAATCTGTCTAAGACTCAGAATTTCCAAAAATGATTTTCCGGACGAAATCAAAGTGATTTACGGTGGGAAATATTCGTACGCGTGCGAACGCCGGACGGCTGAGATGCAACGCGCGTACGAGGACAGACTTTTCGCCTACTACACAGTCACGCTGAATCTTACGGATTTACGTTTCGTATACGTGTTCAAAATAACATGCGGCGGGAAAGTTTATTACTTTTCCGAGGACGGACTTACAGAGAAATTCGATTTCGAGCTGAGTTACTACAACTGTTTCCAGTACGCTTACATAAACAGCGCGGACGTAATGCCGCCCGTCAAATGGATGAACGGCGCGGTGTTCTATCAGATATTCGTAGAAAGATTCAATATGGGCAATACTTGTAAAGATAAAAGCTATATCAATTTGAAGTGGGGCGAAAAACCCGACCCGAAGAGTTTTGCCGGCGGAGATATAGCGGGAATAACCCAAAAACTCGACTACATAAAAAGCCTCGGCGTAAATGCGCTGTATTTAACGCCCGTGTTCCGCTCGGTTTCCAACCATAAGTACGACATAAGCGACTATTATGAAATCGACAAGAGTTTCGGCAGTAACGCGGAACTTAAAGAACTAATCGACAGGGCGCACGGCAAAGGCATTAAAGTGGTTCTGGACGCGGTGTTCAATCATTGCAGCGAGGAACTTAAAGAATTTAAGGATGTAAAAAAGAACGGCAGAAATTCAAAGTATTACGATTGGTTCGTCGTTACGAAAGACGAACCGTTCGAGTACGAGTGTTTCGCTTCCTGCAAGTATATGCCGAAGTTCAATACTTCCAATCCCGAAGTTACAAAATTTCTGATAGGCATTGCGGAATACTGGATAAAGGAGTATAATATCGACGGTTGGCGTCTGGACGTATCGGACGAAGTTTCGCACGATTTCTGGCGCGCGTTCAGAAAAGCCGTCAAGTCTTTGAAGGCGGACTGCGTTCTTATCGGCGAAAACTGGCACGACGCAAACGTGTATTTAAGGGGCGAGCAGTTCGATTCGATTATGAACTATGCCTTTACGAAAGCATGTCTGGACTTCTATGCTTTCGGCGCGTACAACGCGCAAGATATGGCTTGCAAGCTGAACGAAATTTTGATGAGAAATACCGACACCGTTAACGATATGATGCTCAACCTGCTCGATTCGCACGATACGCACAGATTTCTCACGCGGGTGAACGGCGATGTGAATAAGCTGATGAGCGCGCTTGCGCTTACCTTCTTTTTCCGCGGCGCGCCCTGCATATATTACGGCACGGAAAACGCAATGGAAGGGGGATACGACCCCGACTGCCGCAGGACTTTCGACTGGGACGAAGAGAAAAAGGATAACCCCGTCAAGTCGCTAGTAAAAAGCCTGTCGGCGCTCAAACTCATTCCCGCTTTCAACGGCGCGGAAGTTAAAATTTATGAAAAAGACGGTTTGCTTTTTGCAGAGCGCGGCAAATATAAACTTATAATAAACGAAAGCGAAAAGGCGGTAAAAAAACCGTTTGACTCGGTAATATGTTGCGCCGAATACAAAAACGGCGTGCTCGGTTGCGGCGGTTTCGCCGTCGTCTGCGGGTAAACATTAAATAAAAAAGGGGAGGATTCGATGAAAAGAAATATTGCAGTCGTATTTTCGCACGTAGCGGTAGTTCTCGCTTTGATTATCGTTATGGGCGTGCTCGGCTTAATCGCGGCAAACGTATCTGCCGCCGCCAAAGAAAAATTCACTGGCGAACTCGAACGCAACGTGACTTTGCGCATTCTCGAAAACGATACGGCGAAAGAACAGGGATATTTAAAGGAACTGCTCGACGCGTTCAACGCCGAGTATGCCGAATACGGCATAAAAGCAGTGGACGCGAATATGGACCAGTATACCGATTTGGAAACGGGCGGACCTTTCGGCTACGGCCCCGACGTTCTGTATCAGGCGAACGATGCTTTGATGAAATACGTAGACGGCAAACATATTCTGCCGCTTCCCGTCGAGGAACTCGACTGTTATGAATTTATAGGCGAAAAGGCATGGGCGGCGTATAAGGCGCAGGCTATGGGGCAGGAATATACGTTCGGCGTTCCCGTAAATATTCAGCAGCCGCTGCTGTATTACAGGGCGGATTTGCTTCCCGAAAACTGGCGGACGGAGTGGGACGACGATAAGAACGGCGTACCCGACGTCATAGAAAACTGGTCTGCAATGTACCGCTATTCACAGCAGATAAGGAGAGACAGCGGCGGAAGCAAATACGGATATATGAAGTCGCTTAACGACGGATACTTCGCTTCGGGATATTTCTTATCCTACGGCGGATACGTGTTCGGCGGCGAAGACGGCAAGGACACCAAGGATATAGGTTTTTCCAAAAACGACGGAGTAAACGGCGCAAGGATAATACGCCAGCTCGCTACCGTTATGAACCTCGAATGCACCGAAGATACGATTACGAGAAACTCCTATTCGCGTATGGCGCAGGGAACATACTTTGCGACTATGACTACTCCCGACGTATACACCCTGTTCATAAAAGAGATGGTTAACGCGGGTTATACAGAGGAGTACGCGCTTGAAAACATAAAGACCGTGGACGTACCCAAACTGCCCGTCAGCGGCGATTTGGAGGACGAAAGCCAAGGTTTCAAGGATATGACGGTTATGGGCGGCGTAAACGGCTACGCAATCAGTTCTTACACGAAAGCACCCAACGCCGCGCTCGCGTTCGTTAACTTCGCCACTTCCTATAAGATGCTCGAAAGACGAAGCGCTCTTCTCGGCATATCGCCTGCAAGAAGCGATTTGGCGGAAGTACTCGGCGGACTCAATCAGACTATAAACGAAAATCTCGCTTCGGGTTTGGTTTACGTTATGCCTAGCGTCAGGGCGTTGGGGCAGGTGTGGACGCCCTTGCAGACTTACTGCGCAAGGCTTGCCGACGACGCGCTTACGGGCAAAAACGCTTTTACTACTTTGGAAGCAATGAAAAAGGGACTTGAAAACGTAGATAAGCAGATATACGACTCGATACACACTTTAAGCGGTTCGTAAACGGAGGAAAGGGAAAATGAAAGTTATAACGAAATGTAAAAACTTCTTCGCTTCGATACCCGCGAAAATCAAGGCGGTTCCGTCTAAGGTTTCGAAAAGGCTTGCCGGCGCAAAAGAAATTCTGTCGCAGGGAAACGGCAAGGTTTCCGCTTCGATGCTGATTATGGGACTCGGACAGCTCATTTACAAGCAGTGGGTTAAGGGATTTATGTTCCTGTTCATACAGGCGGCGTTCATCGTCTACTTTGTTCTGACGGGCGCGAACGACTTGTTCGGGTTCTTCACTCTCGGCTCGCGCGAAAGCAACGCGTGGTACGGAATAGAGGGCGACAATTCGGTTGTTATGCTCATAATGGGCATACTCGCAATTTTTATAATCGTGCTGTACATAGCCGTATATATTGCGAATATCAAGGACATATACCGCACCCAATGCGCTTTTGACACGCTTAAAACACCCGACGGATTCAAGAAAGAAGCGGGTTCGCTGTTGGATAAAAACTTCCACAAAACCGCGCTCGCTCTGCCCGTCATAGGCGTGTGCGTATTCAGTATACTGCCCATAGTCTTTATGATACTAATCGCGTTCACGAACTACGGCGGGGATATAGTGCCGCCCGCGCTTGTGGATTGGGCGGGTTTTGAAAACTTCGGAAAAATACTGTCGCTCGGGCAGTTCGCGCCTACGTTCTTTAAAATCTTCGGTTGGAATATGGTTTGGGCGGTGCTTGCTACCGCGCTGAATTATTTCGCGGGACTCGGACTTGCGCTCCTTCTGAACAAGAAATGCGTAAAAGGTAAAGCAATATGGCGCGCCTTTCCAATTCTCGCATACGCTATTCCCGGGTTCATAACGCTTTTAGGCTTTAAATTTATGTTCTCGTACGGCGGACCGATTAACTATTACATTCAGCAGGGCGGCGGCGCGGCGGTAGGTTTCCTCGGACTCGACGCCAAGTGGACGGCAAGATTCATAGGACTTGCGGTAAACGCCTGGATAAGTATACCCTCTACAATGCTTTTGGCTACGGGTATATTATCCAATTTAAACACAGACCTCTACGAAGCGGCGCGCGTGGACGGCGCAAGCGCATGGAAACAGTTCGTTAAAATAACGCTTCCTTACGTACTTTTTGCAACCACGCCCGTACTGATTTCACAGTTTATCGGCAACTTCAATAATTTCGGAATTTTCTACTTCCTGCGCGGCGGACTTTACGTAGACGGTTACTTCCTCGCAAGCGATACCGACCTGTTGATTAACTGGCTGTACAATATGTCAATCGACAATAACTATTATTCAATCGGCGCGGCAATAAGCCTTGTAATATTCATAATTACTTCGGCAATATCCCTGACGGTATACGTATTGTCGCCGTCGTATAAACAGGAGGAAACGTTCAGATGAATAAGGCAAAGTCAAAAGTGTTAAAAGCCAAATCCAAGAGAGTTCTCGACGCGCTTATAACGTACTGCATACTGTTGCTCGTTGCGTTCATATTCTTTTTCCCCTGTCTGTGGCTCATACTCGCTTCGTTTTCAAAGTCGGGTTCTATTTATTCGTTCGACGGCTTCTTCCCTACGGCGTACGGGTTCGACGCGTTCAAGGCGCTGTTTACGGACACCGTTATGTATAACTATCCCCGTTGGTTTTTAAATACGCTGTTCATCGCCGTTATGAGCTGTGTTCTGGGAACTTTGTTAACCATACTCACGGCGTACTGTATGTCGCGTTTCCGCTTCAAAACGAGAAAAGCGATGATGAAGGCGACTCTTCTTCTCGGTATGTTCCCGTCGTTTATGGGTACAATCGCGGTTTATCTCATAATGACGCAGTTCGAACTTATTAACCAGCAGTGGGGACTTATTCTCATATATTCTGCGCAGGCGCCAATGGGATATATGGTGCAGAAAGGTTTCTTCGATACCATACCTTATTCAATCGACGAAGCGGCGAGAATCGACGGCGCGTCCAACTTCACCGTGTTCGTGAAATTCATTCTTCCGCTGTCTAAGCCTATGCTCGTGTATACGGCTCTTACTTCGTTTACGTGGCCGTGGTCCGATTTCATACTGCCTAAAATGCTTTTAATCGATAAAGACTTGTACACGGTTGCGGTAGGACTTATGTCGCTGGGCGAAACGGAGTTCGCGCGGTTTGCGGCGGGTTCGATATTTATAGCGATACCCATAATCGTGCTGTACTTCTGTCTTGTAAAATATATGATTAACGGAATGGCTGCGGGAGCAGTCAAGGAGTAAGCGCAAATAAACTTCGCAATAGTTCGTTGAGCTTACGTTTGTGTTTCGGTCATTTACTTCTGTGTAAATTCCCTCACATAATCCGCGCTCGCCTGCTCTTGCTCGTTTCTTTGCACTTACTGTAAAATAGGGAGGAAATAATTATGGCAAATTTAAGTTTAAAACACATTTACAAAGTTTATCCCAACGGCGCGAAAGCCGTGAACGATTTCAATATGCAAATCGAAGATAAAGAATTTATCGTATTTGTCGGTCCGTCGGGTTGCGGCAAGTCTACGACTCTCAGAATGGTTGCGGGACTCGAAGAAATTACCGCGGGCGAACTCAAAATAGACGATACGGTAGTCAACGGAATGGAACCCAAGGACAGGGATATTGCAATGGTGTTCCAGAACTACGCGCTTTATCCCCATATGTCTATTTTCGAAAATATCGCGTTCGGCTTGCGCATGCGCAAAATTCCCGACGTAAAGCGATATAAAAAAGACGACGACAACGGGCATAAGGCGGGCGAACCAGTACTCGACAAAGATGGTAAGGAAATTCCCGTAATGCGCAAGTATAATAAGCAGGAGCTGACCGAAAAGGTGAACGAAGCGGCGGAAATACTCGGCATTACGGAATACCTGAAACGCAAACCCAAGGAAATGTCGGGCGGACAAAGACAGCGCGTCGCCTTGGGGCGTGCGATTGTCAGACAGCCGAAAGTTATGCTTTTGGA
The DNA here is from genome assembly GCA_947245485.1 of uncultured Clostridia bacterium. GTDB lineage: Bacteria > Bacillota > Clostridia > Christensenellales > Borkfalkiaceae > Coproplasma. Next base: position 45,314 of record CAMXOH010000001.1, on the reverse strand, counting down.
CGAACCGCTTTCCAATCTCGACGCAAAACTGAGAACGCAGATGCGCTCGGAAATAGTCAAACTGCACAAAAAACTGCAAACCACTTTTATTTACGTCACACACGACCAAGTGGAAGCAATGACTATGGGCACGCGCATCGTAGTAATGAAGGACGGCTTCGTAAAGCAAATCGACACGCCGAAAAATTTGTATAAATACCCCGCAAATAAATTCGTGGCAGGCTTCATCGGCACGCCGCAGATGAACTTTTTCGAGGGCACGCTCAAAAAGGACGGGGAGCAGGTGCATATAGATTTCGCTTATTCGGACGCGAAAATCACCGTTCCTTACTCTATGCTCTCTAAAACCACGCCTTCGTATCTGGACGGAACTAAAACCGTATACATAGGCTTCCGCGCCGAGGACGTGACGCTCGATACGGAAAAAGTAAATAAGAGCAAAGCGAAAATCAAAGTGCGCATATCGCACTCGGAAGAGTTGGGTACGGAAACGCTTGTCTACGGCGATATAAATATGGACGGCGACGGATTTGCGGAAACAAGTACGCGCGTAATAATAAAGGCGGGCGGATTTAAAGAGTACGCGCCCGATACGGTGTGCGAGGCGGCTTTGGATATAAGCGCAATTCATCTCTTCGATAAAGAAACGGAAGAGAGCATAATGCCGAGAATACCCGAATTTAACTTCTTCGATTGCGGCGTAGAGAATGGCAAGCTCGCATTTTCAGGCTGTTCGGTACAGTTGCCTCCTGCGATTAAATGCCCCGACGGTAAGGGGGAATTGCTTATTCCCGTAACGGCAATCAAGTTCGGCGGCGGCATAAAAGCAAAAGTCGTCGGAAGCGAAAACATAAACGGACGCATTTTGCTGTCGCTGGAACTGAACGGCGGAAGGCTTTACGCCCTCTCGGATAAAGTTATCGAAAACGGCGAAGTCAATATCGGACTCGATTTCAAGAAAATAATAATAAAGCTCGGCGATACCGAAATTCTGCCTATGCCCGAAATCAACGGACTGAACGGTACGTTCGTTGCGGATAAGGGCGAGGGCAATGGCGAAAAAGTTTTCAGCCTTGTTATCGACGGGGTTAAGTTCGCCGCGCCCGAGGAAGTTTACTCCAAAATGTTTGCGGCGACTTCGGGCAGGAAGGTTTATAACTCCGGGTTCAGATACGAGTGGAGCGCGTACGATATAGCCGTTGCGGAGAACGGACTTTGCGCCGAGGTTTTAGAAGTTTTGGACTACGGCGACGAGAAATTCGCCAAGTGCAAGGCGGGCGGCGAAACGCTGTATATAAAAGTAGACGAAGTTACGGGCGGTACCGTCCGCATCGCGCCCGACGTTTCCAAGGTGAGCGTAATCGAAAGCGAGCGGCAAATCAGAATTGTATAGGGTAACGGGAAATGGATAAGACTTTATTTTCAGACGGACTCAACGGACTCGATACAAAAAATAAAGACGCGGTAACGCTGTATAACGAAATATCCCTGCTTGCTATGAAATGCGCGGGAGATATAAGCGAAACCAAGGGCAGGCGCAACGCGTATTATCTTTCGATGGAGTTTCTCATCGGCAGAAGTTTCTACAATAATTTAATGGAACTCGGCGTGCTCGAAGAAACGGATAAGTTTCTTTCGGGCAAGGGGTTGGATATACGTATGTTCGAGGAAATCGAGGACGCGGCGCTCGGCAACGGCGGACTCGGCAGGTTGGCGGCTTGCTTTCTCGATTCGGCGGCGGGACTCGGTTTGCCGTTGCACGGCTACGGAATACGCTATAAATACGGACTGTTTAAGCAGGCGTTTAAGAACGGGTTTCAGGAAGAACTGCCCGACGACTGGCAAAGGTTCGGCGACCCGTGGAGCATAAGGCGCGAAGACGAAAAACGGCTCATCGAGTTTGCCGATATGAAAGTTTACGCCGTGCCGTACGATATGCCCGTGTTTGGAAAACGCATTAACAGGTTGAGACTTTTTCAGGCGGAAGGGGACGGGGAAGCGCAGAAAATCAGCGAATACCTCTATCCCGCGGACGATACGAAAGAGGGGAAAATTCTTCGGCTCAGGCAGGAATATTTCTTTTCCGCGGCGGCGCTCGGCGAGCTTACGGAACACTTTTTCAAACAGTACGGAAAGCGTTTCGAAAAGTTTCCCGAGTACAACGTTATACAGCTTAACGACACTCACCCCGTAATATGTACCGCCGAATTTATAAGACTACTCACAGTAAAGTATAAATTCAGCTTTTCCTCTGCGCTCGATATCGCAAAACGCACGTTCAATTATACAAACCATACGATACTTCCCGAAGCGTTGGAGTGCTGGGACGAGGAATATATGCGCGCCGTTCTGCCCGAAATCGCGGATATTATTATCCGTATAAGCGTATATGCGGACAGGGAATTTCAATCGCTCGGCTGTGATAAAGAGCAGGCGAAAGAAATGGCTATATATAAGGGCGGTAAGTTCTATATGGCAAACCTCGCGGTATATATCGCGGGTAAAGTCAACGGCGTGGCGGAACTGCATACCGAGATACTCAAAAATGACTTATTTAAAACGGTAAACAGGTTTTATCCCGAAAAGTTACAAAACAAGACCAACGGAATAACGCACAGAAGATGGTTGGAACTCTGCAATAAGGAGCTTTCCGAACTGTTGGACAGAACGCTGAATAATAATTGGCGCGGGGATATATCGCGGTTAAATGAGTTAAACGGGTTTAACGGCGAAACTGCGGACGCTTTTATAGAAGTAAAGCAGACTAAAAAGCGGCAACTGTTAAATTATATAAAAGACAGGGAGGGAGTGGAAATTCCAGAAAATTTTCTTGTGTTCGCGCAGGTGAAAAGACTGCACGAGTACAAGCGGCAGTTAATGACGGCGTTTGCGGTACTCGAAGTATATTACGGGGTTAAAAGCGGAAAATACCACGATTTGCCGCCCTGCGCCTTCATATTCGGCGCAAAGAGCGCGCCGTCGTACAGGCGCGCCAAAACCATTATAAAATTCATAAACGAAATCGCGGCGAAAATCAATTCCGACGTACAGTGCGCGGAACGCTTAAAAGTCGTGTTCGTACAAAACTATAACGTGTCCTATGCGGAAAAAATCGTAGCGGGAACGGATGTATCGTTGCAGGTATCTACCGCGGGACTGGAAGCGAGCGGCACGGGAAATATGAAGTTTATGATGAACGGCGCGGTAACGTGCGGCACTATGGACGGCGCAAATATAGAAATAGTCGAACGGGCGGGCAAGGAGAACAATTATATCTTCGGCGCGACGGTTGAAGAACTTGCAAGGCTGAAAGCAGAAGGTTACTCGCCTTCCGAGTATTTGGATAACCCCGAACGGTGCAAAGCGGTTGAATCGCTTATCGACGGAACGTTCTCTGACGGCGGAACGGGAAACTTCAAGGAGCTGTACGAAAGTTTAATCAACGAAGATAACTATTTCGTCCTGTACGATTTGGAGAGTTACGTTAAAACTATTATACAGGTATGTACCGACTGCAAAGACAAGAAAACGTTTGCGGCGAAACAGCTTGCCAACGTTGCAAACTCCGCCTTCTTCTCTTCGGACAGAACGATAAAGCAATACGCGCAGGATATATGGAAAATTTAACGTTTAAAAAGCGACGCTTCGGCGTTGCTTTTTTTCGTGCTTGCATTTTCGTTGAATTTGTGGTATGTTAGTTAAGTAATAGAAATTTTCAGAGAGGGAAAAGATGGAGCAGGGAACGCTGTTTGAAAGTCCGCTCAGTCAGCCGTTGGCGGCAAGACTGCGCCCGCAGACTCTGGACGAGTATTGCGGACAGAAACATCTTTTGGGCGAGAATAAAGTTCTTCGCCGTTTAATCGAGAGCGATAACGTAAGCTCGATGATTTTCTGGGGACCGCCCGGAGTGGGCAAGACGACGCTCGCCCGCATTATAGCGGGTTGTACCAAGGCTAACTTTATAGATTTTTCCGCGGTGACAAGCGGCATCAAAGAAATCAAAGCCGTTATGGAACAGGCGGAAAAGAACAGAAGGTTCGGCGAAAAAACAATTCTTTTCGTGGATGAAATTCACCGCTTTAACAAGGCTCAGCAGGACGCGTTTTTGCCGTTCGTGGAAAAGGGCAGTATAATCTTAATAGGCGCGACAACCGAAAATCCGTCGTTCGAAGTCAACGGAGCGTTGCTGTCGCGCTGTAAAGTTTTTGTTTTGCAGGAATTGAAAACCGAAGAGCTGTGCGGACTTTTGAACCACGCGCTTAAAGATTCCCGCGGGTTCGGCGGGCAGACGGTTGAAATTTCGGACGAGCTTATAGAAAGCATTGCGAACTTCGCAAACGGCGACGCGAGAAGCGCGCTGTCCACTCTCGAAATGGCTGTGCTCAACGGCGACTTCGACGGAACGAAAACCGTGGTAACTTCCGAAACTTTGGAACAGTGCATTTCAAAAAGAACTCTCCTCTACGACAAGAACGGCGAAGAACACTACAATATAATTTCCGCGTTGCATAAATCGATGCGCAATTCGGACCCCGACGCGGCGGTGTATTGGTTGGCGCGTATGCTGGAAGCGGGCGAGGACCCGTTGTACGTGGCGCGCCGCGTTACAAGGTTCGCAAGCGAGGATATAGGACTTGCAGACCCGCGCGCATTGGAAATTGCCGTTGCGGCGTTTCAGGCGTGCCATTTAATAGGAATGCCCGAATGCACGGTGCATCTTACGGAAGCGGTTGTGTATATGTCGCTTGCGCCGAAGTCTAACGCGCTTTACACTGCTTACGGCGCGGCTAAAAAAGACGCCGTAACCATGCTTGCGGAGCCTGTGCCGCTCGTCATACGCAATGCGCCGACGAAACTTATGAAGGAGCTTGAATACGGCAAGGGTTATCAGTACGCGCACGATGCGTCGGACAAACTGACGGATATGCAGTGTATGCCCGACAGCCTTGTCGGCAGGGAATATTACCGCCCTACCGAGGAGGGCGTGGAGGCGCGGTTCAAAGCGCGGTTACAGGACATTAAGGATTGGAAAGAGAAAGCGCGCAAGAAGAAATAGGAGTTAAATATGGAGAACCTTTTACGGTTTGCAGACAGGGAAGATTTCAGAAATTGGCTTTCGGCGAACTGTACTTCGTCCGAAGGCGTGTGGCTGTTGTTCGGCAAAGGCGGCGGGGTGAAAACTGTTAAGGCGGACGAGGCGCTTGAAGAAGCGCTGTGCTTCGGTTGGATTGACGGACAGATGCAGAGCATAGACGCTTTTTCGTATAAAAAGTATTTTTCGTTGCGTAGGGCTAACAGCAAGTGGTCCGAGAAAAACAAGGGACTTGCAAAGGACTTGGAAGAGCGCGGACTTATGACGGATTTCGGCAGACAAAAAATGCAGGAAGCCAAGAAAAACGGACAGTGGGACGCGCGCGATTTGATGACTGTCGGCGAGCGGGAAGTCGCCGTTTTGTCGAAATTGCTCGTGCAATACGAAGAGGCTTATGCGAATTTTCAGGCAATGCCGCCGTCCGTTAAAAAAACATATGCGCGCGCATATTACGACGCCAAGACGGAGGACGGGCGAAAAAAACGGCTTACTTGGATTGTCGAAAGGCTTAATAAAAATTTAAGACCTAATTGAAATACGCGGCTGCGGCTGAACGCCGCGGCGCGGATATAGGAGTTCAAATGCAGATTGATATAACCGATTTCACTTACGAATATGCGGAAGCGGCTAAGGATTTGCTCGTCGGCTTGCAGGCACATATTTCGGCGCTGGACGAAAGAGGAGTGATAGTTTTAAAAGACGGATTCCGCGAAGAATACTTTAAATACGCGACGCGAGAAGTCGAGAAACACAGCGGCAAAATTTTTATCGCCGTTTGCGAAAACCGCGCCGTCGGCATAATTATATGCAAGATATTTCAGGGCGGCGGAGAAGAGGAGATTACCACGCGCTGTCCGAAAGTCGGGTTCATAAGCGATTTGGCGGTTGCCGCAGGCGAGCGCAGGCAGGGTATAGGAAGCGCGCTGTTGGCGCGCGCCGAACGGTATTTCAAGGACTGCGGTTGCGAATATGTTCAGCTTGACGTGTTCGCGCCGAATACGGGCGCAATGGAACTGTACAAAAATTCGGGATACGAACCGCTATGTATCTATATGTCGAAAAAATGCTGACGCGGTAAATATTTTCGGCTAATATAAAACAACGGGGAATAGATTATAGATATGAAGATTATTTTTTTGGATATAGACGGGGTTTTAAACTCGCGGAACTACGACAGAAAGCGCAACCGGAACGAGCAGAGCGACATTGACGAAACGCGCTTGCCGCTCGTCAAAAGCATTGTCGAGCGCACGGGAGCAAAAATAGTTTTAAGTTCCACCTGGCGCGTGCATTGGGACAAAGACCCCGCACTATGCCGCCGCGACGGCGTTTATATCAACGAAACGTTCGCAAAGTTCGGACTTGAAATTTACGACAAAACTCCCGATTTGGGAATTTGCGCGGAACGCCATGACGAGATAAAAAGTTGGCTTGACTCCGCGCCCGCGGACGTGGGAAGTTTCGTTATAATCGACGATTACCGTTACGGTTGGCGGGAATTTTCCGACAGGTTTGTAAAGACTGAACCCAATTTCAGGCTCGGATTGGAAGAGGAGCACGCGGAAGCCGCGGTGAAAATACTTAACCGTAATTTGTGATTTTCGTGTAGTTGCCGTACAATGCGGCTATGAAGTTGAAATTTTAATTTTAAAGTGTTATAATCGGTTTAATATTTTTACGGAGGACAAGAATATGGATTTTATGCTTAGCAAAGATATAGTCAAACGCATATCGAGGGGCGCGGCGCAGTACCGCGCGGCTATGGACGAATTAAATAAGAAGCAACCTCTTTCGGACGCTTTCAAGGCGGATTTCTGCACCTATTACGGAATGGACTCTTACAGTCCCTATAAAGACGAGGAATGGCGCGAAGTGTTCTTCGGCGTATTCGAGGAAGCGCGGGCGGACGCGGAAGTTTCTTTCGAAAAGGTTTTGAGAGCGCTTTACGAAAAAAACGGAAACAGAGTAGAGGTGTCGTCCGCGGGAAAGATAGTTGCAAACCTTGATTTAAGCAAACCTTTATGGGATAGCGCGTTGCTTAAAAATCTGCATTCGGAATACAGCGAAGTGCCTGCGAAATTCAGCGTGGGCAGTAATAAGGAAAAGGGCATTGCGGACGCGGTTAAAATTTATGCTGCGCTGAGCGAAAGTCTTGAAAAACTTTTGCAGACTCCCGAGGCGGAGGATTATCTTAGGGATTTCGACGCGCTGTTCTCCGACTACGAAGATTTAACCAAAGAGAAGAAAGTAGAACTTTATCTCTGCGCTAAAAAATAATGCATCGAACAAACAAAACGGCGGTTCGCTTGAAGCGAGCCGCCGTTTTTCAGTGCGTTGTTTTTTATTTGGGTTGTTTGCCGATATACGCGAGTATGCCGCCGTCCACGTAGAGTATATGTCCGTTGACTGCGTTTGACGCGTCGGAAGCGAGGAACACCGCGGGTCCCGCAAGCTCGTCCGCTTCAAGCCATCTGCCCGCGGGCGTCTTGGCGATAATGAACGAGTCGAAGGGATGACGGCTTCCGTCGGGTTGCTTTTCGCGCAGGGGCGCGGTTTGAGGGGTAGCGATATATCCCGGTCCGATACCGTTGCACTGGATATTGTATTCGCCGTACTCCGAGCAGATATTCTTTGTAAGCATTTTAAGTCCGCCCTTCGCCGCCGCGTACGCGGAAACGGTTTCTCTGCCGAGTTCGGACATCATAGAACAAATATTTATAATTTTGCCGTGTCCCTTTTTAATCATAGAAGGAATTACGGCTTTGGACATAATAAAGGGTCCGTTTAAGTCGATATCGATAACCTGTCTGAATTGCGCGGCTGTCATTTCGCACATAGGTATGCGCTTTATGATGCCCGCGTTGTTCACGAGAACGTCGATAACCCCGACTTCCTTTTCGATACGTGCAACCATTGCGTTAACCGCGTCTTCGTTGGTAACGTCGCAAACGTAGCCGTGCGCCTTTACGCCCTCTTCCTTGTACGCCGCCAAGCCTTTTTCAACGAGTTCGTCGTTGATATCGTTGAAAACGATTGTCGCGCCCGCTTTCGCAAGTCCCATTGCAATAGCAAAACCTATGCCGTAAGAGCCGCCCGTTATAAGCGCGACTTTTCCGTCAATTCTGAAATCTTTCATTTCCATAATTTTTTATTCCCCTGAGAAAAAATATTTTGATAGTTTAAGTATAGCACACCAGATGCGGTTTGTATAGGGCGAAAATTGAATTTTTTTGAAAAAAAGGAAAAAATTTCCTTAAAATTTCGCCTTATTCGGCGTAAAACTTAAAAATCGGGCGCGTTAGTTTCTTTCTCGACGGCTGTTAATATTTAACATACGAAGTGTAAATTATCATATTTATTTTCATTAAAAATTTTTTATAAAAATTATTGACAGCGGGACGGGGCGTAAATATAATTTTTTATTGTTTTGAGGTTTATCTTTATTAAACTTTTTGTTTAAAATCACTAACCGTTTAATTAAATTAAACATTTGGTTTAATAAATACTGACTTCCGCAAAACGCAAGAGGAACTTATGGAAATAGGAAAAAAAATCAAAGGACTGCGTTTACAGCTCAATCTTTCGCAAGCCGAACTTGCCGACAGGTGCGAGCTTACCAAGGGATATATTTCCCAGTTGGAAAACGATTTGACTTCGCCCTCTATATCGACGCTGTGCGACATACTGTCTGCGCTCGGAACGGACCTTGCGGAATTTTTCAAACGCGAAAGTTTCGACAAAGTTGTGTTCTCGGCAGAAGACTATATCGAAAAGCGCGAGGACGGAATGTTATTTAAATGGATTATCCCCAACGCGCAGAAGAACGAGATGGAACCCGTTCTCGTCGAACTATTGGCGGGCGCGTCGACTTCCGACTTCCCGCACGAGGGCGAGGAGTTCGGATATGTTTTGGAAGGGAAAATCAACATAGACCTCGGCGGGGCAAAGTACGCGTGTAAAAAGGGAGAATCTTTTTACTACGTTGCCGACAGGGCGCACAGCATAACCAACAGCGGAAAGAACACGGCGAAATTCCTTTGGGTTTCCACGCCGCCGAATTTCTGATATATTTTGCATTAATTTAAATTTATTACGGTTCGGAGAAAATTTTTATGGATAAAAACGAAAACATTATAGAGCTTATAGACGTGAGAAAGGTTTTCGACGGCGATACGGTTGCCGTGGAAAGTTTTAATCTGCAAGTAAAAAAGGGAGAGTTCGTTACTTTCCTCGGACCGTCGGGTTGCGGTAAGACTACCACGCTCAGAATGATTGCTGGGTTCGAGCTTCCCACTTCGGGAAAAATTCTTTTGAACGGCGAGGATATAAGCAAACTTCCGCCCAACAAACGCCCCGTCAATACAGTATTCCAAAAGTACGCGCTTTTCCCTCACCTCAACGTGTACGAAAATATCGCGTTCGGCTTGCGTCTTAAAAAGATAGAAAACACTTATGTAAACAAGAACGGCGAAACTTACGTCAAGCGCGAAAAACTTACTAAATCGGAAATAGACAAAAAAGTCAGAAAGGCATTGGAAATCGTTGATTTGGAAGGGTTTGAAAAGCGCGGCGTTTCCACGCTTTCGGGCGGACAGCAGCAGCGTATCGCCATTGCACGCGCAATAGTCAACGAACCCGAAATTCTGCTTTTGGACGAGCCGCTCGGCGCGCTCGATTTAAAGATGCGCAAAGAGATGCAAATCGAACTCAAAAAGATGCACAAAAAATTGGGCATCACTTTTATATACGTTACGCACGACCAGGAAGAGGCGCTTACCATGTCCGATAAAGTCGTGGTAATAAACGACGGCGAAATTCAACAGACGGGTACGCCTACCGAAATTTACAACGAACCGATAAACACGTTCGTCGCCGACTTCATAGGCGAAAGCAATATTTTCAACGGCACGCTCGTCGGCAAACTCAAAGTAAAATTCTGCGGGGCGACTTTCAACTGTCTCGACGACTATGAAATCAATCAGCTTGTGGACGTAGTCGTCCGCCCCGAGGATATTAAAATCTGCACGCCCGAGGAAGGACAGCTCAAAGGCAGGGTAATATCGTCCGTGTTCAAGGGAGTGCATTACGAAATTACAGTCGGTATAGGCAAGTTCGAAATTATAATTCACAGCACTACGGACGCGCCCGTCGGCGGTATAATCGGACTCAGAATCGAACCCGACGGAATACACCTTATGGAAAAAGTCTATACGGTGAACAAGTACGACGGCGTCATCACCAAGACCAATAAAGTCGAGTTCGGCGACGGAGAATTCGAATGCGACGTAACCTGTCTGTACGCGGGTTCGCATCTGGACGAAGAAGGATACCTCGTTACGGCGCAGGGCGAAAAGCTCGACCTTACGGGTACGGAAGTGGACGTAGAGGTAGATACCCACGACATTATGATGAGCGACGATTTGAGTTCGGGCGGCGCGCAGGGCAACATAATTTCGATGATATATAAGGGCGACCACTACCGCTACATAGTCAGAACGGAGGACAACGAAGAGGACTACGTTCTTTCCTGCCCCGATATGTGGAACACGGGCGACCTCGTAGGCATCATAATTCCCAAAGAAAAAATCAAACTTTCGTTAAAGGTTACGGAGGACGGAAAGTAAAATGAAACTGCGTTTCAACAGAAAACAACTATGTATTCCTTACGCGGTGTTTCTTGTGTTTTTCGTGCTCGCTCCGCTGTTCGTCATATTATATTACGCGTTCACCGACGGACAGGGCAAAATTTCCTTCTCTAATTTTGCGAATTTTTTCACTAACACAAACACGCTCGGCACTCTTTTGTACAGCTTTTCGCTTGCCATCGTCACCACGCTCGTATGTCTTGTAATAGCTTACCCCACGGCATATATCCTTGCGAGAAGCAATTTGAAGAAGAAATACGTACTTTTATTGCTCTTTATTCTGCCTATGTGGATTAACTTCACCCTCCGCATTACCGCGCTTAAAGAAATATTGTCTTTGCTCGAAGGCAATATCTCGGCATATCCCTTTCTCAATTCGGTTATAGGTATGACATACGACTTTATGCCGTTTATGATTCTTCCGCTGTATACTTCGCTTTTAAAACTCGATAAAAGTCTTTTGGAAGCGGCTTCCGACTTGGGCGGAAACAAGTTGACGGTTTTTCTGCGCGTGACGCTTCCGCTTTCCGTGCCGGGAATAATTTCGGGTATGACTATGGTGCTGTTGCCGTCTATGACCAACTACGTTGTATTGGATATGTTATATAACAGCACGTACATAATGGGCAGTCTTATCGGAAGCTATTTCAGCGCGTACGACTGGAATAACGGCTCTATGATTTCGCTTGTTCTGCTCGTCATTATATTTATCGTGACGCTCGTAACCAACCGTTTCAGCGATAAAGACAGTAACGCGAGGGGGGCGGTTTTATGAAAAAGGCGGCGCATATATGCTGGTTAACGCTCATTCTGCTGTTTATTTATATACCTATCCTTGTGCTTGCGGTGTTCAGTTTTACGGACGCTTCTATGGTAGGCGGGGCGGTGAGCGGAATAACGTTCGATAACTACATCGAACTTTTCAGAAACGAAGAATTGCGCGGAATGATTTTCGGCACCGTGGCGCTCGCTCTCGTTTGTTCGGCAATATCCACGGTTTTAGCCACTCTCGGCGCAATAGGCGCGTACTATTCCAAGAGAACCGCAAAGACGCTTATCAACGCGGCAAACCAAATTCCGGTTGTTAACGCCGACATAGTAACGGGTTTTTCGGTGTGCATACTGCTTATAGTCATAATGCGCATAAGCAAGGACACGTTCATTCCGCTCGGCGCGGGACATGTGGTTCTCACGGCGCCGTTCGTATATCTTTCCATTTTACCCAAGTTAAAACAAATGGATAACAGCCTTTACGAAGCCGCGCTCGATTTGGGCGCGACGCCCGTTCAGGCGCTGTTCAAAGTGGTAATACCTCAGCTTATTCCCGGCATAGCTTCGGGTTTTATGCTCGCAGTCACCCTGTCTTTGGACGACTATTTTATTACAACGTATACCAAACCTTCAACTTTCGATACCATAAGCACCTACGTCGTCAACGCTACGAGGGGCAGTCAGACGGAAGTTAAAACCGCGCTTTGGGCGCTCTCCACGCTCGTATTCCTTATCGTTATCGCGGTTGTTATCGGCATGAACGTGCTCGCGGCGAAGAGGGGGAAAAAGAAATGAAGTATTTGAAAAAAATAGCCGCTCTTTCCTTTGCAACTCTGCTCGGCGGGGCAATAGTCGTTTCGGGCGCGGGGTGCGCCGAGAAAAAGCAGACGGTAGTTCTCCGCGTTTGCAACTGGGAAGAATACATAGACCTCGGCGATTGGGACAGTGAAGAATTAATCGATATAGACAATCCTTTTTCCGACGAAGGAGAGGGAGTATTCGGCGATAATTCGATAGTAGACGATTTCACGGAATGGTTCAACGCCGAACACGATTATAAGGTTGAAGTGGAATATTCCACTTTCGGCACTAACGAAGATTTGTACAACCGTCTCAGTCTCGGAGACGAGTACGATTTGGTGTGCCCCTCGGACTATATGCTGATGAAACTCATAGACGAGGGAAATTACGTTCCGTTTTCGGAAGAATTTCTCGACGCGGACAGGGAAGGAAATTACTACGCGCAAGGCGTTTCGCGCTATATAGACTGCGGCGAGGACAGCATATTCGTCGAATACGGTTGGAGCGGAATTGCGGCTTGCTATATGTGGGGAACGACGGGACTCGTGTACAATCCCGAACAGCTTCAAGACGTATCGGACGTAGCTTCGTGGGATATGCTTGCCAACGAAAATTATAAAAGACAGGTAACTATAAAGGACAACGTGCGCGACGCGTACTTTGCAACGCTCGGCATAATCAATTCCGAAAAACTCAAAGGCGGACTTTCCGCGGAAGAGCGCAGTACCGTTCTCAACGATACGGACGACGGCACAATCGCCGCCGCCGAGGATATGTTAAAGAGAATAAAGGAAAACGTATATTCTTTCGAAACCGATTCTGGCAAAGCGGATATGGTTACGGGCAAAGTAATTGCAAACCTGCAATGGTCCGGCGACGCAGTGTATATAATGGACGAAGCCGACGCCGAAGAAACCGAACTTTGGTATTCCGTACCCGACGAATGCACTAACCTTTGGTTTGACGGTTGGCTTATGCTCAAAGACGGCGTGGAAGGCAACGAGCGCAGACAGCAGGCGGCGGAAGCGTTCGTTAACTTTCTATCCCGTCCCGACAACGCGGTGCGGAATATGTATTATATAGGTTATACTTCCGCAGTCGCCGACGGTATGGTTTTCGATTATATGGATTGGAACTACGGCGCGGAAGAGGACGAAGAAGAAATATTCGAGTACGATTTAAGTTACTTCTTCGGCGAGGGTTATTCGCTGACGACGGGTACGGCTGATTTCGAGTTCGAGGATGGAAGCGGCGCAATAAACCGCGGCAGACAGTTGTTCGCGCAGTACCCTCCCGCTAACGTTATAGAGCGCAGCGTGGTAATGCTCGATTTCGGCGACAGACTCAGCGTTATAAACGGAATGTGGATAAATGTTCGCTGTCTTGACGTAAAGGATATTTCTCCCGTAGTCTGGGGAGTCGTGTCCGCGCTCGCGGCGCTTTCGGCAGGCGGCGTATGTCTTTATGTTTTCAGGTATAAACTCTTTATTAAATCCCGCCCTAAAAAAGGATACGAAAAAATCGAAAACAAATAAAAACAATGCGGCGGCAGTTTTTTAACTGCCGCCGTTTTTGGTTTGCTAAAAGACAACCTCCCGCTATGCGGGAGGCAAAAAAGAAGCGGAAGCGTTGCTGATTTGTCGTCATTGCGAGGAACCGTAGGTGACGAAGCAATCCGGAAGTAAATGTTCGGAAAGAGCGGAATAGTCTGGATTGCCGCGCTACGCCCGCAATGACGAAAAAAATGACAGCATTTGCGGTAGCGGTACGCTTGTTGCGGTTGACAGCTCTTCAACGCGCGAAAAAATTATAAAAAAACTTAAAAAAAGCGTAAATGTAAACTTTATGTTACATTAAAAACGGCGAATGTAACCCTAATGTTACATAAAAGTCAACAAAAGTCAATAAACGTAAACTTTGTGTTACGATAAAATAAGGCTGACGTAAACGCAACGTTACATAATGCGCGGATTACATTTATAAAGTACGAGGCGCGCGCCGTAAAGGCGCGCGCTTTCTGTTTTGCGGAGCGTTCGATTTAAGCGGGGTTTTGTCCGCCGAAAATTTCTTATGTGCAAAAATTATACGTGCGAATTTATTTTTGCACTTGATTTTTTGTATTTGCCTGTGTTACAATATATTATAAATTAATATATTTCGCCAATGCGAATGAAAAAACGGAAATAATTTCGTAAAACAACCAAGGAGTAAATTCAAAAATGTTTAACTATTGTCCTAAGTGCGGAAAGAAGAACAAGGGCGAATGGACTTACTGTCCGTTCTGCGGCGTTGACCTTTCGGAAGACGAGAAAATCAAAGCAGGCTTCTTTATATATAACGGCGTGCTTGTGAGATATAACGGCAACGAAATCAACGTGGTTATTCCCGATAAGGTAACGGAAATAGACGAAATAGCTTTCTTTAACAGCGGCATAACGAGCGTGGCTATTCCGGACGGCGTAAAGTCAATCGGCGTAAGCGCATTCAGATACTGCGGCTATCTCAAAGAAATCGTTCTTCCCGACAGCGTTAAATCAATCGGCGCGTGCGCGTTCTACAACTGCGCGAGCGTGAGAGAGGTTAAAATCGGCAGCGGACTTACCGAAATCGGCAAAGCGGCGTTTTACGGTTGCAAGAATATCGTGAGTTTCGAAGTGGACGCTAAAAATACGTGTTACAGCTCCAAGGACGGCATACTCTACGACAAGACGGGCGCGGAAATTATTAAGGCTCCCGAAGGACTCGAAGCGGAGGGTTTCACCGTTCCCGAAGGCGTACTGTTCATAGGTGAAACCGCTTTTGCGGAATGCAAGAATATTAAATCCGTAATAATCGGCGGCGGCGTCAAAGCCGTGTGCGACGGCGCTTTCCTCGACTGCTCCAACTTAGAGCGCGCGGTAATCGGCGAAGGCGTTAACGCAATAGGCAAATATGCTTTCCACGGCACTTCTTTAAAGAGCGTAACCATTCCCGAAGACTGTATTCTCGGCGAAAACGCATTCCCCGAGGATTGCGAGGTTAATTTTAAATGAGATACGAAAATCCCGTATTGCAATATGATTTTTCCGACCCCGACGTGCTCCGCGTCGGGGAGGACTTTTATATGGTAGCTTCGAGCTTCAACCACGTGCCCGGCGTACCCGTTCTTCACTCCAAAAATCTAGTGGAGTGGCGCATAATAAATTATGTGTTCGATAAAATTCCGTTTGCAGGCTACGATAGCGTCAAGCACGGACACGGCGCGTGGGCGCCTTCCATAAGATACCGCGGCGGGAAATTTTATTGCCTTATACCATTCCCCGACGAGGGAATTTTCGTTTCCGAAACGGAAGATATTTACGGCGAATGGTCTCCGCTCCGTCCTCTGCTTTTGGGTAAGGGGTACGAGGACCCCTGCCCAATATGGCGGGACGGGAAATGCTACGTGGTGTTCGCGTTCGTGAAAAGCAGAATAGGAATCAACTCCCAGCTAGCCGTATTCGAAACGGACGAAACGCTTACGGCGCGCGCTGCAAACCACAGGCTTATTTACGACGGGCACGACTTGGCACCCAATATAGAGGGGCCTAAGTTCTATGAAAGGAACGGATATATATACATACTTGCGCCTGCGGGCGGAGTATCTACGGGTTGGCAGGTTGCGCTACGTTCGCGCAATATATACGGACCTTACGAAACGAAGATAATTCAGGTGCAGGGCGGTACGGATATAAACGGACCCCATCAGGGCGCGCTCATAGATTTGGACGACAGCGGCGAACATTGGGCGTTTATGCACTTTCAGGATATGGGCGCTTACGGCAGAATCGTGCACTTACAACCCGCAGTATGGCGCGGCGACTGGGTTTTGTGCGGCGGATTGCACGACGAAAATCTCCCCGGCAACCCCGTGTCTTACGGCGAATACCCCGTCGATGTAAAGACGGATTATAGAATAGAGCCGAGCGACGAATTCGAAGGCGAGAAACTTTCGCCCGTCTGGCAGACGCCCGCAAACCGAGAGGAAGGCTGGTTCAAATTCAAGCGCGGATTGCAACTCAACTGCGCATATTACGGGTTTAACGCGCTTTCGGACGTGCCGCAACTTCTTATGCAAAAGGTGCCTTATCTCAATTTTTCGGTAAAAACCAAATGCAAGCTCGAACTTGTGAACGACGGCGACGAAGTCGGGTTTACCGTATTCGGCAGGGAATATGCCTATATCTGCGTGGTAAGACGCAACGGCAGGAACTATCTTGAAATAAGAAAGGGCAGTATCGGCGGCGAAAGCGACGAAACGCTTTGCCAAAGCCAACCCTACGACGAAAATTACGTGACTTTTCAGGCTTCGGCTAAGTACGAGCAAAGGCACAGGCTCGCCTATAAGTTTACGTTCGGCGGAAGCGCGTTCACGCATAAGTTTTACGCCGCGCCCGGAGTATGGACGGGCGCAAAGCTCGGCATATATGCGCGCGCGAATACGCTTTCCAAGGGGTATGCAACGTTTAAATTCTTCCGCGTAACCTGTACGGATAACCGCGTTTCGAAAAACGTTTAGGACAAATTCGTCGCCGTTTTACGGTTTAACGTGCGCGCAGACTTTACGTTTCGTTAAATTAATATTGATTTATTTAAGCCGTCAAACGCTTGCCTTTATTTTGAACGGGTTGTATAATGGTTCAAATTTTTAAGAGGTGCGTGTTGAAAAAAGGTGCGGCGATAAAACAAAAATATACGTTGTTTACGGGCAAAGCGTTGTTTATGCTTATATTCCCGATAGTGGTTGAGTCGGCGCTTTCTATGTCGCTCGGTATGTTCGACGGACTTATGGCTTCATACGCAAAGAGCGGTGCGGGCGACGATATTCTTACGGCTATTACCGACGTGGACCAGATTTCCAATCTGATAATCCAACTGTTCACGGCATTCGGCGTCGGCGGCGCGGTAATAACCTCGCAGTTTCTCGGCGCGGGAAAGGTAGAAGAAGCGAACAAAAGCGCAAAACAGTTATTGGTTATCACTCTTTTAATTTCGCTTGTATTGACTGCGCTCAGCCTTGCGCTCAACCATCAGCTCATCGAACTTCTGTTCGGCGCGGCGGGAGAACAGACGCTTAACAACGCGTATACATATTTTTATATAATCGCGGCGGCGTTTCCTTTTATCGCGGTTTTCAATTCCTGCGCGGCGCTGTTGCGCGCGCAACGCAAAAGCCTGAACACTATGCTTTCGGGTTTAATCAGTTTCTTCATTAATTTGGCGTTCAACGCGCTTTTCATTTACGTATTCAAAATGGGCATTGCCGGCGTTGCGCTCGGCACGCTCATCGCAAGAATATTCCCCGCGTTTTTCACTCTGTTTTTAATGACGAGGAAGAGCAACCTCGTGAGAATAAAAATTTTCGAAAAGTTTCGCTTCGACGGCGCAAAACTGAAAAGCATTTTAAAACTCGCGGTACCGAGCGGAATAGAGAACTGCTTTTTCCAACTCGGCAAGATACTCGTCATAGTCTTTATATCGATTGCAAGCTACAACGCGGTAGTGGACGGGGTTATCACCAACTTCGAAACCTCGGCTAACTCCGTGGCTTACAATATAAATACGGTAAGCTCGATTGTCGGCAACGGAATTAATACCGCAATGCTCACCGTAATAGGGCAGGCAGTCGGCACGGGAGATATAGGGCAGGTAAAATACTATATAAGAAAAATGCTTCTAATCGCCTATATCGGCAACGCCTGTTGCGTGGCGTTTACGTTCGCGCTGTCGCCCCTACTGTTGAATTTCTATAATATTTCGGGCGAGGCGAGGGCAATCGCGTGGAAGTGTCTGCTTATATGCCTTTCTTTCCAGTTTGCTACCTATCCGCTCTCGTTCGGCTTGCCTGCCGTACTGAAAGCGAATTCGGATATGAAATTCGTAATGGGCGCGGCGGTATTCTCTATGCTCTTAATGCGTGTGGGGTTGTGCTATCTTTTAACCTGCGATTGGTTCGGCGCGCATTGGGGCGCGCTCGGACTGTGGGTAGGAATGGTTTCCGACTGGTGCCTGCGCGGAATTCTGTTCGGCGGAAGAATACTTTCGGGCAAGTGGAAGAGGTCGTCGGGACTTTTGAAAGATTACCCCGACTACGGAGAGAGCGAGCGCGTAGCCGAAGCCGCCGTAGAAGAGGCTTTAAAATAGAAAAACCTGCGGCATTCGCCGTATACGGGTTTAAGGAGTCGATATGTTTCGTCAGATGTTCGAAGAAAAATATATGCGTTTCCCCGACGGAAAAAGCAAGGCGTTGACTTTCAGTTACGACGACGGCGTGAAAGCAGATAAAAAGCTCATAGAAATTTTCGACGCATACGGTTTAAAGGGAACGTTTAATTTAAACAGCAGTCTGTTCGGTTGCGAATGCTGGCACGACAGACTTGACGAGGAGCAGACTTATTCGCTCTTTGCGAAAAGCGGACACGAAATCGCTCTGCACGGGGCAAGACATATATTTTTGGATAAAGTTCCCCTTCCCGAAGCGGTTAACGAAATAGTGAGCAACCGCGCGTACCTCGAAAGCAAGTTCGGGCGCATAGTCAGGGGACTTGCGTACGCATACAACGGGTACAATGCGGAAATAATAAATATGCTAAAAAGTTTGGGCGTAAGTTATGCGCGCACCACGGACGAAACCCGTTCTTTCGAAATACCTTCGGATTGGCTGAGATTTAATCCGAGCTGTCATCACAAAAGCGCGGCGTTCCGCGAGCTGTGCGAAAAATTTTTGTCGGCTTCGCCCGAGGACGATTTCAAGCACCGCGAACCTTGGCTGTTCTCTGTATGGGGACACAGTTACGAGTTCGACGAGGACGGCAACTGGAATTTAATTGAAGATTTCGCAAAGCGCGTATCAAAAAGAAAAGATATTTGGTTTGCGACGAACGGACAGCTCCGCGATTATATATCGGCGTATGACGAACTTATCTATTCGCTCGACGGAGAGCGGGTATTTAATCCTTCGTTTATGCCCGTCTGGTTAGAAATCAGGGGAAAAGTCTATAAAATAGACGGCGGACAGAGCGTTAAGTTCGACGAATGCAAGGATTGAATTTAAATTATAGGGGGAAAAATGATACTCGATAAATTTTCTTTAAACGGAAAAGTGGCGTTGGTTACGGGAAGTAACACGGGACTCGGTCAGGGTATTTGTCGCGCGTATGCGGAAGCGGGCGCAATGGTTATAGGCGTTTCCCGCCGTCCGAGTACGGAAACCAAGGAAATGCTCGGCGAAAGTTTCCACAACGTGCTTGCCGATTTAAGCTCCTTGGAAGTGATTCCCGAAATAATTAAAGAGGCTTTGGACAAGTTCGGTAGAATAGATATTCTTGTAAACAACGCGGGAATTATCAAAAGACAGGACTCCTTGGAGTTCAGCGAAGAGAACTGGGACAGCGTATTGAACGTAAACCTTAAAACCGTATTTTTTCTTACGCAGGCGGTTGCGCGGCAATTCGTAAAGCAGGGTACGGGCGGCAAAGTCATAAACATCGCTTCTATGCTCTCGTTTCAGGGCGGAATCAGGGTTCCTTCATACACGGCGTCCAAGTCGGCTGTAAAGGGAATTACTATGACGCTTGCCAACGAGTGGGCAAAGTACAATATTAACGTGAACGGCATTGCGCCCGGTTATATGGCGACCAATAATACCGAACAGCTCCGTCAGGACGGGGAAAGAAGTTCGGATATTCTCTCCCGCATTCCCGCAGGCAGGTGGGGAACTCCCGAAGATTTGGAGGGCGCGGCGGTGTTCCTCGCGTCGTCGGCTTCCGACTATGTAAACGGCTTTACCGTCGCAGTCGACGGCGGTTGGCTTGCAAGATAAATTTTAATAAGGGTTCCGCCCGCCGCATTACTGCGGCGGGCGGAATTTATATGTTTTGCGGAAGTTCTTGCCGTGTTTGACGAAAGTTGTCGGGTTTGATTTTATATCCGTAAAATCCATAAATGGAACCGTTTTGTTAATAGACATTGACAATATGGTTTTCTATAATTTATATGTAAAATTATGGTAATAAATAAGGTGGTGTTATGACGGTTAAAGAAAAAATCGACTTGCTTGTAGACGAGCTTGAAAACGTCGGCATAGTTCCCGTAATCAAACTCGACAAAGTGGAAAATGCGGAAAAACTCGCAAAAGCTCTGCGCGACGGCGGAATAAACTGCGCCGAAGTTACTTTCAGGGCGCAGGGCGCGGACGAGGTTATCAGCCGTATGACGAAAGCGTTTCCAGATATGCTTGTCGGCGCGGGCACTGTTTTAACTTGCGCGCAGGTTGAAGCGGCTATAAAGGCGGGCGCGAAGTTCTGCGTCGCACCCGGGTTAAATCCGCAGGTTGTAAGGCATTGTCTCGAACTCGGCGTTCCGTTCGCACCCGGACTGTCCTCGGCAAGCGAAGTAGAACAGGCGTTGGAACTCGGACTCGACTTTGCAAAATTCTTCCCCGCGGAACAGGCGGGCGGTCTTTCCTATATAAAGGCTATTTCCGCGCCCTATTCGTCAATGCGCTTTATGCCGACGGGCGGAATAACCGCGGACAATTTAAACGCTTACCTTGCCTATAAAAAAATAGTATGTTGCGGGGGAAGCTGGATAGTACCGCAAAAACTTCTCGAAGCGGAAGATTGGGCGGGCATAACAAAACTTTGCCGCGAAGCCGTGGACAGAATGCTCGGTTTCGAAATGGTTCACGTGGGTATCAACTGCAATAATCCCGAAGAAGCGGAGTCGGTTGCGGACGAATTCAACGCCGCTTTCGGCTTCGAAAAAAAAGTCGTTAACAGCTCGGTTTTCTCTTCCACGTATATGGAAATGATGAAAAAACCTTTCCACGGCAAAAACGGACACATAGCAATCGCAACCAATTCCGTAAAGCGCGCGCTCTATCAGCTTGAAAAGAGGGGGTTTGCAGTTAAGGATGGTTCTGTAAAATACAGCGCGGAAGGCGTTATGAACGTGGCGTATTTGGAGAAGGAGTTCGGCGGGTTCGCCGTGCATCTTGTTCTCAGAAAGTAACTAAGGAAAATACGGAAACGTTTAACCTGCGCAAAACTTGTTCCGCTATTGTATAGACGCGTGCGTTTGCGTCATATAACGTCGGTTCGCGTTTTGCAGGCTGTGTTTCCGCAAAATTATATTAAGTTTTTTAAGGAGAAAAAATAAAATGAAAAAAATTGTTACCATGGGCGAAATTATGCTTAGGCTTTCAACGCCGAACAACGAGAAATTCATTCAGGCGGATGAATTCGATATTAACTACGGCGGCGGCGAAGCCAACGTTGCGGTATCTTGCGCCAACTACGGGCACAATGCGGAATTCGTGACGGCGGTTCCCGATAACGAACTCGGCGAATGCGCCGTTGCTTCGCTCCGCAAGTACGGCGTCGAAACGCGCCATATCGCTAAGTGCGGCGAAAGACTCGGCATCTACTATCTCGAAACGGGCGCGTCTATAAGGGCGTCCAAAGTCGTTTACGACAGGGCGCACTCTTCGATAACAACCGCAACCGCTAAGGATTTCGACTTCGACGCGATTTTCAAGGATGCGGACTGGTTCCACTTCACGGGAATTACTCCCGCTGTTTCGGACAGCGCGGCGGTGCTTACGGAAGAGGCGTTAAAGGCGGCGAAAAAGCACGGCGTAACCGTTTCGGTGGACTTGAATTTCCGTAAAAAACTTTGGACGAGCGAAAAAGCCAAAAAGGTTATGACAAACCTTATGCAATACGTAGACGTATGTATAGGCAACGAAGAGGACGCGGACTTGGTGCTCGGCTTCAAACCCGGCAAGACGGACGTTACGAGCGGCGAACTCGAACTTGCGGGATACAAAGATATTTTCGAGCAGATGGTTAAAAAATTCCCCAGCTTCAAGTACTGCATAAGCTCGCTCCGCGTTTCGCATTCGGCTTCGGATAACGGTTGGTCCGCCTGCATTTACAGCGCAAAGGACAAGGAATTTTATCATTCCAAAACATATTCACTTCACCCCATTGTGGACAGAGTGGGCGGCGGCGACTCTTTCGCGGGCGGCGTAATCACGGGTTTCCTCGACGGAAAAGATTTCAAGTCCGCGCTTGAATTCGGCGTTGCGGCTTCCGCGCTCAAACACACCATTCCCGGCGACTTCAACCTTGTTTCCCGCAAGGAAGTGGAAGCGCTTGCAGGCGGCGACGGCTCGGGAAGAGTACAGAGATAAACTTCTTTAAAAACAGGGTACCGTGGGAGTATTATGAAAATTGCTTTCCGTACGCATGACCTCGGCGTAAGGGGATTGGATGCGGCGATAAAAAAAATAAAAGAGTGCGGTATAGACGCCGTTCAACTCGTTGCGTATAAGTTTATGGACGAAATAAAATACGAAACGGGACAGCTTAACGCCGCAAACGCCGCGCTCATCGGCAAAGCGTTGAAAGACGCGGGTATAGAAGTCGCGTTAATCGGCGCGTACTTCAACCCCGTGCATTCGGACAGGCAAAAAGCCGAAAAGTGCAAGCGCATTTTCAAGGAATATATAAAATATTCAAAAGCTCTCGGTTGCCCCGTCGTCGGCTCGGAAACGGGCAGTTTCAACGACGACAAATGGACTTACAATCCTCTGAACCGCACCGAACAGGCGTTGGAAAGAGTTATAGAAACTTTTTCCGAGCTTGCCGCTTACGCCAAAGAACAGGGTTCGTATATCGGAATGGAGGGCGCGGCGGGACACGTCTGCTGGAACGTGGCAACCCTTAAAAGGGCGGTTGACGCGCTTGGCGCGGACAACGTAAAAATAATATTCGATATTTACAACTACCTCGACGCATCCAATTATTCGCGCTATCTTGAAATTTTCGACGAAGGCTTAAAGAGCTTTGCGGGGAATATTCTCGTATTCCATATAAAGGACTGCGTCTATGCGGACGGTAAGTTGAAACAAGTTGCCCCCGGCAAGGGAATGTTCGACTTTAAAAGCATTCTCGGCAAAATAAAAGCGTACGACAGGGACGCCGTTCTCGTCTTGGAAGGCACTACGGGAGACGATATTATTCCCTGCACAGAGTTTATCCGCAGAACGTGGGAACAGGTATAAAACAAAAAATTTGCGGCAATTTTTCCGCATAAATAAAAGTAATAATTTAAAAGGATTAAAATTTATGAAATTCGACGTAAGATACGCAAATCACCCCGACGACTCCAAGCGTTACGATACAAAGGAGCTGAGAGAAAAATATCTCATAAAGAAGCTCTTCGAAGAGGATGAAATTCTTCTTACTTATTCGCATCAGGACAGAATAATCGCGGGCGGCGCGATGCCCGTTAAAAAGACTCTCTCGCTCGGAACGTTCAAAGAGCTTGCAACCGCTTATTTCCTCGAAAGACGCGAAATGGGCGTAATCAATATCGGCGGCGCGGGCAAAATCAAGCTCGACGGCAAGGTTTACGAAATAGGGCGCAAAGAGGGAATTTATATCGGTATGGGAACGAAGGATATAGAGTTTTCTTCCGTCAACGGCAAAAATCCCGCCAAGTTCTATATCAATTCGAGTCCCGCGCACAAGAGCTATCCTACGGTAAAAATCACAAAACCCGTCGAGGGAGTTCCCGCGCCCGAGGGAACGAAGTACTGCGTACAGCGTCATCTCGGTTCGCTCGAAGGAATAAACAAGCGCACCATTAACCAGTTTATAATCGGCGACGTGTGCGAGAGCTGTCAGCTTGCAATGGGTATGACGGAACTTGCAGAGGGCAGCGCGTGGAACACTCTTCCGAGCCACACCCACGAGAGAAGAATGGAAGTTTATATGTACTTCGAACTGCCCGAAACGGAAGCGGTTATTCATCTTATGGGTACGCCCAAAGAGACGCGCCATATAATTATGCACAACGAACAAGCCGTAATTTCGCCCAGTTGGTCTATTCACAGCGGCGTGGGCACGCACAACTACACGTTTATATGGGGTATGTGCGGAGAAAACCAGACTTACGACGATATGGACAATATCGCTACGCGCGATTTGAGATAAGAAAACGGCATTTTAAGAACGTTCATAATTCTAAATTAAAAAGGGGAAATATACGAAATGGCACAACTTCTATTTAAAGACGTAAACAAAGTTTATCCCAACGGCTATCATGCCGTGCACGATTTCAATATGGAAATCAAGGACGGGGAATTTATCTGTCTCGTAGGCGATTCGGGTTGCGGCAAGTCAACAACCTTGCGTATGATTGCGGGGCTCGAAGATATTACCGCGGGCGAATTCTATATCGACGGAAAACTCGCTAACCAAATGTCGTCGCGCGACAGGGGAATAGCAATGGTTTTCCAGTCCTACGCGCTGTATCCGCACCTTACGGTGTACGAAAATCTTGCATTCGGACTTACGCTCGAAGGTATCGACGCGGACGTAATCGAGGAAAAAGTTCAGGCAACCGCCAAAATACTCGGACTTACGGAATACCTCGAAAGATTCCCGCGCGCGCTCTCGGGCGGACAGTGCCAGCGCGTTGCAGTCGGGCGCGCGCTCATAAGAAAAGTTAAAATCTTCCTTATGGACGAACCTCTCTCCAACCTCGACGCAAAACAGCGCGTTACCATGCGCTCGGAAATTAAGCAGATTCACCGTTCCGTCGGAGCGACCACTATATACGTAACGCACGACCAGACGGAAGCTATGACTATGTCGGACAGGATAGTGGTTATGAAATCGGGCGGGTACGTTCAGCAAATCGGCACGCCTTATGAACTTTATTTCTATCCCAAAAATCTCTTCGTTGCAGGTTTCATCGGCGAGCCGCCTATGAACTTTATCCGCGGCGCAGTGGAGAACGGAAAATTCAAAGGTTGCGGACTCGAACTCGAACTCTCTCCCGTCGTAAAGGACGTAAAAAGTTTGGAGGGTAAAAAAGTCGTATTCGCGTTCAGACCGGAAGCGATTAAGCTCGAAAATGACTCGGCAAGCTATCGGCTTACTTCCAAAGTCGAACTGACCGAGCTGCTCGGTGACAACACCAACGTATACGCGACCGTGGGCGAGGAAGAAAAAGTCAATATCATTCTCAAAGTAAATCCTCACCATACGCCCGAAATGGGCGCGGAATTTACGTTCGGCGTGCCCCACGTTTCCGCATACGTATACGACGCGGAAACGGAAGAAATTGTGGAGAACGACGTTAAAAGACACTGAAACGTTTCGCTTTTTTGAGCGAAAGAATGTGTTTTTAAACAATTAGTAAGGAGTCAAAATGCAATTATTAAGCAAAAAAATTTATAATAAACCCGAAAGAAAAATAAAGATTATGCAGTTCGGCGAAGGCAATTTCCTTCGCGCTTTCGTGGAATGGTTCATTCAGGATATGAACGATAAAGGCGCAATCGACGCGGGAGTCGTTCTTGTACAGCCTATGCCTTTCGGCAGGGTAAACGAACTTGCCCAACAGGATGGACTGTATACTCTCCGCCTCGAAGGCATAGACAACGGAAAGAACGTTAAAAGCAGCCGCGTAATAGACGTAGTGGGCGACTGCGTGAACCCTTTCGCGGAATACGAAAAATTTCTTCGCTACGGCGAAAGCGAGGATTTGCAGGTGATTATTTCCAATACGACGGAAGCGGGCATAGCCGTCGACGCGACGGACACCGACTTTACGCAGTGTCCCAAAAGCTACCCGGGAAAACTGCTTGCGCTTTTAAAGAGAAGATACGAGCGTTTCAACGGAGCCAGAGACAGGGGACTTGCGATAATTCCCTGCGAGCTAATCGACGATAACGGCGACGAACTGTACAGATGTCTTACCGAACTTGCGCATATAAACAAGATGGACGAAAAGTTTATCGAGTGGATGCAGACGGCTTGCCGGTTTACTTCCACGCTCGTAGACAGAATAGTTCCCGGCTATCCGAGAAACGAAATAGAAGAAATTCAGAAAGAGACGGGTTATATCGATAACAACGTAGTCAAGGGTGAAATTTTCCACCTTTGGGTGCTTAAAAAAGAACCTTTCGTGCAGAAAGTATTCCCCGCGGACGGCACGGGATTAAACGTAATTTTCGCGGACGATATTCACCCCTATAAACAGAGAAAAGTAAAAATTCTCAACGGTTCGCATACGGCTATGGTTCCCGTCGCATACCTCTGCGGCATAGACACCGTAGGCGAAGCGGTGAACGATGCGGTAATCGGCGAGTTCGTGCGCGGATTCGTGTTCGAAGAAGTGAACCCGACAATCAACCTGCCGCAGAATGAAATGACTGCGTTTGCCAACAGCGTTATAGAGAGATACAAAAACCCCTATATCCGCCACGAGCTTATGTCTATTGCGCTCAACTCCACAACCAAGTTCAAAACAAGGCTTCTGCCCACGCTTTTGGATTACGTTAAAATCAAAGGACAGCTTCCCAAACGTTTGCTTTTCGCGTTTGCGGCGCTCGCCGTATTCCACAAGGGCAAGAGAGGAAACGAGGATATAGCGCTCAACGACGACCCCGCTTATCTTGCCAAGTGGAAAGAAATCTGGGCGGAAAGCGGTTGCAATAACTGCGTTGCCAAAAAGGCGCTCGGCTGGAAGGAATTATGGGATACGGACCTTAACGCCCTTCATCCCGAAATTACCGCAACGGTTGCTAAGTATCTCGACGATATTTGTAAGAAAGGTATGAGAAAGGCGGTAGAGGAACTCGTAAATGGCTAAACAAACAATCAAGATAAACGCTCTTGACAACGTTGCCGTCGCTCTTACAGATTTAATGCAGGGCGAAGAACACGAAGGAGTGAAACTAATCAACGACGTTGTAAAGGGGCACAAATTCGCGCTCTGCGATATTGCCGAGGGCGAACAGATAATTAAGTACGGCAATCCCATTGCCCGCGCCGCGGCGGATATTCCCGCAGGCGCGCACGTTCATACGCACAATGCGGTAACAAATCTTTCCGAAAATCTCGAATACGCGTATAATAAAGTTCCCACCCGGTTGGCAGAAGTTGAGCCGCGCAAGGTAAAAGTTTACCGCCGCGCAAACGGCGAAGTGGGCATAAGAAACGAACTTTGGATAATTCCTACCGTCGGGTGCGTCAACGGACAAGCCAAACTCATTTTGGAAACTTTCAAAAACCGTTTCGGCACGAAAGGTTTCGACGGCGTGTACGCGTATACCCATCCTTACGGCTGTTCCCAGCTCGGCGACGACCACGAGAGGACAAAGCTCATTTTACAGAAAATGGTTCGCCATCCCAACGCGGGCGGCGTGCTTGTGCTCGGACTCGGTTGCGAAAACAATCAGATGTCGGCTTTCCGCGACACTTTGGGCGCGGTTGAACACAGCAGGGTAAAATTTCTCGTCTGTCAGGAAACCGAGGACGAAATCGAGGCGGGCGTTCAGCTCCTCAAACAGATTTCCGACGTCATGCAACTCGATACGCGCGAGGAAGCGGATATTTCATGTCTTAAAATCGGCTTAAAGTGCGGCGGTTCGGACGGACTGTCGGGTATAACCGCAAATCCGCTTGTGGGAAGATTCAGCGACTATATAGTGGCGGCAGGCGGAACTTCGGTTCTTACGGAAGTTCCCGAAATGTTCGGCGCAGAACAGCTTTTGATGAACCGCGCCAAGGACGAAGAAACTTTCGATAAAGTGGTAAAGCTGATAAACGATTTCAAGGACTATTTCAGAAGAAACGGGCAGGCGGTTTACGAAAACCCTTCCCCCGGCAACAAGGCGGGCGGAATAACCACGCTTGAAGACAAATCGCTCGGCTGTACCCAAAAGTCGGGTTCGGGACCCGTGGAGGACGTTGTTTTCGACGACTGCTACGTAACGCAGAAAGGTTTGAACTTACTCAACGGACCGGGCAACGATATGTGCGCCGTCACCAATCTTGCGGCGGCGGGGTGTCATTTGGTTCTTTTCACTACGGGAAGGGGAACGCCTTTCGGCGGGTTCGTTCCGACTATAAAAATAGCGACGAATACCGAACTTGCCAATAAAAAGAGCAACTGGATTGACTTCAACGCGGGCGCGGTTCTCGATACGGACTTCGACGTTCAGCTCGAAAAACTCATAGATTTGGTAGTCGCCGTAGCAGGCGGCAAGCTCGCCAAAAACGAGATTAATCATACTAAGGAAATAGCTATTTTCAAAACGGGGGTAACTTTATAATGAAAGAGTTTATGGATAAAGACTTTCTTCTCGATACCGAAACGGCTAAAACGCTCTACCACGAACACGCCGAAAAAATGCCCATTATAGACTATCACTGTCATCTGCAACCCAAAGAAATTTATGAAGATAAAAAATTCCGCAACCTTGCCGAAGTTTGGCTCGGCGCGGGCGACAGATACGGGGACCACTATAAATGGCGCGCTCTCCGCGCGCGCGGCTACGGCGAGGACTCCGTTTCGGGCCCCGACGACGACTACAAAAAATATATGCAGTTCGTCGAGTCGATGCCTTACTTTGTGGGCAATCCCCTTTATCACTGGTCTCATCTCGAAATGCGCAGATACTTCGGTATAGAGGAGATAATCAATCCTTCCAACGCGGACGTTATATGGGAAAAGGCAAATAAAGTTCTCGAAACGCTGACTGCGAGAGAAATGATGTACAAGTTCAACGTAAGGACTGTCTGCACGACGGACGACCCCGTGGATTCGCTCGAATGGCACAAGAAAATGAACGAAGACAAGTCGCTCAAAGTCAAGGTTCGCCCCGCGTTCAGACCCGATAAAGCCATTAACGTAGAACTTTCCTGGTTTGCAAGTTGGGTTGCACAGCTTGCCGACGTCGTAAAAAAACCTATTAAAACTTTACAGGACTTATGCGCCGCGCTCTCGGAGAGAATTAAATTCTTCGACGGAATGGGCAGTAAACTTTCGGACCACGCGCTCGACGTGGTGCATTACGCGCCCGCAACGTATGAGGAGGCGAACAAAATTTTCCTCAAAGGACTAAAAGGACAGTCTGTTTCCGAAGAGGAGCAGGACAAATACAAGGGATACGTTCTCTTGTTCCTCGGCAAAGAATATGCAAAATACGGTTGGGTTCAGCAGTATCATATAGGCGCGCTCCGCAATAATTCCAAGAGCATGCTCGAAAAAATCGGACCCGATACCGGTTTCGACGCAATAGAGGACGCGGTTTATATGGAAAAACTTTCCGCGCTCTTGGGCGAACTCGACAGGGACGGAAATCTTCCCAAAACAATTCTCTACTGCCTTAACCCGCGCGACAACTATGCGCTCAGCGTGCTTGCGGGTTGCTTCCAGAAAGAGGGAGTAAAGGGCAGGGTGCAAGTCGGCACTGCGTGGTGGTTCCTCGACCAGCAGGACGGTATGCGCCAAAATCTCGAAACGCTTATGCAAGTCGGTTTGGTTGCGCAGTCCGTCGGTATGCTCACGGACAGCCGTTCTTTTCTCGCTTACCCCCGCCATGAATATTACAGACGGCTGCTGTGCCAGATGCTCGGCAGGTTGGTTGAAAGCGGGCAGTATCCGCAGAGAGAGCTGCCAACGCTCGGCAAAATCGTCGAGGACGTCTGCTACAACAACGCCGCGGAGTATTTCGGTTTTAATAATTAATATTGCATAAAGAACTCCCGCGCGGACTTTGAGTCCGCGCGGGAGTTCTTAACGTAATTTGAAATTTTAATTTAATTCCCGCATATTCGTCAAAATCGACGGTTATTGTCGTTAAATTTACAGTCGCAACGCGTTATAATAGCATTTGCCTGTTCGTGCGTAAGTTCCCTTGCCCAGGCGGCGGGAGAGGGAGTAAACGCGCAGTCTAAACCGTAATAACAAAATCTTGCCGTCTTATCTCTTTCGGTGTCGTTCCATTTATCGAACAGCTCTGCTTTTATATGGTTGCCCAGTTTGCATTCGACAAACGCGCATTTGCCGAAGTCGCGCCAAGGTCTGGCAAGAAAAACGGTTGAGGGCGCGGCGCCCTCGGACGCAAAGTTGCAACCGATAAAATTGAATGCGTACTCTTCCGCAAGCGGGTGCGCGGGCGCGGCGGCAAATCCCGTAATTCTGCTGTCGTAAACCGAAATTATATCGCAGTTTTTAAAATACGCTTCCGAACAGCCGAAAATGAAATCTACCGTTCCGAAGATTCGGCAGTTTTTAAATAAATGCAAATTTGCTCCCTCGGTATAAAGCTGACGGGGCGGCAGAAAATTTCTGTATCTTACAACCAAGTCATCGGGGAAAGGCGAGAGGAACAGCGTGTCCTGCGTGGAGCGCAGAATAAGGTTGTTTGCGTAAAAATTTTTCGAATGCACCGACAGCGCGACACACTGCCCGACTTCGGAAGGCTGGGTATTGGAGTTCTCGACGGTTAAATTTTCAAGCCGTACGTTGTTTCCCGTTATGCAGAGGGTATAAGTGCGGAACGTATTGTATTCCTGCCCGTCCGAATGAATTTTTTTAGCGTAATCCCCGTAAGTAATAACCGTTTGTTCGCGGTTTTCGCCTATAATAGTAATATTGTCGGCGCGTATTTCTGTTTTTTGCGTGTAGACGCCGTTCGCAAGATAAACTTCGGCGGGTTCGTTTAGTGAATTAATTTCATTTTCAAGATTGCTTTTTGGCGTAAGGTAAATTTTTTTCATAGTTTTTCCCCGTTTTTTTATGTTTTTTAACAAACCGAGTGTGAAAATCGTGTGATTATTGTATCATAAAAAATTTCGTGAAACAATAAAAAAAGTATTGATTTTGAAAAAAAGCTATGTTATAATATCTTAGCTAAATGTAAAATTTTGACATTTATCGCCTATTAAAAATGTTCGTTAAGTAGTCATATGCGTAAAAACGGTTCAAGATTAATTTCATTTCGGCAGTACAGGCTGACAGATTTGTTCCTGTTTGCCATAATACTTGCGGTATTCGAGCTGATTTTACACTTCTCGTTCATTTCCTTTAACGGCAGTTTTACTTTTTCACCGATGGTTCCGCTCGTACTTCTTGTTATGATGCGTTGGGGTTGGCAAAGCATCTTCTTCGCCGTCGGCGACGGACTGTTGTTTTGTCTGCTCAACCTCGGAACGGACGGATTCTCCAACGAGCTGTTCGCCGTCTATATAATAGGCAACGCGTTTATCGCGCTTCTGCTTTTAATGACTAAGTTTGCGGGCAAAGAGCGTATCCGCAAAAAATGGTACTTCTCCGCGCTGTTTCTTGTTGCGGGCGAAGCGAGCGTGGTGCTCGGACGAACGTTGGTTGCGGTATGTTTCGGAAAGGACTTCGTCGGTGCGCTTATGTCGCAGGTGTGGGAAACGTTCTCTCTTGCAGTGGGACTTGTCATAATTTTAATCGCGCGTCGGCTCGACGGAATGTTCGAGGACCAGAAAAGTTATTTGAGAAGGCTCGACGGCGAAAGAGAGGAAAAGCGTCGGCGCGACGAGTTCGGAGACGAACCCATCGAAATAGACGAGGAAACTATTTCCATATTAAATAAAAGAGATAACGATTTGTATTAAAAATAAACAAAGCCGAAATTTGATTAAAAGTTCTCGGCAGAGGGAAAAATTTATCATACCCTATGATAAAGGGGAGGTAAGACGCGTTGCACTGCGTCTTACCTAATAAAAATCATTAAATAGTAAAAAAGGTAATAAGCGGGCGACCGCATTACAAATAATTGCTTAATTACGTTAAGTGATATGGAGGAAAAATTTCAATGTTCAAACTCAAATGTGACGACTTCCTTATCCGCGACGAGGCTACGGGACAGTATACAATGTCCGCCGAACAGCAGGTAAGGGACGAAACAGAGCGGAACAAATGGAAGACGACGGGGTTCACGATACTAAAAGATTGGCGTCTGTATCTGATGCTTGTACCTATGATTTTAGTGTACGTCCTTTGGAAGTACCTTCCTATGTACGAGCTGACGGCGGCGTTCAGGTTCGGTAACTACGAAATTGCGACGGAGCGTCCTTGGGCGGGGTTGTATAACTTTAACGAGATTTTCTTCGGCGCAAGCGCATTGGAATTCTGGCGCGCGTTCAGGAACACGTTCATAATCGCGTTTTACGGACTCTTATTCGGATTTCCGATGCCCATAATATTGGCGCTGTTCTTCAACGAAGTAAAGTCCAATATTACGCGTTCGGTAATTCAGGTGTGCGTATACCTTCCTAAGTTTATCTCGACCGTTATCGTAACTTCGCTTACTCTCGCGCTTTTCAGCGGCAACCAGAACGGCGGCGAGGACAGCAAAGTGGGCGTCATTTCCCAGCTTTTGGGCGCGATTTCGGGTTCGGACGTATTACACGGCGCGCTTCCCGGCGGACTTGTCTATACGACGCAGTATTTCAGGGCGATTTATATAGTAACGGATATATGGGAACATGCCGGTTACGATTCGATAGTGTTCTTCGCCGCGGTTATTGCGGTTTCGCCGACTTCTTACGAGGCGGCGCAAATCGACGGCGCGGGCAAGATGGCGCAGATGAGGTATGTGGTTATTCCGAGCATTCTTTCAACCGTCATAATTATGCTCATTATGAAAATCGGCGGACTGCTTTCGGTAGGCTATGAAAAACTTTACCTGCTGTGCCCTTCGGCAACGTACGGCAACTACGAAGTGGCAAACGTCGTATCCACATGGGCGAACGGACTTACAGACCCCAGTACGCAGGCGTTCGGTATCGCGGGCGAAATGACGAATAACCTCATCGGTATGATTCTTGTAATCGGCTCCAACGCCATAGCGAGAAAAGCGTCCGACGTTTCGCTTTATTAAGGAGTAAAGACTTATGAAAAGAAAAACAGAAGTCAGCGAGCTTATATTTAAAATAGTAGCTTATTTCTTCCTTATAATATTCGCAATTCTCTGCGTGTATCCTCTGTTATTCGCATTAAGTTCGATGTTCAGCGGTTTTGACGCGGTAAGAGACAACGAGATTGTGCTTTGGCCAACGGGTAAACTTCAAATCGAAGCGGCAAAATACGTGCTTTCCAACGCAAGTTTCTGGGTGAGCTATTCCAATACTTTGTTCGTAACGTTTATAGGAACGATTTGGTGTCTCATATATTCCATACTCGGAGCATACGCCCTTTCGAAGAAAAGACTTATGGGCAGGCACGGTTTCAACTTCTTCCTCGTGTTCACTATGTGGTTTGCGGCGGGCGTCGTGCCCCAGTTCCTCAACTACCAGGCAACGGGAAGGGTAATGGCAACCATATTCGCGGGCAGTACCAATATGGGCGATATAGACCTTAAATGGCTTATAGTTTTAGCAATGGGTATGAACGCGACGAATATAGTACTCCTCAGAAACTCTTTCGAGGGAGTTCCCTCGGAAATAGAGGAAGCGGCGAGAATAGACGGCGCAACCGAATTGCAGATTCTTATGAAAGTATATATTCCTATGAGCAGGGCCACAATCGCAACCGTCGCGCTGTTCTTCGGAATTTCGCGTTGGAACGGCTATTTCTGGGCGTATAAAGTAACGGGCGCCGCGGGACAGAGCTATTCATGGCCCGTACAGGTGTATATGCGGGACTTCATTCAGATAAACACTTCGCTTACGGGCGAATACAATGCGGACACGGCGGAAATAGCTCATCTCGGTCAGGCGACTTCGATAGCTTACGCTATGGTAGTTTTCGCTATGATACCCATTCTTGTTATTTATCCTTTCATACAGAAATATTTTGCAAAGGGCGTAAATATGGGCGGCGTAAAAGAGTAATTCTCTTAAAGAATTTTTAAATCGGGAAATTATATTAAATATATAATAAGGAGAAAAAAATGAACAAAACAAAGAAAATTGTCACTGCGGTAGTCTCTATCGTAATGGCGGGTTCAATCGCAATACCGTTCGCGGCGTGCGATAGGAACAACGGCAAGAAGGGCGAACTGAAAGTCAACGTCGATGAGAACGGCAAGCTCGTCTATGCGGAAGGTACGGAAGTCAAAACCGCAATGGGTTATAACTCGGCTGTAACGGGTATTACCTATAATACCACGCTTATCGGCAACGTAGGCGGTTCGACGGCGAGTAACATGGTTCTTGCGGGACACAGGTACACCGATAAAGACCTCAAACCCGCATGGCAGGCGCTTTCGCACAATCTCGGCATAAAAGTCAACGATGATTGGGTTGCAAAAGGTAATACAGAGGCAAGTAAAAACATAGACGCAATTAAACAGAGTGACGGACTTGCAAGCTACGGTCTGCTTACAGCTTCCAACGTTACAATCGTGAACGAATCGGCGGCGGGTTCATGGCTAAACATTGCGGATTATCTTGATTATATGCCCAACTACAAGGCGTTCCTCGAAGCAAATCCCGTCGTCAGACTCTCTCTTACGGCAAATACTTCCACGGGCGCTATGTATATGATTCCCTATTTCGACGGTAACGACGATATAGAAAAATATATTCTAATGCGTAAAGACATTGTCGAGAAACTTCTCGATACGGATAACGTTTCCGCGGCAACGGGCACGTTCGCATCCCAAGCGGCGGAAAAGAATAAGGCCGCTAATAAAGGCGTAACACCAGTAGTCGGCAACAAGCACTCGGTTGAGTCCTTTATGGGTAAGACCGCAGTCGATAATTATAAGATTAAGGTTACGGACCCTGCGGCTTTGACGGGCACTCCCGAAGTAGGCAATAACAAGTCGCAGGTAATAGAAGCTAAAAAAGGCGATACCGTCGAGCTTACGGTAGATTACGGCGCGGTTATTATGGCGCTCAAAGACAGCCAGTCCGCGCTTTATACGGCGGTTAAAGCGGCGCTTCCCGCTACGGCAACGCCCCAGAGCGCTTCCGGCAATATTGTCGATATTCAGAATCAGATTATAGACGCTACAAGCGGTAACTGCACGGGCGCGCAACTTCTCACGGTGCTCAAAGAGTATATTAAAGTAGCCTACCACAAAACGGGCGAAAGCACGCCGTTCTATACTGTTGCTTCCGAAGTTTTCAACAGCGCGTATGCGGCTTGGGACGTTGACCTCTACGTTGCGCTCGGCAGAGCGGCTATGTGTTCGAGCGCGCTTCTCGGTTCTTCTTCAAAGGGTGAAAACGCGTACTTCTTGGGTTCCCGTCTCGGAACTACGAACAGAACCTACGATATAGCTTCCATGGCGGGCGAACTTTACGGCGTTCGCGGACTTACTTCGAGATATGTGTCTCTCTATGCGTATATCGATAAAAACGGAGATATAAAGGACGCGCGTAACGATAAGGCTTACTGGGACGCGCTCAATAATATGAGCTATCTTGCTCAGGAAGGTCTCTACTATACGGGACAGGCGGGTAAAGACGGCGTCGGCAGTATAGCAAACGAAAGCGCAAACAGCGGTATTCAGTATTACAGTTCTACCGACTACGTTCAGACTCAGACTAAGACGGGCGGCTTCCTTGCTTCCGGCGAATTGACGATTAAAGATACAACCGTAGAAGAAGGTTATAACTACGCGCCCATCCTTACCCCCGTATCGAGATGGGACGTAGACGGCGACGGCACGGCGGAAGAAGTTATGAGATTTACCGAAAGCTGGCGCGGAGTCAAGGACGGCGGACTTGCGGTTCCCGTAGATTACGTCAGAGACAATCCCGACAGACTGGGCGCAGTGCTCACGTTAATCGACTATATGTTCTCAAACGACGGCAGTATGGTTCTCACTTACGGACCTTTCTCCGAAGCTGGAAACGTTACGAGGGAACAGGGCAAACAGGAGAATGCTCAATACGGTACTTGGTACGGCACGCCCGTAACGAGTCCTACGTTCGAAGAAGCTAAGACTCAGGGAATAGTGGCAACGCACGACGGCGAAATGTACTATGTGACCGAAGAGTATCAGGGACAGTATCTTTGCTACGGCAATAAACTTTATACCGGCACGTACTACAACGGCAAGATGGTTCCCACAATGACGGATGAAAGCAAATCTCTGTTCTTCTCTGTTGCGGAAGGCAACTTCACCAACTACGCGCGTCAATACCTCGGTTCTGCGCTCAACTTCGGCAATAAGGACCAAGGGTTCGAATATCAGTGTACGGCTAAGTGCGGACTTATAGGCTCGGATATCTGGGCAATCGCCAACGTAAACGGAACGATTAAACACACCGTTCAGACTATCGATACTAACAACTGGTGGTACACGCTCGTTCCTTCCTCGCTTCCTTTCACCAACGCGCATATCAACGCAATGAGCGTTACGTATAAGAGCGTTTCCGGTTACGGCAATGCGGCAAATGCAAACTTCTTCTACGCTAACAAAAGCGCATCCGGTAATATTCTTACCGACGTTATGTATAAAGGCTATGCAAAAGCAGGTGAAAAACTTACCGGTATGGAATCTTTCTTGATTCAACCCGACGCGCAAGGATTTATCAATATGCTTAAAGGCGAGGGGATGGAAGCCGTTGACGGATTCCTTACACAGGCTTGGAACAAACTTAAAACTTACTACAATACTTTAACAGATTAATTAAGTTATTTCAAACGGACTAAATAAAACGGCTTACAGGCGCGCCCGCCTTGCGGGCGGGCGCGCAGAGTAAGTCAATGGGGAAAATCGATTATGAAAACTCAAATGCGATTTCAGAAAATCTTTATGCTCGTGTCGCTGATTATTGCGGCGTTGACTGCGGTATACGGACTTATTTTTTGCAACGGAACTATTTTTCAGTTGCAGAATTCGGATATGTACGACGCTAAAACCGACGTGGAAAGTTTAGCGGGCGCGCGGGATTTCTTTTTCGCAACGCAAGGCGTCAGCGATACAATGCTTATTCTCGGTATAGTACTTATTTTGGGCGTTTGCCTTAACTATATTATGGGTTCGCAGTCAAGGCGCAAATACTACGTAACTAATTACGTCGCAACCGGAATTATTGTCGCTATTCAAATTGTTACGGCAATCGTTGTTATAGCTATGGTTGTGAACTGTCAGGGATTGCTTGCAAAGATAAATCTCGAAGAGGCAAAATCTATTTACGAATCGATTTATCCTGTGGGCAGTTGGAAATACAGCGTCTGGACTATGCCGCTCGGATTCTGTTTAGCGGGCGTACTTATACTCAACGCCATTGGATTTATTTTAAATCTCGTATGGAAAATCAAACTTATGCAGGGCGAAAAAAGGCTTCTCGAAAACGGAGCGGTTAAGGAGGTTGCGTAATGGAAAAGAAAACTCCCGACCAAATAACCATAAGCCACGACATAATGCGCTATAAAAAGAACAAATGGGCTCAGGTGCTTGCGCTCTTGGGTTTAGTGTTCAACTGCCTCTACTTTATGCTTTTGTACGCCGAAAACGACAAATATTTTTATAAGATAACAATCGGCATATCGGTTATTTTAACGCTCATAATTTTGCTTGCTACGTTCCTTTCTTCGGAAAACGTAAAGAATTACAATAAAACTTTTTCGTACGTTCTTCTCGGAATAGCGGCGTTTCAGATACTCCGTATTTTCGGTTATCCGCTCTACGGACTTAAAAATAAGATACTCACCGCGGGGTACTTCGGGTTTTATCCTACGCCAGAACAAAGCGGTATAATATTTACGATTTTCGTTGTCTATCTCGTTGCGTCCGCGGCGTGCCTTACGGGCGCGGCGGTAATCGGCTGGGTTCAGGCTACAAGACTCGAAGCGCATATGAAGAAAGTCGAAAGCGGAGAAGTGGACGTAATGCAGGTTATAAAGAGAATGGACGAAAAGGATTCGTCCAACGCCGTTCACACCGTTTCGGATGCCGTCCTCGACGAAGCGCTTAAAAACGCGACAGCGGAAGAGAACGCGCAAGGGGAGGTGAAATAATGCCCGAAGTTAATATTCAGCATCTCGATAAGATTTATGACGGCGGAGTTCAGGCGGTTTACGATTTCAACCTCGATATAAAAGACGGCGAATTTATAGTACTCGTAGGACCTTCGGGTTGCGGCAAGTCTACGACTCTCAGAATGGTTGCGGGACTCGAAGACATTACCGCAGGTAAACTTATTATCGACAATAAGGACTGCACGAAAGAGCCGCCGAAGAACAGAGACATAGCGATGGTTTTCCAGAACTACGCTCTGTACGGACATATGACTATATACGAAAACATGGCGTTTTCGCTTACGCTCCGCAAGGAGAATAAAGAGATTATACACAGAAAGGTTATGGCGGCGGCGGAAATTCTTGATTTGAAGACGCAGCTCAATAAAAAACCCAAGCAGCTTTCGGGCGGACAGCGCCAGCGCGTTGCAATGGGCAGGGCGATTGTACGTAACCCCAAACTGTTCCTTTTCGACGAGCCGTTATCAAATCTCGACGCGAAACTGCGCGGTTCTATGAGGCGCGAACTCATACTGTTGCATAAAAAACTTAACGCAACTATAATGTACGTCACGCACGACCAGACGGAAGCTCTGACGCTTGCGGACAGAATAGTATGTATGTCTATGGGACACGTTCAGCAAATCGGCAATCCCATCGACTTGTACGAAAAACCCGCAAACACTTTCGTCGCAACTTTCATAGGACTTCCTCCTATGAATATGTTTGAGGGAAAAGTTGAAAACGGGCATTTCAAAAACCAACTTTTCGACTATCCGCTTACGGAGAAGCACAGGGAAATTTTAAAGGACTACGAGGGTAAGGAAGTGATTTTGGGCGCCCGTCCCGAGAACATAATCCGTCCGGGACCCGTAAAACTTCACGTAACCAATAACGAAAATCTCGGAATGAACACGCTTGTCCACGGCAAGGTTGCGGGCGTTAAATATATAGTCTGCAAATTTGCCGAATGGTGCAATTACAAGGCGGGGGATATAATCGACATAGGCTTCGACCCCGATAAGGTGCATTTCTTCGAACTGCCCGCAAAAGACGAAAACGGCAAAGAGTTGCCCGGAAAGGCTATAAGGTAAGGAGGAAAAACGTATGGCTGAAAATCAAAACGTTATTGAAACCGAACAAAAGCCTTCGCTCGGCGCGAGAATAGGCGGGGGCATAAAGGAACGGTTAAGAAAGTTCGTCGTCAATTTAAAACGCAGACCGATGAACGTCGCTTTCTTCGTGCTTATAGTTTCTTCTCTTATATATCTTTTCAGTTTGGGTAAAATATCTCAGGCGGGTTTGGGTTATCCCAAGGAAGGCGTGCCCATAAGCATATTCGTCAATACACTCTTTTCGATTCTCGTTCTGCTTCTTTTTATGTACGCGTTCCCTAAGAGAGCTAAAAAACCCAAAGTAGTTATGCTTGTCCTCGCGTTCGTCTTTATGGCGGTTATGTTGGGACTGGATATTCTCCTCTACGTTCAGTGGAACAAGGCGTGGATTGCGGACCAGGTACTTAGCGACGCTCAGCTCGCTCCCAAAAGGAAATTCATATTCGGCGCGATTAACGGCGTTCTCGTACACGCAATATTTTTGGGACTTGCCGCTCTTCTTACGGCGACTTATCCCTTATACGGCAAGCTGATTAAAAAAATCAATACAAGAAAGGTTGTCGAATCTACTCAGCTTACCGAAGCGCTCGACACCGAACAGGAATAATAAATTTACAAAATCAAAAATGGAGATAACCGGCAAAATCGTTTTTGTCGGTTATTTTTCCGAACGGGTATTTTATGGCTAAAAAGAAAAAAATTCAGGAAACCACGATAGAAAACTTTTACGATTTGAGAGTCGATAAGGTTGACGAGTTGGTTGCCGCGTTAAAGGGAGAGGACACTTCTCAGTACGGCGAGGTATCTATGGATATCGCCGACTGCACGGGCGTGGAAGACGCGAAAAACTACACGCGCGGCGGAAAGCGCAGGCAGTTCGACCCGTATAAGACCGATTTGCTTTCGCGCGTTCCGTCATGGTTAAAGGCGCTTTTCGTTAAGTTTTGGTTTGCGGGCGCGGTGTGCTATTTCATCTTATGGGGACTCGGTATAAGCGATACGCTCGACTCGGTAGTTTTAACGGGCGCGGTGATGGGTATAATCGTGGACGTTCTCGTCAACCCGCTGTTCCGCTATATGGAAACCGACAAACGCGAATACAACGCGTATATGATGTTTCCCTTTCCGTTCAAGGCTTTCTGGACATTTTTCACGAATATTCTCTACTACGTATTCGTAATTTTGTGCGTCAATTATATGTATATGGGACTCAACCTCATTATAAACGCCGTTGCGCATACGCAGAACCACATACACGCGGGAATAGAACCTCTGCTCTTCGGCGTGTTCACGGTGCTGGCGGATATGGTATTCATAGGCATAAAAGATTTGGTTGTGTATATTGTCGGCAGACAAAGGAAAAAGGAGAGTGCAATAAATGTTTAAAAAACTGTTTGTTTCAAGCGTTTCCGCTTGTTTTGAAATGCAAAATAAAGAGCCGTACTATTGCCCCGAAAGTTACACTTTGACTGTAAACGGAGTGCAGGAAAAAACCGAACGCAAAACAAACGTGTTTTCGCTTTTCAACCTGACGCCCGACACAAAATACACCGTCGCGGCAAGTTGCGGCGGAGAAATCACCTTTACCACGTTGCCAGAAACAGCGTGTTTAGACGTGAAAGCAATGGGCGCGAAGGGCGACGGCGTTTCGGACGATACGTTCTTTATACAGACGGCAATAGATATTTGCC
This sequence comes from uncultured Clostridia bacterium, assembly GCA_947245485.1. Taxonomy (GTDB): domain Bacteria; phylum Bacillota; class Clostridia; order Christensenellales; family Borkfalkiaceae; genus Coproplasma. Next base: position 4,420 of record CAMXOH010000001.1, on the reverse strand, counting down.
CTGACGGCGGAAGAGTGGTTGTTCCCGAGGGAACTTATCTTATCCGTCCCGTCAAACTTAAAAGCAATATCACGCTCGAACTCAAAAAGGGCGCAGCGCTTTTGGGCGATACCGTCGAAGAGCATTACCCGCTCGTTCCCGCGCGTATGTTCATTGACGGAAAGGAAGAAGTGCTTGCGAGTTGGGAGGGCGAACCTTACGATTGTCACCAATCGCTCATTTCGGCATACAGGCAGAAAAACATAAAGGTAATCGGCGAGGGAACCATCGACGGCAACGCCGTTAATTCAACGTGGTGGGCGACGCCCAAGGGCAGAAAAGTCGCCCGTCCGCGCCTTGTGTTTTTGAATAAGTGCGAGGACATTGTCTTTCACGGCATAACGGGTAAAAACTCGGCGTCGTGGAACTTCCATCCGTTTTTTTCCAAAAATCTTAAATTCTACGATATAAGCATTAAATGCCCTGCAAACGCGCCCAATACTGACGGACTTGACCCCGAAAGTTGCGACGTCGTGGAAATTGTCGGTTGCAATTTCAGCGTGGGCGACGACTGTTGCGCGCTGAAAAGCGGCAAGTACTATATGGGAATGACCTATCAAACTCCCGCCGAACGCCACACGCTTAGAAACAATCTGTTCCGCGACGGACACGGCGCAATCGTGCTTGGCAGTGAAATGAGCGGCGGCGTGAAAAATCTTACAGTCGGTCAGTGCCTGTTCAGTCATACGGACAGGGGACTCAGAATAAAATCCCGCAGGGGCAGGGGTAAGTACGCTATAATCGACGGCGTATGTTTCGAAAATATTAAGATGGAAAACGTAATAACTCCGCTCGTAATAAATATGTACTACTTCTGCGACCCCGACGGCAAGACGGAATACGTATATTCGCACGACGCGAATATTCCCGTAGACGACAGAACGCCCTATATGGGCAAATTCGAGTTCCGCGATTTGGAATGCGTAGACTGCGAGTGTATGGCGGGATATTTCGACGGACTTTCCGAACTGCCCATAAAAGAAATAGTTATCGAAAACGTAAGCATAAGTTTCAAAGAGGACGCGAAACCCAGTCTGCCCGCTATGGCTACGGGCGTGCGCGAATACTGCAAGGGCGGAATTTATGCCGACAACGTGGAAAAGCTCGTTCTTAAAAACGTGCGGCTTGACGGCGTTGAAGGCGCAAAGCTCATTGCGGGAAAAATCGGTGAACTTATAGAAGAAAAATAAAAAGCGTCCGTATAAAATACGGAACGGAAATCCGAGGGGAAAATTGAAATGGATTATTCGTTGATAGCTCAATATATAGAGCGGCTTATAGACGACTCTACGCCCGCCGCGCCCATATGGAATATAGAGAATATAAAGCACGGCAAACCTGCCGGTTGGAACTATATAGACGGCTGTATGATGACTTCGCTGTACACCATATACAAACAGACGGGCAATAAAAAGTATTTAGATTTTATAGACGGTTTCGTGGACTATTACGTGTTCGAGGACGGTACTATCCGCGGCTACGAACTCGAAACGTACAACGTGGACAACCTTAACGAAGGCAGGGTACTTTTCGATTTGTACCGCGAAACGGGCAAGCCGAAATATAAAAAGGCAATAGATTTGCTCTATAAACAGGTGACTGAACAGCCGCGCACGGCGACGGGCAATTTCTGGCACAAAAAAATTTATCCCAATCAGGTTTGGCTTGACGGACTGTATATGGCGCAAGTCTTTTATACCCGCTATGAAACGGAGTTTAACGGCGGTAAAAATTACGCCGATATAGTCAGGCAGTTTCAAAATGTTTACGACAATATGTACGATAAGGAAAAACGCCTGTATTATCACGGTTGGGACTGCTCCAAAGCCGCGTTTTGGAGCGATAAAGATACGGGACTTTCCAAAAACTTCTGGCTTCGCGCGGTAGGTTGGTATACCGTCGGACTCGTAGACGCAATCGGTTATTTTTCGGACGAAGCGGCGGAACTTAAAAACAAATTGACGGCTATATTCAAAGATACGGTAGAAGGACTGGAAAGATATATTGAACCCGACAAAAAAATGTTTTGGCAGGTTGTGGATAAAGGCGGGCAAGAGGGGAACTATCTTGAAACTTCGGGCAGCGCGATGCTCGCGTACGCTATGATGAAGGGCGCGCGTTTAGGTTTAGTGGATAAGAGATTTGCGAAAGTCGGGGAAGAGGTGTTCAACGGAATTTGCAGACAGTATCTTACCCAAACGGACGGCAAGCTCAACCTCGGCGGAATATGCCTGATGGCGGGACTCGGACCCGAAACAAACAGGAAGCGCGACGGCTCTTACGCGTATTACATTTCCGAGCCGATAGTGGAAAACGACGCGAAGGGCACGGGACCTTTCGTAATGGCTTATACAGAGATTAAACAGCTTTAACGGCAAAGAAATTACGGCGCGGCTTGTTTTGCCGCGCCGTTTTTGCGTAAAATAACGCAAAGCAATTCAAAAGTTACATTATGCAACCGTTCCGCCGTTGCTCTTTTCCGCCATCGGGGTTATAATTAAGTCATAAATTCAAGAGAGGTGCATTATGACTACGGGCGAAAAAATTGCCGCGTGCAGAAAAAACAAGAAACTTTCGCAGGAACAGCTTGCTGGGGCGTTGGGCGTCACCCGTCAGGCAGTTTCGCGTTGGGAAAGCGATTTGGCTTTTCCCGAAACCGATACTCTCGTCAAGATGAGCCGTATGTTCGGCGTCAGTTGCGACTATCTTCTCAACTACAACGAGGTTGCGGACGAATCACCCGAAGAGAAGGGCAAAGCCGTGTTCAGTTTGAATAACTTATATTTCGAATATAAGAGTAATGCGCATATAGGCAGTCTGCCCCTCGTCCATATAAATATAGGTTTAGGCAGAGTGGCGAAAGGCTTCTTCTCGGTAGGACTTGTGTCGGTTGGCGTTGTGTCGTTCGGGTTGGTGAGTTTGGGCGCGCTTGCGTTCGGAATTATCAGTCTCGGACTGTTGAGTTTTGCAAGCCTGTCTTTCGGCATAGTCGCATTCGGCGGCGCGGCTTTGGGCGTTATCGCATTCGGCGGACTTGCGGTAGGCGTGTTTTCCGTGGGCGGCGCGGCAATCGGCGCGTTTGCGCTGGGCGGGTACGCCTGCGGCGGTTATATCGCCGTCGGCGACATAGCCGTCGGTAAAATCGCGCTCGGCAAAAGCAGTGCGGAAGGCTCAGTGCTTTCCGTACTTAAAACCGAATATGAAATTATGAAAACCGTTCTTTATGCGGAGCTTGACAAAATACCCGATTTTTGGGCGGGGTTCACCGCAATCTTCAAATCGGTTATAAAAACGTTTGCAGGCGCGTGAAAAACTAAAAAAATTTAAAATTTTTCAAAAAAAGTTTGTAAAAACGCTTGCTCGTTACGTTGCGTAATATTGTAAAGTGTGCTTAAAGGAGGTAAGTATGTCATATTCAACGGGTGAAATTGCAGAACTTTGCGGTATAACCGTTCGCACCGTACAGTATTACGACAGGGAAGGACTTTTAAAACCCGACGGACTATCCGAGGGCGGCAGAAGAGTTTACGGCGAAAACAGCCTTAAAACAATGCAACTCATTTGCGCCTATAAGGAGTTGGGGTTGAGTCTTGCCCAAATCAAAGAAGTATTGTCCGACGAAGAGAACAGCCGTAAAGTGTTGCTTTCCGTGCTGAACGAAAGGGAGAGAAATCTCGACGAAGAAATCCGTCAAAAACTTTCCCAACGCGAAAGCGTAAAAGTAATTAAACAGTATCTTGCGGAAGGCAAAGCAATGCCCAAAAACTCATTTTCTGACGTACGTATTATTATGAAAGGTAAAACAAAACTAAGGGCGACTTATGCGGGAATGCTCGTCGGAGGCGCTGTCGCGGACGCGGCGCTCATCGCTTCGATAGTACTTTGGGCGGTTAAGGGAATGTGGTTGCCGTTTGCGATATCGGCGCCTTGCGTCGTTTTGCTCGTGCTTGCCCTTGTTCTGCTCGCGCATAGAAATCTCGCTTATATCTGCTGTGAATGCGGGGAAAAGTTCCGTCCCAAACTTGCGGAATTTTTCTTTTCGGCGCACACTCCCAAGACGCGTAAACTGACTTGTCCGCACTGCGGAAAGAAAAACTTTCATACCGAAACTTATTCCGATTAAGTCGGGGGCGGAGCTTTTAAAGCTCCGCCCTTTTTGTGTAAACGAAAACCCCGCGATAGTAGCGGAGTTCTAATGAGGCTACTGCCTGTGAGCAGAAAATCAGCGGAAAAGAAATTTAAATCGCGTAAATTAACGAACGTCATTGCGAACGCAGTGAAGCAATCCAGAAAAGACGAACAAAATGACTGGATTGCCGCGTTCGCGATGCTCCCTCGCAATGACGAGTATTCAGCTAAATTACAGATTAACGTTTGTATT